>CAVKKO010000083.1:0-8270 GCA_963656905.1 Bacteroidaceae bacterium | reverse complement strand
TTAAAACAATGCGGACATTGTCGGCATCTGGGTCTGTTCCTACATTATTGAAGATTAAAGCAATTAATACCCGTTAAGTATCGATTCTACCGAGCTTAAACGAGCACGCGCACCATATATACCCCCTCTTGACGTGTTGATACGCCGGCCGGGAACGGCCGTAGCGGGTGATAGAACGAACAAGACAATCGCCATAGCGTGCGTGGCCCTGTTGATATTCACGGTCACATACGTCATGATAACATCGGAAGACGGTTCCGATACCGATGCGGAGACCATCCGCATCCTTGCCGATGACTGCCTCGTGGTCAACGGCGGAACCACGCACTCCAACTCGGAATTCGATACCTACAGCTACATCTACGTCAAAGGGACGAGCATCGTGGACAACGCATTCAAGAACTGCACCAAGATCAACACGGTGTACCTGTCGAGCGATGTCAAGACCATAGGCAACAACGCCTTCTTAGGCTGCACGGGACTCTACTCCATAGAAGCTCCCAACGTGGTCTCCATCGGGAACAACGCGTTCAAAGACAGCGGCCTGAGAGTCATCATCGTGGGAAGCGCCCTCACATCGATCGGGGCGAACGCCTTCGAGAACACTTCCCGCCTCTACCACATCCCCTTGTGGTCGACCTCCGTCACGGAGATCAAGGACGGGACTTTCATGAACTCCGGGCTGAAGTTCGTCGACCTCAGGTCCATCGAGACGCTGAGCTCCACTGCTTTCAGCGGCAGCTCCCTTTCCCTCCAGATGGTGAAGACCGGACAGACCGTCCTCGTTCCGGGCATCTGCAGGCTCTACTGCGACGATGACGACATCGGCGGCAAGACCGGCAGCCCGATCAAGTACATGTACCAATCCGGGAACGAAGTGAGCATAACATTCGACAGCCAGTACTATGTGAGCATCATCCCCGTCAACGGCGACGACGACGTTGCAGAGCACTATTACAGCACCCCTTACTACCGTGCGAAGTTCACGCCCACGGGGACCACGGACTATGTGATGGAACTCAGGCATATCGAGATATACCTGCCCGAAGGACTGGGCGTGGACCCGCTGATCCTGCTTGACCAGTCCGATCTGCCCTACACTCTGCCTACTGCTACGGCAGGGGAGCTGACGTTCAGCGGATGGAAGGCCGAAGGCACATCCGGGTTCGTGACGCAGATCACCAGGGACCTGGCGAACTCCTGGGGCGGTCGCGTCGTTCTGACCGCCGTGTTCGGGAAGGCCGACATGGTCATGGACCACTCCGCCATATCGGACCGCACTGACGTCTCTTCGCTGTCCACCAGAATCGGGTTCACCTACGGGGACCACTACAACAAGCTCTCGGACGTCGAAGGATACACGCATGTCGGATGGTTGGTCGACGGCGTGTCCTACGCTGCCGACGCGGAGATAGCCGTTTTCAAGACCCACACCGCATACAGCGTCTGGGAGGCCACCAAGACCTACAAGCTCACGTACCTCCAATCGGACGGATCCGTCCTCTCGGAGGCCACGATACCCTACAACATGACCATAGTGCCCGACATGACCCTCGATGTGACCGAGGAGATCGGCAAGAGGCTCATAGGATGGTCCAAGGACGGCATCACAGCATCCGCGACGATAAGGGTCGACGACGACATGTCTGTCAAGCCCGTCTTCGAGGACCGCGAGGTCTTCAGAGTAACCGTCATGGACCGCGGGAACACCTTGTCCGGCACGGACGTCTACGACGGCAGGACCTACACGTTCCAGCAGGAGGACCCGTTCTCCGAGACGCTGTACTTCCTCGGATGGACCGACGGAATCGTGTCGGGAACCGAGTTCGCCGTGGAATCCAACATCACAATCGAGTCCCAGTGGAGGGACCGCGCCCAGTACACCGTCAGCTACAGGGACGGCTGGACCGTCATTGACAATGCGACGGCCTTCGAGGGGATCCCCTTCGAGATCGCCATAGACGACCCTTCCCAGGAGGGGAAGAGGTTCGACGGATGGTACTCCGAAGACGGAGAGAAGCACGTGAGAGGAGACAAGTTGGATGTATCCGCCGATACGGAACTTTACACAGGATGGTCCGATCTGCCCAAATACACGGTCACCGTGACCGACAGGGGCTCCGTCCTGGAGTCTGTCGAGGTCTATTCCGGATCGACCTACACGTTCTCCCATGAGGCCCCTTCCGCGGAAGGCATGGTCTTCGTGGGCTGGAAGTGCGCCGGAGCCGTCGTCGAGCACGGACAGCAGTTCGTAATCGGCAACTCGATCACGATAACCTCCGAGTGGAGGCTGCCCTACAGATTCTCGATCATCTTCTCAGACGGCATCGGCACCGACAGGACGTTCAGCGTCACGGAGGGGAGCTCGATGACGATCGACTTCGCCAACCCCGTCTCCGAGGACTGGATCTTCGCAGGATGGAAGGGACCGGACGGGACAGTGCGCATGTACGGAGACGTCGTGTCCCCCGAGAACAGCATGACCTTCAACGCCCAGTGGAGCGAGAGGGAGGAGCACAAGGTCACATACCTGGACAACGGCTCCGAGGTCGGGACCGCCATCGCCAAGGAGGGCATCGCGTTCACCGTCCGGCAGGACATGGCTCCAAAGACGGGATACAAGTTCCTCGGATGGGCCTTCGGCGAGAAGATCCTGAACATCGGAGACTCCCTGGAGATCGAGGAAAACGTTACGATGACAGCGTCCTGGGAAGCCCTGGACGTCTTCACGGTCAAATACGTCGACGGCGACGAAATCCTGGACGAGAGCACCGGATACGACGGAGACAGGGTGACAATCGAGTTCAGGCATCCCGAGAAAGAGGGATTCGTCTTCCTGACCTGGGAGATCGACGGAGCTGCCGTTGCGGACGGAACGGTCCGCACCCTCGATTCCAACATGGTCGTCGAGGCTGCATGGAGGGCGCTGGACGAGTTCACAGTGACATTCATGGACGGCGAGAAGACCATCAAGATCGTGCCGTGCAAGGAAGGCGACGAGGTCATCATCGCAATCGACGACCCCGTCTCCGTGTCCAAGGACTTCAGGAAGTGGACCGACGGCACAGCATCCTACCTGAAGGGAGACAGGCTGTCCCTCTCCGACGATGTCGTCCTGACGGCTGTCTGGGAGGACAAGGAGGTCCACAAGGTCGTATTCATGAACGGCGAGTCCAAGGTCGCCGAGGCGACCGGGTACCACGGTTCCAGGTTCACCATCGATGTAGAGGACCCTGTCTGCGAGGGGAAGGTCTTCGCCGGATGGAGCTGCCAGAACGCGACCTACGTCAAGGGAAGCAGCCTGGCCCTCGAAGCCGATGCTACGCTCGAAGCGGTGTGGACCGACAAAGCGGTCCACACGGTCTCGTACTACTCGGAAGGCGAGATCAAGGGAACGGCGAAGGTGGTCGACGGGAGCGACATGCTCCTGGACAAGAAGCTGGACAGGGATGGATACTGCTTCAAGGGATGGTCGCTGACTGACGGCGGAAAGGTCTCCAAGCTCAACGGGGACACCATCAGGCCGACAGGCGACATTGCACTCTACGCCGTTTGGGAGGAGATCTCCCAGCCCAGCCCCGACGAGGAGAAGGATGCCGACGATGCCGACAAGGATTCCGGAATAGACGGCAGTGAGAGAGAAGACAAGGACAAGGACACCGAGAGAGACGACGGCAGCGGGATCGGCTTCACGCTCGCATTCGACAACACGACCCTGGCCATCGGAGTCGGGGTCGCGGCGATGGTCATCTCCCTGCTGGCCGTGGCGGTCAGGAGGTCCTGAACAGAACCTTAATACAGAAACCCGATTGGGGAGCCATCATGGGAGCTATACGGTTAGGCAAGAATCATCTGAGATGGTGCTACGGGTGCAACCTTCCGATACTGGAGTCCAAGGAGTGCCCGGTGTGCGGCAGCCCCACGGAGGAGATCCAACTCACTCCGCCGGGAGATGCCCGCCCAGCATTCCAGCACGACATCGACCTCATAAGGTCGACTCTCGACAGGGACTACGGTGAGGGCACCGGCCTGGCCGTGCTCCCCGACGGCCACCCCGTCATCCTGTCCAAGGCCCCGGCCCTGGACAGGATGGACGAGGTCATCGTCGACGGGGCCATCATCGGGTCCATGCGCTACGACATGGGCTCGGGATGGAAGTTCGTCGCAAGGATGCAAGGGGCATACCGCATCGGGAAGGCGTACAGCAAGGGGTACGTCCTCTGCGACCCCGGTGCGATTCCCTTCGTCAGGGAGAGCAAGAACCTGATGGCTCCCGGAGTCACCGAGGCCGACCCCGACATCAAGGTCGGGGACGAGATCCTCATCGTCGGCCCCGGCAGAGAAGTCGTAGGAACCGGAATGGCCAGGATGACCGGCCCGGAGATGGTGGAATCCACCAAGGGCGTGGCCGTCAAGACCAGATGGTACAAGCCCGAGGAGTTCAGGGACCTGGACGCCTGCCACACATGGAAAGACGTGGTGGCAGCCAACGAGAATGTCATACTCAAGCGCCGCGACGAGGCGGTCGGGTTCATCAAGAACACGATCGAGAAGGTCGGCAAGCCCGCCATCGTCTCGTTCTCCGGCGGGAAGGACTCCCTGGCCACCCTCGTCCTCACCGTGGACGCGGGCCTCAGCCTCCCGGTGCTCTTCGTGGACACCGGCCTGGAGTTCGACGAGACCGTGCAGCATGTGCACGACATCTGCAGGCTCCATGGATTGAAGCTCATCGAGGAGAAGGCGCCCACCGACGCCTTCTTCGGTAACCTGGTCTACTTCGGGCCTCCCGCGAAGGACTTCAGATGGTGCTGCAAGACCAACAAGCTCGGGCCTACGGTCGGAGCGATTAACAAGAACTTCCCGGACGGGGTGCTCTCGTTCATCGGCCAGAGGAAGTACGAGTCCGAGGCGCGCAACGCCAAGCCGAGGATCTGGAGCAACCCGTGGACTCCCGGTCAGACCGGGGCGTCCCCCATCCAGCACTGGAGCGCCATGCATGTTTGGCTCTACCTTTTCTACAAGGAAGAACCTTTCAACGTATGGTACACGCGCGGGCTCGACCGCATCGGATGCTTCCTGTGCCCCGCCTCGGACCTGGCGGAGTTCGACGCCATCGCAGGCGTCAGCTCCAGATGGGAACAGTGGGACGAGTATCTCACGAAGTACATGCAGGACAGGGGCCTTCCGCAGGAGTGGAAGGACTTCGGCCTGTGGAGATGGAAGAACGCGCCGAAATCCATCCGCGAAGAGGTCCATCGCGTTACCGGCAAAGAAGTGACTGAATTGACGAAGCAGACTAAGGTCCCCGAGAAGGGAGCGCTGACGATGAAGGTCCAGGAAGGATACTCCCCGTGCACGATAGGCTTCAGCATAGAGGCCGCGCTGTCCAGGCCCATCAACCTGGAGAACGTGAAGCCCTTCTGCCACGCCATCGGATGGGTGGTGGAGATGGACCCCGACGGAGAGTACATAACCGCGGACTACACGACGATCTACAGGGAAGGGTCGATCATATGCAAGGCGAACGTGGAGAACGACGCCAGGAACCATATCGACGAGGCGTTCCAGGTCATCGTCAGGGCGGAGCAGTGCGTCGGATGCGGGCTGTGCGCGGCCAGATGCGACCCGGGAGCCCTCTACATGGAGGACGGGAAGGTCCACATCCACGAGGACGACTGCATATTCTGCAGGGACTGCTTCGGACCGTGCCCCTCGGTCAACTTCGCAAGGGACAACGGAGAGTTCGAACAATGATCCAATACGACATCGACCCGGACGACCTGGCGGTCGCCATGGAGAAGGACCCCGCCATCGTGAACGAGGAGGACGCCCGCAGGTTCCATACAGGGCTGCAGGCTGTCTCCATGTACCGCCTCAGCCACAAGCTGTGGAACGAGGGCAAGAAGCTGGAGGCGAGGGAGGTCAACGCCCTGGCGCACCAGCTCACCGGCTGCGACATCCACCCAGGAGCGCAGATCGGCAAGAGGTTCTTCATCGACCACGCCACGGGAGTGGTGATCGGCGAGACCGCCATCGTCGGAGAGAACGTCTCGATCTACCAGGGAGTCACCCTGGGGGGAGTGTCCTTCAACAAGGGCAAGAGGCATCCGACCATCGGCAACCACGTTGTCATCGGATGCAACGCGTCCGTCCTGGGGAACATCACCATCGGGAACAACGTCCGCATCGGAGCCGGATCGGTGGTCCTCAAGGACGTCCCCGACGACTGCACCGTGGTCGGCGTTCCCGGCAAGATTGTGAGGAAGGCGGGCCTCAAGACCTGCGACTGCGACCTGATGCACAACGAGCTCCCGGACCCCGTGAGAGACACCATCGCCTCCATGGAGTGCGAGATCGAGATGCTCCGCGCCAAGGTCGCCGCCCTCCAGAAGCGCCTGGACTCCCAGTGAGCTTTTTATCCCGGCGGGGGCTTCCCGCCGGGCCTTCTGGCCCCCGCTATATTATTATAAGCAAGAGCGCTCATCGCGGAGCGATGACGCTCAGGATCCACAACACCCTCACCAACTCGGATGAGGAATTCAAGCCCATAGAGCCCGGAAAAGTCAGGATGTACGTCTGCGGGGTCACCGTCTACGATGACATCCACATGGGCCACGCGCGCAGCATGATCGTCTTCGACATGGTCGCCCGCTACCTCAGGTACTCGGGATACGAGGTCACCCACGTCACCAACTTCACTGACGTGGACGACAAGATCATAATCCGCGCGGAGAAGGAGGGCGTCACACCCCTGGAGCTTTCATCCAAGTACATCGACCGCTACTACGAGGACGCTGCGAAGCTCGGCATCAACCGCGCAGACTTCTATCCCAAGGCGAGCGAGTGCATCGGCGACATCATCGCCATGGTCCAGAAGATCATCGACAACGGCTACGCCTATGCCGCGGAAGACGGCAGCGTCTACTTCGACGTGAACAAGGTGAAGGACTACGGAAGGCTCACCAACCAGACCATCGACTCCCTACGTTCGTCCGGAAGGATCGCCGCGGACCCCTACAAGAGGGACCCGTTGGACTTCGCCGTGTGGAAGGCCGCCAAGCCCGGAGAGATCTCATGGGACTCCCCCTGGGGCAAGGGCAGGCCGGGATGGCACATCGAGTGCTCTGCCATGATCTACAGGTACCTGGGCGAGCAGATCGACATCCACGGCGGAGGGAACGACCTGATCTTCCCCCACCACGAGAACGAGATCCTCCAGACCGAAGCGGTCACCGGCCAGCCCCTGGCGAACTACTGGATGCACAACGGGATGCTCCAGGTCAAGGGCCACGGCATGAGCAAGGAGGAGAAGATGTCCAAGTCTCTCGGGAACTTCTTCACCGTCAAGGACGTCCTTGCCAAGTACTCCACCGAAACCGTCAGGTTCTACTTCCTGAACACCGGCTACATGAGCCCCCTCGTCTACGGCGAGGACATGATCATGGAAGCGGAAACCGCCCTCGGGAAGATCGTCAACAACTACCGCGAGCTCCAGTCCTACATCCGCACCGCTCCCGAGGGAGCCTGCGACGAAGCTCTGATCGAGGGCTACAGGAGCAGCTTCAAAGAGGCCATGGACTCCAACTTCAACACCCGCGAGGCCATAGCCGTGCTCTTCGAGATGGCGAAGGACTCCAACATATCCATGGCATCTAAGTCGATGACCGTCTCCACCGCCGAAGCTCAGATATCGCTGATGAGGGAGTTCGACGGCATCCTCGGCATCCTGCCCAAGGACGAGGAGACCGGAGAGGAGCTGGACGCCGTCATGTCCATCCTCATCGACCTCCGCCAGGAGCTCAGGAAGCGCAAGATGTACGACCTCGCGGATGTCATCCGCGACCGTGTCAAAGAAGCGGGATTCTCGCTCGAGGACTCTTCAGAGGGTGCCAAATGGAAGAGGATCTGAGGCGCCTGGCGCTCCTCAGGCTGGGCGGCCCTGCCGCCTTCGCCGACGGCACCAGGCTCCCGGCGATGCTGGCGCATTCCGTGGCAGCCACAGGCTCCGTCATCGTGTCCTTCAAAGGCCACAAGGTCCTGATGGAGATATCAGATTCAGAGCCCGAGTTCGTGCTCACGAAGAACGACGAGGGAGGCTACGAGGTCAGGCGCAATGGGTCCAGGTTCATACGCTCCGTGAAGGTGGAGCCCGTGATTTCGTTCTCCACAGAGAACGTCCGCGTGCTCATCGAGCCCGATCCGCAGGATGCCCACGCCGTGGTCTTCGTCAACGGCAGCATCGACGCCGATTCCCTGAACGGCATCCGCTC
>CAVKKO010000082.1:0-8360 GCA_963656905.1 Bacteroidaceae bacterium | reverse complement strand
TCCAGCATCTCCAGCCTCTTCACCCTGTCGGCGGTGCCGTTGTGGCTCCTTAGCAGCCTGTCCTTGAGCTTCATCTTCTTTGGGTTGAACGGGTCGATTATCATCAGGTCTGTCCTCGTGCAAGGCTTGAGGCCGGTATTGAACATGGAGCACGCGAGGTCCATCTTGGTCAGAGCCGATGCGAGGGCCAGGGGCTTGCCGGTGATTACGACGGATTCCTCGTCAGCGTCGAAATCCCTCGACCTCGAGGGCCCTGGCGCCATGGTCACGACTGCCAGTGGCACGGCCATGTAGAGCACCGCGCCGACGATGATGACCGCAGCAATCAGGGCGACAGAGAGCCATGCCCCGGCAGGGCATCTGCGAGGCAGCTGTCGTAGCATCTTCTTATCTGGCCCCGTAGCAGTCAGAGGGCCGATACGAGGGTCGCGATGAACAGCAGTGCAACGGCGTACCTCCACGCGCGCGAACCATTCTTTTCATTTATGACAGGCCACTGGACAACAAGGCCTATGACATGTGGTTCGGACGGTAGCAAGAAGTTTTTGACCGTCGGGGCTAAAGGGTATGTTCTCAAACATATTTTTCAAACATATGTTTAAACATATGTCTGGCGATATGCACCCATACATGAACATCCCTTCCAGTTCTACAGAAGCTCCTTGCAGACGGTCCTTCGATATGAGTGTGAACCACGATGCAGATCTGGATGACATTAGGCAGACCCGCATATGGGATTATCTCTGCCGTATCGGCGATTCTCTATCTGAGAGGGCCATGATGATACCTTTGGAGTCTCTGTGCAAGGAAATGGGGATTGTCTCGGACACATCCAGCGTCGAGCCTTCGAATGTCGGTGTGCTCTTCTTCACAGACCATCCAGAGCAGTTCCTGCAAGGCGCGTACATAGATGTGGTATACAAGCCCGTGCCTACAGGCGACGGGATGGAGGAGTACCATGTGACCGGGCCATTGGATGTCCAGATAGCCAATGCGATGTCAATAACATCCAGGTTCATCGGCGATAAGATCTGGAAGCCGGAGTCGGGCCTTGAGGCGAAGAGGGTCAGCAGCTATCCAGTCGAGGCTGTGAGGGAGCTCCTGGTCAACGCCGTCTGCCATAAGAGCTACCAGATCCCGGAGCCGGTCAGAGTAACCATAACGCCATCTACGATAGAGGTCCTCACCTATCCCGGCCCTGATGCCAGCATATCTGATGAGGCGATCAGTGGCAATCGGTTCGCGGAGGGAGTCTCCAGGAATGTCCGTATCCACGGGTTCTTGAAGAATCTTGGCCTGGCGGATTGTTGCGGCACCGGAATCCCGAAGGCTGTGAAGTCCTTGAAGGACAACGGCTCTCTTCCGTTGATGGTGAAAACCGATCCAGGACGGACATACTTCAAGGCCGTCCTGAGAATCCATCCGGATTTCATCACGAGGGCAATGGAAGCTGAGGACATCCCGATCGAGGACAGAATCATGGCTTTGCTAGGATCCCACGGGCGCATGAGGATGCTGGACATCTCCACCGGCCTCGGATTCAAGGGCATCAATAGCACCGTCAGATCCGCCATCGGGAAGCTGATGTCCGAAGGAAAGGTCGAATACCTCTATCCCGAAGCTCCCCGCAGTCCAAAGCAGAGGATCTGCCTGACCTCCGACAAGAAGTCTTGAGGCGCTCGATCCTCAAAGATGCCAGCCTATCGTCGGGCCTCCGAAAAATCTCATTTTCTCTCATTCTTTTTCCGAGCGGGAAACCCTTATAATGCAGGAAAACCTGCTCGCTTCCAGTACATAGCGGCCGCTCCGAAAGGGCGGAGGTGTAACTCATGAAATGCAAATGTGAATGCAACAAAGTCACTCCCGAGATCGTCGAGCACGTGAAGTCCCTCATCGGGGACAAGCTCGTCGAAGCCGACGGGAGCTACGTTCTCAAGCCCGCATGCAACGAAGAGCTCTCCAAGGCCATCGCAGTCCTGGTGGAGAACGGCGTGTCCGTCTCCCCTATGAGCAGGAAGGGCACCCACACCGAGGGAAGCGTCCTCGTCGACATGTCCGAGATGGCTTCCATCATCAACCTGGACGAGGTCAACATGACCATCAAGGTCCAGGCCGGATGCAAGATTAAGGCTATCAGGAACGCCGTCGCTGACGCCGGGTTCACCCTCGGAGTCTACCCCGCAGGCGCCGACCCCACCGTCGAGGACTGGGTGTACACCGAGGAAGCCGGGATCGGATCCTACAAGTACGGCACCGTCAAGGACTCCGTAGAGAACATCATCGCCGTCGCAGGCGACGGGTCCGTCCTGGAGACCGGATACGACCACATCGGATACTACATGTCCGGATTCAACATGATCCAGACCCTGGCCGCTTCCAGCGGGAAGATCGGGATCATCACCGAGGTCACATTCAAGCTCCACCCCGCAGGAGTCACCAAGGCCGCCGCCTACGAGCTGCCCGGCTCCGACAAGATGCAGGCCGTCTTCCAGCAGATTGCCCAGAGCCCCTCGCTGAAGCCCCTGCAGATATCATTCAACGGCAACCTGGCCGTCATCGCCTTCCAGGGCGCCGAGGAGTTCGTCGACCTGGACCTCTCCGAGCTGGACGCCATCATGGCCGATGCCGGAGCCGTCAAGCAGGGAGACGATGTCGTCGAGCAGAAGTTCGGCCACATCGAGACCGGCAAGTGCGTTGACCCCTGCGCCCCCACCATGATCCTCCCCCTGAGGAACATGTCCGCTTTCATCGAGGACTGCAAGGGCATCGCCGGGTTCACCATCGCAGGCAATGTCCCCGACCGCAGCACCGTCCTGGTCAAGCTGACCGAGGGCTCCGATGCAGACGTCGACGCAGCCGCAGACAAGGCCGAGGAGCACGGCGGACGCGCGGGCACCAGGTGCCCCAGCAAGTACAGGGACGAGGCCACCAAGGCTTTCGTCAAGAGGGTCGAGGGCGCCTTCATGGGCGCCGAGGTCGAGGACGTCAAGCTCGACAGGACCGTCACCCCCGCCATCATCGAGAAGCTCAAGGAGATCGTCGGAAAGGACAATGTCAGCGTCAGCGGAATGGACCGTGTGCTCTACAGCCACGACATGGCCCCCCTCCCCAAGGAGGCAGGCCTCGCGTTCAAGAACGTTCCCGATGTCGTAGTCAGGCCCACCACCGTCGCTCAGATCTCCAAGGTCATGGAGCTGGCCTACAGGCACGGAATACCCGTGACCCCCAGGGGAAGCGCCTCTTGGGGACTGGGCGGATGCATGCCCACCAACGCCGGTATCCTGCTCGACATGTCCTCCAAGATGAAGAACGTCGTCGAGATCGACAAGGTCAACCTCACCGTCAAGGTCCAGGGAGGATGCACCTGGAAGCACCTCCTCGAGTCCTGCATGAAGGAAGGCTACATCATCGGTTCCTACCCCTCCTCGTTCCCCTCCGGAACCATCGGAGCATGGTACTCCACCAACGGTATGGGAATCGGATCCTACAAGTACGGCTCCGCCAGAGAGAACGTCGTGAGCGCCGAGGTCGTCGTCGATGACGGTTCCGTCGTCACCACCGGGTTCCCCGACACCGGGTCATACAAGGCGTCCTTCAACCTGAACCAGTTCTTCTCCGGAGCCGAGGGTACCCTCGGTGTCATCGGGACTATGACCTTCAGGATCTACCCCATGGGCCAGGTCAGGTGCCTCGCCTACGAGTTCGATGCCCTGAAGGACATGAACCAGCCCATCCAGGACCTGGTCGACCACCCGTCCGCCAGGCCCCTGCACGTCGCCTGGTCCGACTACCTGCACTTCGCCAACCAGAAGAAGGCCGGTGTCCACGCCCCCGACGTGAGCAACCTGTGGCTCGTCACCCTCCAGGGAGACGAGAAGCACAACGACCTCGAGGAGTCCGTCATCGACGCCATCGCGGAGAAGTCCGGAGGAAGGAAGATCGCCTCCGAGATCGCGGAGCACGAGTGGGAGGAGAGGTGCTACGAGTTCAGGGCCAGGAGGGTCGGAGTCGGGGAGATCCCCGGAGAGGTCATCGTGCCCACCAGGGCATGGGGAGACTTCACCGACGTCTGCTACGCCGGATTCGACGACATGAAGATGGAGGCCGGAGGAGTCATCGGTGTCCTGGTCGACAGGAACACCGCTCTGTTCATGCCCTACTACTTCAAGGACGACGAGCTCCTGACCGGAATGCTGTCCTTCGGGTTCAACTTCTACCTCGGCGACAAGGCCGCCAACTTCGGCGGAAGGACCACCGGGTTCGGAGTGTTCTTCGCATGGAACATGGATGTCATCCACAACTCCGCCACCGCCACAATGGCGAGGGAGATCAAGACCGTCCTGGACCCCCGCGACGTCGTCAGCCCCGGCCACGTGGTCTGCGGAATGACCAGGTTCGGTGTCGACATGAACAAGGGCCTCATGTCCATGGGAAGCGCTCTCATGCAGATCATGAAGAAGGTCATGCCTGCCGACAAGACCTTCAGCAAGAACCTCGAGAGGTTCAGATACGACGACCTCGAGGAGATGAAGGTCCTGGACCGCGTCCACAAGCTGGGCGACGGAACCCAGTGAGGCTTTTCTGAAAACACATTCCCCTGCCCTTCGGGGCAGGGGCCAGACATCTTCTGCAAGCAGTATCGGGAAGGAATCGGGCCGTCACGGTCCAAGAGAAGTTATCGGGACGACCTTCACGCCGTCCGGCCTGGTGTATGCGTATCTGGTCATCCCGCAGACCACAATAAGGCTCTTGGGCGGGTTCCCTTCTTCTTCGAAGAGCCTCTTCATCTTCAGAAGGGATTCGGCAGCGGCATCAACCTGCCCGAACCCGAGCTTGATCTCGATAGCGGACCAGGACCCGTCAGGCGACTCGATCACTGCATCGATCTCCCTGCCGCGCCCGTCCCTGTAATGGAACAGCTTGCAGCCCATGCTCTCTGCATAGATCCTGAGATCATGCTCGCAGAGCGCTTCGAAGAGGAGCCCGAATGTGTTGAGGTCGGAGATCAGCCTGTTCCTGTCGAGCCCCAAGGCAGCCGCTGAAAGCGAAACGTCGATCAGATGCCTTTTCGGAGTCTTGCCGATTCTCCAGTCCGAGCGGACATTCGGCTTGAAGCATGGCGTGTCATCGATCAGATGGATCCTGTCCAGGCAGTCATGATAGTCGTTGTAGGTCACCATGGTCAGAGTCTCGTCCTCATGTTCCCTCATGTCGTTGGTGATGCGCGAATTGGATGCCAATGTGGTCTCGTTCCTGGCGAGAGCTTTCAGCATCATCGTCATCTTGGTCTTGTTGAGCTTTCTTCCGTCTAGGGAGCAGGCATCATCGATGGCCTCTTCGATGTAGGATTGCGGGATGATGCCGTAATCTTCCGGATCCGATTCTATCGACGAAGGCCACCCTCCCCTGATGATGAAATCTGCCAATCTCTCCAGAGTGACATCCCCGCACGGAATCGTCTCGAGATCGCTGTCCAGGAAAGATCTCATTGAGACCGATCCATCAGAATCGCCGGTCTCATAGAGGGTCATCGTGTCCATCATTATCTTGCCGATGCGTCCGGTCCCGCTGTGAAAGAATCCCTCCCTTTTGGGAACAGATGAGCCTGTCAGCACGAAAGCCCCTCTTGAAGCGTTGTCGTCGATGTAGTTCCTCACCTCATCCCACAAAGAGGGCCACTCCTGCCACTCATCTATAAGGTGGGGCTGCTCGCCTTTCAGCGCAATAGACGGGTCCGAACGGATGATATCGATGTTCTTGACTGCTCCGTTGGAGCCCGTGACCCTCGTCTCACTATTGCAGATGTTGCGTGCGCACCATGTCTTTCCTGACCATTTCGGGCCTTCGATGCTGACTGCTCCGAAGACTCTCATCATCTGATTGAGCCTAGGCTCGATCAGCCTTTTCCGATAACCGGTCGGTGTGAGGGTCATGAGACGTGATTGGTCTAAATGACTATAAGGATTTCCTTATACTTTCTATATGGATTTCCATATAGTTTCTATAAGGATTTCCAAATACATCCCTTTGGAGACGCCAGAATGTCAAAAAGGATGGGTTGGGTGAAGTCACTTCTCACAGGATATCCACGACGTCTCCCGCATGCTCAAGCACCGGGATGTCGCCGCAGCTCGCCCACACCTCTCTGGATCCGGAGCCTGTCAGGACTCCAGCGAATGAAGCTCCCGCGCCGGAAGCGGACTGCCAGTCTGTTATATTATCCCCAACGTAGAGAATCTCCCCCGGGCGCACGCCCAGCTCCTTTGCGAAGTCAATCATCGCCTTCGGGGACGGCTTGGCGTCGTCGTAGCAGGTGTGGTCCCTGCCCATGACATAATCGAACTCCTTGAACAACGGCCCGAGGGCCTTGGTTGCGTACTCCAGGCTCCCTCTGGTCAGCAGCCCGACCTTGTACCCCTTGTCTTTCAGGATCCCCAGGCATTCGACCGATCCCGGGTAAGGCTCGGCCTCGTCGACGAACTCGCATTCGCATTCCGTGAACACGCTGTTGATCTCCCTGTCTATCGCAGGGAACTCGTCCCCGCGGCCGTGGGCCTCCAGCCATTCGCGGATCGGATACCTCGGCCTTTTCAACGACGGGCCGAAATCGATGTCGTCGAATGGGATGCCGTGCATTTCCAGGACCAGGCGATCGCCGTTGTTCAGCTTGGCATAGTCCACGCGCGTGCGCATGAAGGTGCCGTCCAGATCGAACCCGACCGCCTTGATGCCATCGAAAGTCATTCCGCGTTCCTCGGAGGCCATGCGCCCCAGAGCCTGGGACCTTCCCTCTCGTGGTCCATGGTGCTCACTTCGAGCCCGGGGACGATCATCCTGACGGACGGCACGCCCAGTTCGGGGCGGGTAATGTCGCAGGCGATGACGCTCTGGAACCCGGTGTCCATGAGGTGCTTCAGGACCACTTCGATGTCGTCGAGGACATACGGGGTGGACTCGTCCTTGTAGTCTGAGAGATGGATCTTCTCCCTGTTCTCCCCGAACCAGAGGCGGTTGGCTTCCTTGACCTTCTGGTAGCCCATGTCCTGGGTGACCTTCTGCAGCTGGGCGTTGATCTTGGCTCCGTGCTTGTGGGTGGCCCTGCTCTGGGCGACCTCAGTGATCGCTCTGATTGCGGCGATCTCCGGGTTCAGGTGCGTCCCCACTCCGATCGTCAGGAGCTCGGGGTCCTGGGTGACTGTGTCGTCTGCCGCGGCGCCGATGGTCGGGATGCCGATGTCGCTGGTCAGGTCCTTCAGGTGGATGTCTATGCCTTTGTCGGCGAACTTGGCCAGGAGCTGCGCGGGGACGGAGTCCTCGTCATCGATGATCACGTCGGCGTTGGTCTTCTCGTTGTGCTCGCATATCGACCATGCATCTCTCTCGATGTCCTCGAATAGCGCGTGGAGGATGGCTTCCTCCATGGTGTTCCCCGATGCGATGCCGTTGGTGTGGAACTTGAACAGCTGGAAGTCCCCGTCGGGATAGTACGGGTAGAACACGGCGCATGCCGGGACCCATATGGGGCATCCGCGGAACATCTCGAAACCTTGAGTCCAGGCGATGGTCTCGTCCTTGTACCTGGCCTGCACGGGCAGCGGGAGGATCAGGTCCAGGGGGTCCACGGTCATCATCACGTCGCATGCCTGCGCATAGGTCCCGTAGACGATCTCATCGGTGTCCCTCTGCTCCGCGCTGTACCTCTCCAGCGATTCCATCACTGCGGACGCCAGCGCCTGCTCTCTTGTGGCCCCCTTCCCGTTGTAGAACTTGGGCTTGCCGAGGGCGGTCTCGTCTCTCTCTACTGAGAACACGGGTATGCCGACGTTGTCCTTCCCCGTGATGTCCTCGGGCTCCTCCAGGCCTGCGGTCTTCAGAAGCGGTATCACCCTCTCGAGGGTCTCCTCGGGAGGCATTATCCTGATTCCAGTGTCTGGCGAGCATTTGGGACAGCGGTTTAGCATCATGCGGTTTCACTCCGAGCCTTTTGCGATAGCAGGGTCAGGTGATGGTAGTAGCCCCCTTTCTGTTTCAGGTGGCATTCAACTAATGCGTCCTACCCACGGGTCCCGGGCAGGTCTACCCCGTTGTGCGGACTTGCTCCGATGGGGGGTCGCCGTTTCACCAAATCTCCGGGAGCGTCACCGCCTGGCGGATCATCCTCATAGCCGGATCTGTGTCGTTTCTGTGCCCTTGCCACGGCTCTCGCCGTACCGGATTGCCCCGGTCCATCTCGCCCTTGGAGAGGGGAACTTCCTCAGCTGCCTTGCGGCTACCGTCGGCCACCCTCCATCTCCTGACGATTCGGGGTAGGATGGACTGTTTGAAAAACCCATCGGTATGGTAGGAGTTAGACCTGCATC
>CAVKKO010000081.1:0-8362 GCA_963656905.1 Bacteroidaceae bacterium | reverse complement strand
ACGAGATCAACCGTGGCAACATCAGCAGGATCTTCGGCGAGGTCATGATGCTCATCGAAGCATCCCATCGCGGGGACGTCGTGAAGCTCATGTACGGCGGCAGGGGGTTCTCCATCCCGGAGAACGTCTACATCATCGGGACCATGAACACCGCCGACCGCAGCTTGGCAATCATGGATCTCGCACTCAGGAGAAGGTTCTCGTTCATCGACATACATCCGAATCTCGACCGCGTCAAGGTCGATGACGAGGGCCTGAATATGCTCATTGGAAAGGTGAAAGCGCTCAACAAGATCATCGCAGCGGACGGTTCG
The DNA here is from genome assembly GCA_963656905.1 of Bacteroidaceae bacterium. Classification (GTDB taxonomy): domain Archaea; phylum Thermoplasmatota; class Thermoplasmata; order Methanomassiliicoccales; family Methanomethylophilaceae; genus Methanoprimaticola. Next base: position 8,048 of record CAVKKO010000081.1, on the reverse strand, counting down.
CTGGGGCCGGGATTCGAGATCGGCCACAGTTTCTTCGTGGACGGCGGGTCTGCGGAGGAGATAGTCGAGACCGAACTCGCACCTCTCCTCAGAGAGTACTGGTTCGACAATCCGAAAGAGGCCGAGAAACGGATCGATGAACTGAGGAAGGTCCGAATCGAAGGGTGATGAAATCATGACGACATGGGGTGCTCTCACAGGAGCGCCGCTATGTCGTCCAATTGCCTCTTGATGTCCTGCCATTCGCCGTTCAGATTGAGTGTCCTGAAATGGATGAGATTCTTGGCGAGCTTCTGGGACTCGCTGAATTCGTCGACGCCGTCGTATGCGTAGAGGAGCATGCCCGCGGCCGTATCCGAGGGGTTCTCATCCTTCCAATTATCGACATACGTGTTGATCTGATAGATATTGCCCGGATTGAACACCTTGGTCTCCCAATGTTCGTCGAGACTCCTCTTGTAGCATTTCGTGTCGATGATGAGCGCCTTGTTCCCCGAATGCAGCAGGATGTCCATCTCCATGGAGGGGATGAGAGCGGATCTGGATTCGGACGGCATGGTCCAATCCATCTTCCGACGCGAGCTGTAGATGTCCGGATGCTCCACGCGGAAGTAGCCTCTGACGAACTCCTCGTACAGGCTGGATTCCTTCCCCTCATTCAGGAACCTGCGCCCTTTCCTGCCTTCCCCATTCTCATCGGGGATCATGCATTCGGCGACCAGTCTGCAGGCATTCAGGGCCATGGCGAAGTCGCGGTCGCGAGGGGTCTGGACCCTGGACCAATCGACCGTATGGATGTCGACCGTCCCCGGGTCGCCCATCGCTCTGAGCGTGCGACGGAGATTCGCGCGGATGGAATCGTTCAGATCGGCGTCGGAGATCAGGTCCATGATGGTCGAGGCCACGATCCTGTTCTCGTAGGTGAGGTGGTCGTAGAGCTCGAAATCGCAGACGACCTTGTTGTTCGGGAGCGAGAGCGTGCGTATGGATTCCCTCAGATCGATCCTGCCGTGGGGCTTCGAGGTCGTCTCGGAATGGGGTGTATACGACCTGATCATCCCCTTCCGTATGACGGAGTCCATGGCATGGCCTATGACGGATGCCATGACGTCGAGATGGTTATCGAACTCCTCCGAACCCATGGTGGCGTAGCTGTCGGGCCTGATCCTGAACGCGTATGCCAGGAGATAGTACAGGTTCCGGGGTTTGATCACGTGTGTCTGCTGCTCGCATTCAGTTCTGCGATCCATTTGTTCGCCTCGGTCGGGTTGTCGAACCAGTATTCCTTCAGGAGTGGCTTCAGCTCCGTCTCGATGATGGAGGACGGAGGTCTGTCTGTCATGAGGTAGCTGTGTCCTATGAGGAAACCATCTCCCAATGCTCCGTCTTTGGAGATTGCTTCATTGATCCTTTCGATGGTCGCTATGAGGGGCTCCATCTCCTCGTTATCGACGAGTCCGAAACGCGGGACCACGTCGATGAACGCGAACCTCCTCCTGAGTGCATAGTCCATGATGGCGAGGCTGCGGTCGGCGGTGTTCATGGTCCCGATGATGTAGACGTTGCCGGGAACGGAGAATATCCTCCCGCCATACATCAGGCAGATCTCCTCGTCGCGGTGGGAGGCTTCGATGAGCATCATCGATTCCCCGAAGATCCTGCTGATGTTCCCGCGGTTGATCTCGTCGATGATGAGGTAGTACTCTTTCTCGGGGTCTTCGCGGGCCCTGTCGCAGAATTCGACGAATGCGCCGTCCTTCAGTTCGAATCCTTCGCCTTCTTTCTTCGGTCTCAGCCCGAGCATGAACTCCTCGTATCCGTAGCTCTGGTGGAACTGCACTGTCTGGACGCGGGATTCGTCCTTCTCGCCCATGATCGAGAACGCAAGGCGCTTGGCCATGAACGTCTTCCCGACGCCGGGAGGTCCCTGGAGGATGATGCACATCTTGTCCTCGAGACAGGAGACGACCGTATCGTACAGGTCCCGGGCGATTCCTACTTCCTCGAGGAAGGAATCCACATCGTACTGTTCTCTGACGACGGGGGTGATCTGCTCCCCGGTGCCGACGAGGGCGTCCATCAGCATCTGGCAGTACGGTTTGCCGGTGATGTCCGTCAAGGTCTTCATGGGCAGGAGTTGGGACACTTCCGCACCCGTTTCTGAAATCTGGAGCCATTCGACTTCGCGGACGTTGCGATAGGAATCGAGATCCGGACGGTATCCGCAGTCCGAGACGATCCTCCCATGCGCGATGACCATGCGGCGTCCGTTCTTGATGTAGACCTCATCGCCCTGTTTCATCTCATGGACGAATTCGTGCACGGCCAAGGCGTCGTTATGTCCTAAATTGGATGGGATATCGTTCTTCTTGTGATATTGATTGAGGTCCCCGAGTTCATCCCATCCGACGGCTATCGTCCCGGAATCGCGACTGCGGGGCCACAGCTTGTTGTCGGTGCCGAGGGACATCAGCCAGGTCCGATGTTCGTGTTCTTCGACAGGCGGGACTGCATTGCCGGGTCCAATGTTGTCGATCCAAGCCATGTCGGATAGCTTTACGAAAGAACCGATGTCCGTATTCCCCAGGAGCCGTTTCACATCCTTGACGATCTTCAGATATTCCCTCCCGTCGATGTGATTCTCATCCGGGTATGTGTATGAGAACCTCTTCTTCAGGTAGTTCCTCATGGTCTTATCGACTGTCAGATAGGAGTCGGGATCGATCCAGAACAGGGCCATGGAGAGCTTCGGACCTCTGATGCCCTTGAATTCGAGCAGTTTATCGAAGATGTCGATGAAGCGTGCTTCTGTGTCCTCCTCAGACTTGTCGAGTATGCAGTCGAGGAACTCCCATAGTACGGGAACGGTGTCGGGTGCGGTTTTGTGGTAGAACTGTCCGGCTATGCTCATCACGGGCACGCCGAAGAAATCCGTCGGCACGTCGGAATCCATATGGAACGCGTCTTTGTACGTCCTGTAGATCTCGGCACGTTTCGAAGGGCCGTAGAGCGTGGGGAATGAGAACGGCGTTATGGGATCCATCCCATCCGGGAACGAAACGCCGTCCTTGACGGTGCGGATGCATTTCGTGACCATCTTGTTCAGTTCGTCGGGTTTGTCCCTGTAGCCCGCGATTATCCTGGCCAGCTCCTTATGGAACGGCATCCACGTGTATTTCATGTATTCGGCCCTCTTCGATGGTGCCCGTCGACCCCATCCAGGCGGGGAGATGTTGTCCACATACGTTAAACTTCATCAACACAAAGTGAAGCACATGACATCCAGTGTATCAACGAGGTCCGAGGAGATCAAGGATACCCGATCACATCTTTCTCGATGGTCCTGATGACGTCTTTCGGTACCGTGGACATGTCCAGGATGAAAGCGGCATTTAGACGCGGATTGAAAATCCCGATCTTTTCGACGGTTTCGAAATGCTTGTTCGTGGAGTGCTTCCCCATGAGGAAGTACATGGCGAGCTGAAGGGTGTTCTGATTCGTCGGGTTGTTCTTAGAGACCTTGAAATCCCATAGGGTGTCCTTCGTGAGGAAATCTCCGTCGCCATTGGTCACAGTATCTGTGTAGCCTCCGGGGAATACAGGTGCGCTGTCTGTGATCGGCCCGTATTTTTCGAAGAACGACAGTCCGCGTTGGACCATGATGCGGATGTTGGCGCAAGTGGCCTCATCGACATCAAGTTCGAACGGGTCGTTTGTTGGAGCCACGCCAGCTCTGTAGAGCGAGTCGAACATCACGACAGTGCAGGCGGCGGAGATAGATTTGTCATCCAGGCCAGTGATGTTCTGCGTGTAGTCTAGAACCTGCTCGTAGCATCCGCCTCTCATCGCTCCGAGAAGGGAGATGTGGAACGCATCTTCGACGGGTTCCCCCGTCATCAAGCGTGTGAGGTAGTCTACTGCGGTGCCGATTGTCGATGGATGCACATTCTCCGGACCGAGGGCGGCAGCATCCTCGAATTGTATGCGGGTTAGGGAACGCGGGGGGATGAAACCTCCGTATGGTTGTTTGTATGATTTGACGCGACCCGTTACGGTCATTCCCTTTTCATTTGTAGCCATGTGTATTTCCCCGTTTGATCGTCTTAATCGGTTTTGGATATCACACACCATGTGATGATATTCTTGAGGCGGTTCTGGTTTTCTGGTGTTTTCGGAGTTTGTTTCTGCATGTATCTGGTGAATCGGTCAGTTCCTTTCGGAATGACCGTCAGTTCGTTTACTCAACGATACTACAACGAAAGATATAGTAGATTAATGTATCGCAGCATGTCGTTTGCGGTCAACATTATATTTTTGTCCGAAGAGGTACGTTTCAATCGGAGAAACGGACGAGAATGCAATATGTGGATATCTGGTATCTGATTAAGTTGAACAAACTGAACATTATCACGCGGGGAGCATCAGATCCGAGGTCTACAACAATCTCTATGCCATATGTGCAGATTGCCTCACAATCACATTCAATCGCCGAACAGAATCATAGGCTACTTAATCTTCGAATCTTTGAATAGATTTGATGATCATCTATCGCGGTACAAAGGAAGAGTTTTCCAAAGACCTTGTAAGCGGTGTTTTGGAATCCAAGTTAGAGGATCTTTTAGTGAGAAAACTCGGTAGGCGCACCCCTGAAAACGAGAAGTGGTCATGGACGAACTCACTCACATACATGAACGGCATCATGAATCGGATTCCTGATGATGTGGGTGTAGCTCTGGAATACAATATCCCATATACCTCTAAGAGGGTAGACCTGATAGTTTCTGGTTTAGATTACTCGGGGAATAAAACCGCGGTAATCATCGAGCTCAAGCAATGGAAAGAGGTGGAATCTGTTCCAGAGAAGGATGGGATTGTTAAGGTTAGGAACGATAAAGGTTCACATGAGACCACACACCCATCATATCAGGCATGGTCCTATGCTACAGCGATATGGGATTTCAATGCAGACGTGCAAGATAGTGGCGTTGCAGTTCTACCTTGTGCGTGTCTTCATAATTACAAAATTGAAGGAGACAAAGAGAGCGATCCTCTTGTAAAGTCGTATAAGGATTATATCGACTTGGCACCAATATATACGAAGCTCGAGGGTCAAGAATTACAAAAATTTCTTTCCGACAAGATCAATAGAGGAAACGGGCTGGACATAATATCTCTTCTCGATAGCGGAAGATTGAGGCCCTCGAAATCGTTGCAAGATGCCATTTCGTCGATGATGAAAGGCAATAGAGAATTCATTATGCTGGATATGCAGAAGGTCGTGTTTGAAAATGTACTGCATGCAGCGAGGGACGTTCATGAGAGTGGGGAGAAGAGGACAATCATAGTTAAAGGGGGTCCGGGAACTGGGAAAACAGTAGTAGCCATCAACTTATTGGCACAGATTACCGCAGGTCTCGGTTTTCCAGTGATATATGTTTCTAAGAATAGGGCCCCTCGGTACGTATACAGGATGAAGCTAAAGGGAGAAATAAAAGATCGCAGAGTTGAAAATCTGTTCAAGGGTTCGGGCGGGTTGGTTTATGCTGGAACAAATCAATTTGATGTAATATTGGCTGATGAATCACACAGATTGATTGCTAAAGAACACCATTATCAAGGGAACAATCAGGTGAAGGATATCATCAAAGCTTCTAAACTCTCAGTATTTTTCATCGATGAAGATCAAAGAGTAACTTTGGGAGATATAGGCACCATTGATGAGATAGAAAGGTGTGCTAGAGATCTAGGGTCGGAAGTGTCTACATTCGAACTGGAATCTCAATTCAGATGCATGGGATCCGACGGATACCTGGAATGGCTTGATGATGCCTTGCAAATAAGGGAATCGATTAATCTCGATCCAGATATCGGGATTGAATACGATTTCCGTGTTTTCGATGATCCTTGCGTTATGAGGGATGAAATCAGGGAACTGAACGGAGTCAATGACAAGTCGCGTTTGGTGGCGGGATATTGTTGGGATTGGGTCAAGGCCAATCGTAATGATGGCACCAAGTATGATGTGATAATCCCCGAGTTTGATTTCAAGATGAGTTGGAACCTCGACAATACCAATACTTGGGCCATAGATGCTGGATCCATCGATCAAATCGGATGTATCCACACCTGTCAAGGTCTGGAATTCGATTATGTGGGCGTGATTTTGGGACCCGATATCAGGTATGAGGCTGGACAGGTCATTACCGATTACACGAAGAGAGCCAAGACCGATCGTTCCCTCTGGGGCTTGAAATCAAAATATCAGGACAAGGCCGAGAGATACGCAGTTGCGAACAAAATCATCAAGAATACCTATAGAGTACTCATGTCCAGGGGGATGAAGGGATGTTTCGTTTATTGTACCGATAAGGGCATGGCGGATCATCTGAGGAAATTGTCTGAGGAAAGTTTCAGACAGGACGTGTAAGTGGGTTAAGGGCACTCAATCACTGAATAGAATCATAGGTTTCTTAATCTTAGAATCGACGGTGAACTTGGATGATCATCTACAGCAAGACCAAGGGGGAATTCCTAGACGACATGGGCAACGGCGTCCTCGAGGGGGAACTGGAAAGCATCATCGAGAAGAAGATGGGGCGTCACACTCCCCCATCCGAGATGAGGGCCTGGAGCAACTCCCTCTCCAGGATCGGACTCCTTCTTTCGAATTCCGACGTCCCCCGCGATGCCGGGGTCGCTGTGGAGTACAACATCCCGTACACGTCCAAGAGGGTCGATTTCATCGTCTCCGGTCTCGACGCCGAGGGCAAGAATTCGGCCGTGGTCATCGAGCTGAAGCAATGGGAGAACGTCGAATCCGTCCCCGGGAAGGACGGTGTGGTCAGGACGTACATCAACGGCGGGATCCACGAGATGACCCATCCCTCGTACCAGGTCTGGTCCTACGTGACCGCTATATCCGATTTCAACGCCGAGGTGCAGGACAGGAACATAGTCCTCCAGCCCTGCGCGTATCTGCACAACTACATCCTCAGGGAGAACGACCCGCTGATCGATCCGATGTATTCGAACTACACCGGACTGGCGCCGGTGTTCACGAAGCAGGACGGCGGCCGTCTCAAGGATCTCCTCTCAGACAGGGTCCGCAAGGGGGACGGGCTCAGGACCATCTCTCTGATCGACAGTGGCCGTCTCAGACCGTCCAAATCGCTGCAGGATGCCGTGGCGTCGATGATGAAGGGGAACCGCGAGTTCACCATGATCGATGCGCAGAAGGTCGTCTACGAGGAGGTCCTGTACGCCTCCAGGCTCATATCGAAGGGCGGGAGGAAGAGGACGATCATCATCAAAGGAGGTCCTGGGACCGGGAAGTCCGTGGTGGCCATGAACCTCCTCGTCTCCATCGTTAACGACGGGATGACCGCCGTGTACGTGTCCAAGAACCAGGCGCCCCGTTACGTCTACGCTGCCAAGCTCAAAGGCACGAAGAAGATGAGCAGGATCGATGCGCTGTTCAGGGGGTCCGGAGGATTCACCGAGGCTGGATCCAACGTCTACGACGTCCTGCTGGTGGACGAGGCGCACAGGCTGAACGAGAAGAGCGGATTGTACTCCAACCTGGGCGAGAACCAGGTGAAGGAGATCATCAACGCCTCCAGGCTCTCGGTGTTCTTCATCGACGAGGAGCAGAGGGTGACGCTCAAGGACATCGGGACCGTCGACGAGATCAGGGGATACGCGTCGGAGTTCGGTTCCGAGGTCACGGAGCTCGAGCTGGATTCGCAGTTCAGATGCTTCGGGTCCGACGGCTACATCCAGTGGCTCGACAACGCCCTGCAGGTCAGGGAGACCGCGAATCTGGAGTTCGAGGACGAGTTCGAGTACGATTTCCGCGTCTTCGACGACCCCCGCGAGATGAGGGCCGAGATCGAGCGTCTCAACGAGGTGGACAACAAGTCCCGCATAGTCGCAGGATACTGCTGGAATTGGATCTCCGGAGGGAAGAACGATTCCTCGATCCACGACATCGTCATCCCGGAGTACGGTTTCGAGATGAGCTGGAACCTGGGCGATACGAACACCTGGGC
>CAVKKO010000080.1:0-8676 GCA_963656905.1 Bacteroidaceae bacterium | reverse complement strand
CGCCAAGATGATGGGCTACAAGGACCTGACATCCGGCGAGCTCATCAAGCTGCATAAGTCGAGGGCGTACTTCAACGCCCACACTCTGGAGCGCGTGTTCTCCTATTATCCGAAGTTCGTCCGCTCCAAAGAGCTCCTGAACTACTTCCCGCTGAAGGACCAGGAGCGCATCTCACAGTATCCGACCCATATGGGGAAAGCTGTATGGTCCCAGGTCAGGGTCATGTTCCTGGACCACGACGGGACCATGCTGAGCACTGACCGCGCCTACAAGAAATGGGCGGAGTCGTTCATGGAGGTCTGCAGGGAATTCGATGCAACGGACCTTACCAAGCTCACCGATCGGGAGCTGTTCGACCTGTACAAGAAGGTCGAGAAGGCCTCGATCAAGCACTACCAGCTGATCCGTTACGGGATGGTTTCCCATTCGATCGCCACCAACCTCATGGTCAAGAACTGGCTGATCAAGTGGATAGACGACTCCGACGGCTCGTACTATGCAGGATTGATCTCCGGATTGGAGAACAACAAGACCGTGGAGACGAACATAGGGTTCTCGGAGATGGCCAAGGCCGTCAGGAACGATCCCGAGCTCAAGAGCAAGATAGATTCTATGTCTTCCGAGGAGTTCGCCGATTGGCTGGAGCAGCAGGACATCCCGCTCAGGGAGCAGTTCGATGCCTTCATCGACACCTATGGGCACCGTTCCAATACCAGGGAGATGTACTATCCGAGATGGAAGGAGAACAAGCCGTACATCATCGATGTCGTTCGCATGCTGTCCCAGTCCGATTCGGACCTCAAGGCCCTCGAGCAGAAGAGGCGCGAAGAGCGCCTGGTGCTGGAGAAGGAGGTCAGGAAGAAGATCAGGAGGAGCGGTGTCACCGGCGTGTTCAGATGCACCCTGTACGGCAGGGTCCTCAAGCTCGCCCAGAAGTATCTCACCTTCAGGGAGAACCAGAGGTTCTACCTCGACCACATACTGTTCAGGGAACGCCTGGCCATCCTGGAGATGGGGAGGCGCCTGGCGGAGCGCGGAGTCATACCGGAGAAGGAGGACGTGTTCTTCCTCTTTGAGGACGAGGCCCTGGAGATCTTCCTCTCCGGCTCCACCGACTGCTTCAAAGAGCTGGAGCCCCGCAAGGCGGAGTTCTTCAAGTACACCCATGTCCTGCCTCCGAAGTTCGTCAGGAACGGGGTCGATTTCGATGACACCATCGCGATCGAGTCTTCCAATTCCGTATACGGCACCGCGTCGAGCCCCGGCGTGGCGACAGGCAAGATACGTGTGGTCGAGAGCATCGAAGGGCTCTCGGAGATCGAGGACGGGGACATCCTCGTCACGAGCAACACCGATCCGGGATGGACCGCGGCCTTCTCCAGGCTGGGCGGCCTGATAACCGAGACCGGAGGCATACTGTCCCACGGAGCGGTCATATCGAGGGAGTACAGGATCCCCGCAGTGACGGCTGTCATGGGAGCGACAAAACTGTTCAAGACCGGTCAGACCGTCACATTGGACGGCAACGACGGGGTAATCTATCTGGAGGACGAGGAATGAGCACCAAGGACCACATCGAGTACAACGAGAGCCTTTACTTCAACTGGCACGACGAGGGCAACGACCTGACGGCGTTCATGAGGATCGGCAACAAGCCCAACAAGGACGAGAAGAGCCTGTTCTTCGTCGTGATGACGCCCGAGAAGGTGTACGGCTTCAGGCACGCCACGCCTTGCGGCGACGATCCGGGCTCCATCGGAGGACTGACCCTATCCAAGCTGCCCTCCGGAGCTTGGTCCCTGAAGTACCAGGGCATAGTGGTCGACATGAAGGCTGCCGAGCCCGTTCCCATCCCGGCGATTATGGACATCGAATGGAAGCCCCAGAACCCCGAGATGGACTACAAGAGGTGCGTCAACGAGGCCCAGGCGGAGATGTCCTCAAAGGTGGCATCCGAGCATCTGGAGCAGTTCGGGATCGCGGACGGGACGCTCGCGATAGGGGACAGGAAGTACACCGTCCACGGGACCGGCGAGAGGGACTTCAGCGCAGGCGTGAGGGACTGGGGGTCCCCCAAGATGTGGGCATGGATCAACTCCGTGTTCATGGAGAAGGAGGCCTTCAACAACACCAAGCTCTCCACCGATGCAGGCGATGTCGATGCCGGATATTTCTTCGTGAATGGCGACAACAGGCCCCTGAACCATGTTTCGATAGACCTCCGCTCCGAGAACGGCATCCCGTCCTCTTTCACGATGGAGATGAAGGACACATCCGGGACATCCTACGATGTCGAGGGGAAGGTCATCAGGTTCGCGGTCCTTCCCATGGGCAACCAGAACGAGATGCTGCTGATCGAAACGATATCGGAGTACGCATGGAATGGGAAGAAGGGCTTCGGCATAGCGGAGTTCCTCGTCCGCAGATGAGCGCGAGATCCCTCCAACCGTATGATAGTTGATATAGTGAGACCATGGTAACCGAAGGCATGAACAGGCCCAGTTCCGACGAGTACTTCATGGACATGGCGAAGCTCGTGTCCACCAGGTCCACATGCCTGAGGAGGAAGGTCGGGGCTGTCATCGTCAAGGACAAGAGGGTCCTCTCCACGGGCTACAACGGCTCTCCCCGCGGGACCCGTCACTGCGAGGAGCTGGGCTGCATCCGCGTCCAGATGAACATCCCCTCCGGGACCAGGCACGAGCTCTGCAGGGGCGTCCACGCCGAGCAGAACGCCGTGACCCAGGCAGCTTATTTCGGGGTCAGCGTCAACGGCGCGACGATCTACACCACGACATTCCCCTGTTCCATGTGCGCCAAGATCCTCATAAACGCAGGGATCAAGGAGATCGTCTACGACGAAGGATACGTCGACGACCTCTCCAAGAGCCTGTTGGATGAGACGGACATAAAGGTACGTGAATTCCATCCGGATGGAAAACTCTGAATTTCGTAGCCAGCACATCTAATATTACTGTTTTTCCCAACCTTTGTCGGGGATTAGCATTAAGTATACCTCCTAGGATACGTAAACAGGGTCGGGGAGTGTTAAATTTGAGCCGAACTGACATACTTTCGGGAATAAAGAAAGCGGAGGCGGATGCCGATGCCAAGGTCCAGCAGGCCGAGGCCGACAAGAAGTCCGCAATCGCTGAGGCTCGCAGAGATTCTGTGAAGAAGATTCAGGACGCTGAGGCTCAGATGCGCAGCTCTTACGAATCCGCCATTGCAAAGGAGATGGAAGTCCTCGCAGCCAAACGCGAAGGGATGCTTGCCGACGGCAGGACCATCGCGAACGGCATCGAGGCCAAATCCGATGCAAAAATGCAGGAAGTTAGAGACTATCTAAACAAAGAAATAGAGAGGACCCTAAATGTCACTTCCTGAGTCGATGAGTAGGATTGTGATCGTGGGCACAAAGACCCATCTCGACGAGGCAATCGATGCCCTGTACGAGGTCGGCCGTGTCCACCTGATCGATCAGACCGTCGACGCGGATGAAGGTTTCTCCTTGGGAACGCCCCGTCCATACTCGCCCAAAGCATCCGAGAGGCTGCTGAAGGTGCGTGCTATGGAGAAGGAGCTCGGTATCACCAAAAAGATGAAGACCGAGCCGGTTCCCGAGGCAGAGATCAAGAGCCAGATATCATCTGACAGCGTCGAGCTTGTCGAGAAGGAGGTCATCTCCGTCATCGACAAGAGGAATGATCTCAATCAGAGAATCACCGAGCTAAACGCTACGAAGAAGACTCTTGAGCTCCTTTCCGTCCTTCCCGTGGACCTTGATTTGTACTCCGGTTACAGGAGCATCTACTCCACGGTTGGAACCATCGTCGAGGACCCCACAGCGGCCCTTTCGGGCATCGACTGCGAGGTCATCGCATCCTTCGACAAGAAGAATGGCAATGTTGTAGCCGTCTTCGCCAGGAACCAGGACCGCGAGAAGGTCCAGGCCGTCCTGTCCGAGAACGGATTCTCCGAGATCGCCGTGCCGGAAGGCACGGGCTCTGTGGTCGCGGCCCTCGAGGCCAACGCCCGCAAGATCCAGGAGACCGAGGCTGCACTCGGCGAAACGGAAAAAGAGATCGAAGGCCTTCTTGATAAACACAAGAGCTTCCTCAGCGCATCCGAGGAGGAGCTCGCTATCCAGGTCCGCAAGGGAGAGATCCCTGTCAGGATCGCGAACAGCGAGTACACCTTCCTGATAGACGCATGGGTGCCCAAGGACGATGTCGCAGTCATCATGCAGGACATCGAGACCAGGGTCGAAGGCGTCTACGTGGAGCTTCAGGAGAACCGTGGCAGGTCCATGGAAGAGTCCGAAGCCGCTGAGGCAAGGTTCAAGATCGCTCCGACTAAGTTCAACAATGGAAAGATCGTGAAGGAATTCGAGTATCCGACAAAGCTCGTGTCGGTGCCGAAATATCAGGAGATTGACCCTTCCATCCTGATAGCTATCTTCCTTCCGATGTTCTTCGGAATGATGGTCGGAGATGTGGGATACGCTATCCCGTTCATAATCCTGGGCGCGTACGGACTCAAAGTCACGCACCACAAGGATTGGCGCGCCATCGCCACCGTCCTGTTCTTCGGCGGGATATGGGCATTCATATTCGGCTTCTTCTTCTTCGGAGAATGCCTGGGAATGCACTTCGTCGGAATAACGGATGACGGAATCACGTTCACATGGCAGATGCTCCTTGGATTGGACCACCTGCCCGAGTTCTTCGAAGGCATCCTGCCCGGCGGCCACGGTGTGAGCAAGATCGGGGAGGAGTGGATCGGCTTCCTGCTGAGGCTGTCCGTGTACATCGGTATCGTCCATCTGATGATCGGATACCTGTGCGCGCTCTACAACAAGACGATTCAGCACGGATTCGGATACGCTTTCAAGGAGAAGGGCGGATGGATCTTCGGATTCCTCGGTATCGTCCTCGTCTGTTACGCTCTCGCTACGTACCTTATCTACAGCGTTGAGATGAGCGAGGTCATGATCCCCCTGGTCCTCGGTATCGTGTTCATCGTTATCGAAGTGGCCATGAACTTCAAGCACGAGGGGATCCAGTCTATCCTGGAGCTTCCTGGAATAGTAGGAAACGTCCTCTCCTACACTCGTCTCGCGGCTATCGGTATGTCCAAGGCAGGAATGGCCCTGGCTTTCAACTACATAGCCTTGGGGATGATCGCGGGAGTGACTTACACGCCCGGTGTCGGGATCGAGTGTTCCGGCATCGTGATGGTGATCATCGCCATCCTGATCATGGCCTTCATGCACCTGATGATCTGGACCCTGGCAATTCTGTCCGCGGGTCTGCACGGTCTCAGGTTGCAGTTCGTGGAGCTCATGCAGAAATTCTATGAGGGAGGAGGAATCGAGTACAACCCCCTCAAGATCAAACGCGAAAAAACCGTTTCAAGCAAGAAAACAACCACAGAGGTGTAAGTAAAATGGCAGTAGAAATTGGATCTGGACTCATCGCAATCGGAGCAGGACTCGCAGTCGGTCTCACCGGTCTCGGAGCCGGTATGGCCGAGAAAGACGTCGGAGCCGCAGCCGTCGGAGCCATCACTGAGGACCAGTCTCTCTTCGGAAAGGCTATGATCTTCATGGTTCTCCCTGAGACCATCGTCATCTTCGGACTGGTCGTCGCTATCCTCGGTATCTTCGTCATGAACAACGCATAAGCTGGCCAAGAGGTAATCTCATGGCACTAGCTAATGTGACTCAGGAGATCTCCAAGGCCGCGGACGAGAAGGTCGCTGCCATCAGGGCGGAGGCCGATGCCGAGATCGCTAAGATCAAGGCCGACGCGGAAGCGAAGATCGCTGAGACGAAAGACAAAGAGGACAAGAAGCTCAAAGAAGCCGTTGAGCGTCTCGACCGTCAGGAGCTGTCCAGCGCAGAGCTGGAGAGCAAGAAGATCGTCCTGGCGAAGAAGAAGGAGCTCCTCACCGAGGCCTTCGACAGCACCCTCTCCGGCCTTGAGAACGCGCCCAGCGACGTGAAGCTGGCGCAGTACAAGGCCATGGTCGAGGCTGCCAAGAAGATCATCGACAACCCCAAGGCCGTCATGTCGGAGAACGACTCGTTCTCCGCCGCTGACCTGGGAGTCGCCTCGGTCGAGAAGGACAGCAGGATCAAGGCAGGGCTCATCCTCCAGAGCGAGGACGGGTCCGTCGAGGTCGACATGCAGTACTCCACTCTGCTTCAGGCGATCTGGGACCGCGAGATGAAGTCTGTATCAGACATTCTCTTCGGGTGAAGCGTATGTTCATGTCCAGCGGAAGAAAAGGCAACTACGCGTACACTGTCGCCAGGGTCAAAGCGAAGAAATCGCTCCTCCTCGGCGAAGAGGACTACAACAAGATGCTGCAGATGAGCGTTCCCGAGATCTCGCGCTATATCAGCGAGGCCGGGTACTCGAAGGAGATGGCCGACCTCGCCGGAAAGCTCGACGGGATGGACCTCCTCGAATACGCTACCTACGACAACATGGCGAAGGTGTTCAGCAGCATTCTCGGAGCCTCTCAGGGTGAGCTGCACACGATGGTTGCGGCATATCTCGAGAAATGGGATATCTGGAACCTCAAGGTCATCCTCCGCGGTAAGTCATACGGTGTGAGCGCCGATAAGATCAGAGAGGACCTTGTCGTGGCAGGCAGCCTCGACGGAGAGGACCTGGACAAGCTCCTGTCCCTCGACACCGATGAGGAGATCCTCGCCGCGTTCGGGAAGATGATGAGGGTCTCGGTCCCCCAGGACGTCATGTCGTCCTACAAGGAGAGCGGGAACCTCGGGGTCATCGAGGACTACCTCGACAAGCTCCACTACACCAGGCTCCTGGCCAGCATCAATCCCGATTCGAGGCCCACCAAGCTGTTCGAGTCCTACGTGAGGAACGATATCGACATCAGGAACATCGCATCGATCCTCAAGCTGAAGGTCGAGGGCGTGTACGGGGAGGAAGTGATGAAGTACATCATCCCCGGAGGCAAGAAGGTCGACAAGAGGCTGCTCACGCAGCTCGCCAACGCGGAGACCATCCAGGCCGCCGCTTCGGACCTCCAGCAGCTCGACTTCTACGATTCCTTCAGGGACATCGTGGAGAAGGACGACGTCTCCCTGAACGAGGTCGTCACCGGCATGTGGAGATACGATATCGACCAGACCAAGAGGTTCTCTCACCTGTACCCCCTGTCGGTCATCCCTGTTGTCGACTTCATGGTCCACAAGGAGATGGAAGTCAGAAACATCAGGACCATTGCCAGGGGAGTGGAGAGCGGCCTTGACAAGGACATCATCAAAGGACTGCTGGTGATCTGATGGAAATCGCAGTAATCGGCAATGACGAGTTCGTGCTCGGGTTCCGCCTCGCCGGAATCAGGCGCGTCTTCGTCGCTAATCCTGACAACTACCAGGAGAAGATGCTGGAGGCAATGTCCCAGCAATCAATTGGAATCCTCGCAGTGGATGCGAAGGATCTCGACAATCTCTCCCCCGCCGTCAGGCACAGGGTAATGGATTCGATCCAGCCCGTCGTCGTGCCCGTAGGAGGCGACCAGAGCGACCTCCGCGAGAAGGTGAAGAGAGCGATTGGCGTTGACTTATACAAATCAGAGGATGAATAAGAATGAGCACTGAAGGTGTAATTTACAGGGTCGCCGGACCTGTGGTCACTGCCACCGGTATCTCCCCCAAAATGTACGATGTCGTGCACGTCGGGAAGGAGCAGCTGATGGGAGAGGTCATCAAGATCGTCGGCGACTATTCCATCATCCAGGTTTACGAGGATACCTCCGGAATCAAACCCGGAGAGCCGGTCACCAACACCGGCAGGCCTCTCTCCGTCGAGCTCGGCCCCGGCCTCCTTACTTCCGTTTACGACGGAATCCAGAGGCCCCTGCCCGTCCTCAGGGAGAAGATGGGAGACTTCATCTACCGCGGAGTCTCCGCACCTGGATTGGACCACGAGAAGAAATGGGACTTCGTCCCCACAGTATCCGAGGGAGCCACCGTCTCCGCTGGAGAGGTCCTCGGAACCGTTCAGGAGGGCCCCATGGTCCACAAGATCATGGTCCCCATCGAGATCGGGAAAGGAAAGGTCGAGTCCATCAAGTCCGGATCCTTCACCATCGACGAGACCATCGCCGTCATCGACGGCAAAGAGGTCTCCATGGTCCAGTACTGGCCGGTCCGTGTGCCCAGGCCCGTCGCCGAGAAGTACCAGCCCGACGTCCCCCTCGTGACCGGGCTCAGGGTCCTCGACACCATGTTCCCCCTCGCCAAGGGAGGAGCCGCCGCGATCCCCGGTGCGTTCGGTACCGGGAAGACCGTCACGCAGCAGTCCCTGGCGAAATACTCCGATGCAGAGATCGTCGTCTACATCGGATGCGGAGAGCGCGGAAACGAGATGACCGAGGTTCTGACCGAGTTCCCCGAGCTGGAGGACCCCAGGACCGGAGAGTCCCTGATGAAGAGGACCGTCCTGATCGCCAACACTTCCAACATGCCTGTCGCCGCAAGGGAGGCTTCCGTCTACACCGGAATGACCATCGCCGAGTACTTCAGGGACATGGGATACAACGTCTCCCTCATGGCAGACTCCACCTCCAGGTGGGCCGAGGCCATGCGTGAGATCTCCTCCAGGCTCGAAGAGATGCCCGGAGAAGAGGGA
>CAVKKO010000079.1:0-8778 GCA_963656905.1 Bacteroidaceae bacterium | reverse complement strand
CGTGCAGTGGCTGTACGGCGACAGGAACCTGAGGGTCGACTTCGGGAAGCCGAGGTCGAAGTGAGACGAGGGCCTTCGGGCCCTTCAAACCTTTTTTCCGTGATTGTTTTGGTGCGTTGTTCTCCAAGTTGATGCCATCATTCGCTGTTTTTATTGCATGACTTATTAAATATCGTATCAACACATTGTGAAACACCCTGTGAGGGCATGTCACAAGGTCCTCTTATGCTCCACCACTTCCTCGGTCCAGATCCTGCGGAGGATCAGTTTCTTCCTGCGCGGACTGTACACGAGATAGAACTCCCCGTTGATGCGGCAGACGCGGTGCATATGGAGGGGATTCCTCAATCTGTGATCGTCGTACTCCGGCGGGAGGCGTTCGCCTGCGGCCAGCCTGGCGATGGTATCCTCAAGAGACGTCCTGTCCAGTCCGTGTTTCCGCGCATCCCTGACCGCCTTCCTGAATTCCGTCGATTCGAAGACGTCGTAGCGGAGTTCCGATTGTCCGCACGATCTCACCTTGTGGATATGGGTGGGGGACCATTTCTTCGAGATGCGCTCGGCCTGGCGCATCGCCCTTCTCGCGCTGCCGTTGCAGTAGTATGCGACGCCTTTGTACACCATCTCGGGCACGGGTTCGCGGCGGGAGGAGAGACGCATCGTTCGGAGGCCCTCTCTCCTAGGAGATTTGCTGGGAGATCCAGCTTCGGTTCCTCCTTCCCGCGTCCAACGGGTCTGCCGTCGGATCCAATCCCCCCGAGTCTTTCGAGGATGTCCTTGCTGTTGGGTATCAGCTCGAACGGGACGCCCTCCTTCATCTTGCTCATGACCTCGATCTTCTCGTCCAGGAGTTCCAGGGAGTGGGGGTCGTAGTATTGGGCATAGGGTCCGAATGCGTCCTGCAGGTCCAGGTCCAGGAACATCAGGCCGGCTTGCATGCGCGCATACCTCTTGATCCGCTCTTCGTCGATTTCCACGATTGTATCTGCCTGCATCGCAACGCATCTCTCCGAAGCATACGCCGGGTACGACACCGCATCGTACAGGAATCGGATGCCTGAGACGGATACGACGGACCGTTATTTACGACAGGGCGGGGTTCGGTCGGGAACGATGTGTGGAACGTCAACACGTCGTGAGACAACGGTAATAGCAGAGGATTGGTCGGCTTCCCATCGGTACGGCTTCGTCTCCACCCGTACACATGGAACATGATCTGATTCCAGTCCTTGGTGCCGGGTCCGTATTTGATCATGATCCTGTAGCAGAGCAGGAACGACCCGCAGAAGTCCTCCATGGCTTCCTCCAGCGTCGGACCTATCCCGTAGACGAACGCCTCTCCGCTGAGCAGGAGTACATCGTTGTCCTCTTCTATCATCACCACGGCTTCGATGGGGACGGCCAGATACAGGCGCTCCCCCTCGTAGTCTATCACGCCGAACTTGACGGTCGGGGGGAGGCCCATAGGTCTGACGGCGGGTTTCCCGCGTCCATGTCTGCGGATCCTGTCGAACATGGTTTCGGAATAGGATACGGCGGGGCGCTATTTGTGATCGGACGGGTCTTTGTCGGAGATGCTGTTCGGAACATCAACATATTGTGAAACGTTTCGCGTTCATGGATACCGGGGTTTAGAACCCTTACCTTGTAATTCAGAGTCCTCTATTCGAAATCATCGAAGTCCCAATCCTCATGGTACCATGTTGTACAGATGATCAGCGATGAGGAGCCAAGCCTGAATACGCGTAGGATCAAGATCTAGTCCCTTTATCCATTGATATGCTTTATCGAACAACTTCTTTTTTTCCTTATCTGGGAGGAGTTTCGAGATTGTGATGAAATCGATTAGTGCCGAGAGAATTTCTTCACGTTGCCCATTTCCATCCTCTACGAGTTCTTTGATCCCGGGGATGTATGATGTGTTAGTATCTATCTTTTCCATATGATAATTGATGCCCTTGATGTTATCCATAAGTTCATCAATGCGCATTGGCTGGATGCAGATTGACGGTTCTGAACATCCGAAAATCTGTAGGGGCCTGTTTTGAGGGAGTGCTTCTTCGATCACGGTACGCATCTGTTCTTGATAGGATTTGACCACGTCCTTGAATAATTCTTGACCTCTAGCAGTCCGCTCTTGCACCGCACGCAGCGATTCTTTGAAAGATTCGCTGACTTCCATCTCCAGTTCTGAATCTTCGGACACAAACTCGTTTGACATGCTTGCTATAGTATTCGATATCATATTTAGCAATATATGGAGCATACATCCAACCAATAAATTCGGACGGCAAGCCCAGATGCTAGGTTTGCGTTCTTTCGGGACTGTTTTGTCTGTAGTGGTTGGGGTTGTTTGATTCATCTAACAATCAACAGATTATGAAATGCCAGATGGCAGCGCTTATGAACCTTTTAACGGATTAGGTACTATTGAGGGTAGACATGGCAGATATCAACATAAACGAACAGGCGAACCTTGTATGGAGTATAGCGGACAGGGGACTCCGTAACAATTTCAAAAAAGGGCAGTACGCCCATTACATCGTACCGCTGGTCATCCTCAAGAGGTTTGACTGTGTTCTTCAGGCGACCAAAGCTCAGGTTCTTGAGAAATACCATTCAATCTCTGGGGTGAAGATTGATGAAATCAAGGAAAAGATGCTACGTGAGACATCTGGATACAATTTCTACAATACTAGCAGGTACGATCTCCAGAAGCTGATGGACGACCCGTCGAATTTACAAGATAATATGATAGATTACGTTCGGGGTTTTTCATCCAACGTCAAAGAGATCATGGAAAATCCGAAGGGTCTAGACATTATTACGAAAATACACAACATGAACGATAAGAAAATCCTTTATATCGTGATGGAGGCCCTAAACGATCCCAAGATAGATCTTCATCCGGATAGAATGTCTAATCGTGATATGGGATATCTTTTCGAGGAGATCATTAGAAGATTCTCGGAGGAATCCAATGACGGTGCAGGAGAGCACTATACGCCGCGCGAAGTCATTCAGTTGATGACAGAAATTATGTTTTGTAATAGGGATTTAACAAAGGCGAAGGATTTGACCATTTATGATCCTGCATGTGGAACAGGTGGAATGTTGAGTGTAGCTGAAGAGACAATCAAGAGCTACAATACAGATTCTAGGGTCATTTGCTATGGACAGGAAGTTAATGATGAGACTCATGCTATTTGCATCGCAGACATGCTCATCAAGGGCCAGAACGAGGGCAATATTCGTTGCAGCAATACACTGAAGGATGATCAGTTTGTGGGCATGTCTTTCGACTATATTTTATCGAATCCACCGTTCGGGGTGGACTGGAAGGATTCGAAAGATGAGGTTGAAGCTGAAGCTAAGAAAGGGGAATTGGGAAGGTTCGCAGCAGGTCTCCCATCAATAGATGATGGGCAGATGTTGTTCCTCCAGACTGCCATAAAGAAAATGAAATCCCCCAGAGATGGAGGCGGAAAAGTTGCAATCATTCATAATGGATCTCCATTATTCAAGGGAGATGCAGGTACCGGACCTTCAGAAATCAGGAGATACATTCTAGAGAATGATCTGCTAGACACTGTTATTTCTCTGCCGGGGAGTATTTTCTATAATACCAGCATCCCCACGTATATTTGGATTCTGGACAACATCAAACCAGAGGAACGTAGAGGTAAAGTTCAGTTAATTGACGCTCACAATTTATATGTGAAGCGTAGGAAGCCTCTGGGGGAAAAGAGGAATGATATTAATGCTGAACAAATATCGATAATTGTCAAAGCATATGCCTCTTTTAAGGATGGTACATACGGCATCGGACAAAATGTTTGTGAAACTAGGGTGTTGAACGCTAGTGAGTTCGGATATGTCAAGGTTGAAACGATCGCGCCTCAATTGGATGAAGAAGGAAAACCAGTGAGGACTATACTGAAGTCAGGGAAGCTTGGGAGAGTAATATATGATAAGCAGAAGGAAGGGACCGAGATAATCCCATTAGGGAGAGTTGATCTAATCCCTGGGGAGGACATAACTAAAAATCCTCTGGTTATAGCACAGATGGAGAAATATCTGAATGATGAGGTCAGACCATACATTGAATTTGCGGAAATTAAATCCAAGAAAAACAGAATGTCTGACGTTGGCTACAAGATACCTTTTAGGAAATATTTCTACAAATTCTCCTCGATTCGGTCTTCTTATGAGATTCAGAAAGAGATTAGAATGTTAAACGGAAAGATCTCGGAGCTCAGCCAAGGGGATGAATGATTTGAGTCGGGGATTGCAAGATTCTAATGTTGAATGGATTGGAGAGATTCCTGAACATTGGAAATTGAGCAAGTTGAAATACGTTGTATCTACCGCGGATGAGAAGACTGAATCATTCGAGGAATACTTGGCTCTGGAAAATGTCGAGGGATGGTCAGGAAAGTACATCTCGACCGAAGGGGACATCCCGGAAGCAGAATCCAAGAGGATTCGGAAGGGCGACCTTTTATTTTCTAGGCTGAGGCCCTATTTGGCGAAAGCAGTCATATCTCCTTTCGATGGTGCCTGTTCTTCGGAATTCTTGATATTCAGGGATTTGAGGATCAATCGTAGATATCTATTGTACATTCTCATATGTCGCAAATTTATCGACCTTGTAGACTCCAGCACCTATGGAACGAAGATGCCAAGGGCGAATTGGGAGTTCATCGGTTCCATACCTATTCCATTCCCAGAGAGGGGCGAGCAAGATGCGATCGTGAGATATCTCGATACCAGATGTTCTCAGATTGACCGTTTGATTGAATTACTACAGAACAAGATTAGGAAACTAGGGGAGTTGAGACAGTCTGTTATAATGGAATCTGTTACACGGGGCATAGATAACGGGATAAAGTCAAAAGAGACTGGGATTGAATGGATTGGAGAGATTCCTGAACATTGGAAATTGAGCAAGTTGAAATACGTTGTATCTACCGCGGATGAGAAGACTGAATCATTCGAGGAATACTTGGCTCTGGAAAATGTCGAGGGATGGTCAGGAAAGTACATCTCGACCGAAGGGGACATCCCGGAAGCAGAATCCAAGAGGATTCGGAAGGGCGACCTTTTATTTTCTAGGCTGAGGCCCTATTTGGCGAAAGCAGTCATATCTCCTTTCGATGGTGCCTGTTCTTCGGAATTCTTGATATTCAGGGATTTGAGGATCAATCGTAGATATCTATTGTACATTCTCATATGTCGCAAATTTATCGACCTTGTAGACTCCAGCACCTATGGAACGAAGATGCCAAGGGCGAATTGGGAGTTCATCGGTTCCATACCTATTCCATTCCCAGAGAGGGGCGAGCAAGATGCGATCGTGAGATATCTCGATACCAGATGTTCTCAGATTGACCGTTTGATTGAATTAGATAAACAGATGATGGTTGCTCTCGCTGAACTTAAAAATTCAGTTATATACGAATGCATCACAGGTAAAAAGGAGGTTTCGTGATGGTACTCAAAGAAAAGAATCTGGAAGAAACCATTGAAGAGTATCTTACGGAAGTCACGGGCGAATATCGGCACGGAACAGACTCCACATATAATCTTGAGTATCTCCTAGACGTGGGCACTTTCATCGAGTTTATAGAGAAATCTCAACCGGAAGAATGGCAGAAATATCAAGCTGTATGCCCTCAGAATCCAGAGGAATCACTTGCTAAACGTCTTCATAAGGAAATCAACTACAGCGGGCTCGTCAAGGTTCTTCATGATGGGATTGCAGATCACGGCATCAGATTCAAGGTAGTCTGCTATCATCCGGAAGATTCTCGCAATTTGAAATTAAGCAAACAGTATGATAGCAACATACTGACATGTGTCAGACAATTTCATTATTCCAAATTCAACAATAATTCAATAGACATGGTCTTGATGATCAATGGTATCGCCATTGTATCGATCGAGCTGAAAAACCAATATACTGGCCAGGACATCGAGGATTCTAAAGAGCAGTTCAGGAAGAACCGCGACCCGTCTGAACCATTTCTCTGTTTCAATAAGAATAATTTGGTTTACATGTGCATTGACACCTCCGAGGCGTGCATCACAACCAAACTGGACAGGGACAATACGTGGTTTATGCCATTCAACCTGGGATCTAATGGCCCTGGTGTCAGAGGCGGGAAGGGCAACCCACTTGTCACAGACAAGTATCAGACATATTACATCTGGGAGCACGTGTTCTCCAAGGACTGTCTCCTTAATATTATTCACAATTATGTTTATCTCATCAAGGAGACGAAGAAAAAGACCGATGGTTCCGAGTATGAATCGGAGAGAATCCTTTTCCCGAGATATCATCAGCTGGATGTTGTCGACCGTCTGGTCGAGGATGCCAGAGAGCACGGACCTGGAAAGAATTACCTTATTGAGCACTCCGCAGGTTCTGGTAAATCTAATAGTATTGCATGGTTGGCATACCGCCTAATGAGCCTTCAGAATGCAGAGGATCGGAAGATCTTCGACTCGATAATTGTCATTACCGACCGCAGAAACCTGGATGATCAATTGCAGGCGACCATCTCCTCATTCGATCACAATGCTAATGGTGTTGTTTACAATATAGATAAGAATTCTAGGCAGCTACTGGAGGCCCTCAACAGTGGGAAAAAGATCATTGTAACCACTCTGCAGAAATTCCCAGTCATTTACGAGGACGTCGCTGTAAAAGGGAAGAAATTCGCTATAATTGTTGACGAGGCCCACTCATCACAGACTGGAATTTCCGCCATGAAGACTAAAGAAGCCCTGGGAGATCAGGAGAATGATGAAGATGACTTCCAGGACAAGTTGGCCAGGACTATGAAAGCCCATGGGAAACACAGGAATCTTTCATTCTTCGCATTCACAGCCACTCCGAAGCCCAGTACACTTGAGATATTTGGAGTCAAGAATGATAATGGCAGCTATTGTGCTTACCATATATATTCCATGAGACAAGCCATCGAGGAGGGATACATCCTAAACGTGCTACAACACTATGCCACCTTCGAAACATACTACAGAGTAGCCAAATCTATCGAGGACGATCCACAGATCGATGTAAAGGAGGGTGTTAAGGCGATCACCCGGTTCATCAGGCTTCATGAATATAATATCGGTCAGAGAGCTGCGATTATGATCGAATTCTTCAGAGAACACACTCTGAAGCAACTGGGTGGTCGTGCCAGGGCCATGGTCGTGACCAGCTCCCGCCTTAATGCGGTAAGATACTATCAGGCCTTCCAGAAGTATATCGAGGACAATGATATCAAGGACGTGAAAGCGCTCGTGGCATTCACTGGCACCGTTCAGGACAATAATGATCCGGAGATCAAGTACACCGAGGAGGAAATGAACCGGAATTCGAAGGGTCAAAGGATAAAAGAAGACCAGGTGCCTGAATATTTCCGGTCCGAATTTAATGTTTTGATTGTGGCTGATAAGTATCAGACGGGGTTCGATGAGCCTTTGCTACAAACCATGTTCATTGATAAGGCCTTATGGGGCATCAAGGCGGTCCAGACCTTGTCTCGCCTTAATCGCGTCATGCCGGGTAAACACGAGGTATATGTTCTAGACTTCGTGAACTTGCCTGGAAGTATCAAGAAGTCGTTCGAACCGTATTATGAGGATACAGAGCTCGAAGAAGGGATAGACATCAACAGTATCTACGACGTCTATAACAAGATCACGACGATGAATGTTCTGAACGAAAAGGAGATCGAGGCATTCGGAGATGAGTTCTACTCTGACAAGCCATCCTCTGAGAAACTAGATTCACTAATCAAGCCATGCGTCTTCAGAGCCAACGCGCTTGATGACGACACTCGGGCTGAGTTTAAAAACGCGATTAGCGTATACTGCAACAGATATTCGTATGTCACCCAACTTGTAAGGTTGAACGACAGATACATGCAGAAGCTTTACGTATTTTGCAAGAACCTCCACCCGCTGGTTGAGGGCGTTAAGAGGGAAAAATACGACCTTGATAAAAAGTTGAGGCTTACCCATTACAGGCCTGAGGATATGGGGGTGACCGCAATCGACCTGAAGGCGAAACCGACTTTGAAGGCGCCCATCGCTCGTATCCATGGGAAGTCTGATGATATGAAGATATTCGCCAGTGAATTGCTTGAGAAATTCAATGCATTGCATGGCGGAAACCTGACAGAGATTGACAAGATAGGGATGCAACTCGTGAATGATGTCAAGGCCGACAAACGTATCGTTGATGCTGCGAAGAGGAATACTGAAGAGACGTTCATGAGCATGTATAAGGATGGTTTCACAGACATCGTCATGAAGCGCATGCGTGACAATGAAGCGTTCTTCGAAATACTCCTTCAAAACCCTGATATTTACGATAAAGTCAAGGAGAGTGTTTTGCGCAGAGTCTATGACGAATGCAGAGTAGAGAATTGAATCTGGAGGTCCACAGGAGATCACGGACATCTGTGGACCTTCAAGGTGACATCTCTGAATGATGTTTAAATATACTCTGCATTCTGGTGTGACGAGCATTTTAATATTAACTCTTCAATTGTCAATTGACTCGAAGTGGGCTTGTGCGGGCCTCCCAGTGCTGATAAATGCCGGGAGAAAACCTGCCGTCCGTCCATGAAGGGTCAGAAGGAACGAGAATGAAAACAAACGCGATAGCTGTAGCTTCGTCTAATTTCATCCACGACGAAGACTTCGACAACGGCCTTATGATCATGGGACTCCCCACCGGCATCGGCAAGACCCATGGGAACT
>CAVKKO010000078.1:0-8791 GCA_963656905.1 Bacteroidaceae bacterium | reverse complement strand
CCGCATCGGACAGGGTTACGAGGTCACCTCGCCCCTGATCGTCGGCGACATGCTGGTGGTGACCGCCACCAACTGGGACGTCTACCTTTTCGACAGGTTCACCGGCGAGGTCCTGGACACGCTTGTCCTGGAGCGGCAGTACATCTACGATGACGAGGGCGACATCATCTGGGACGGGAGGACCTTCTTCACCGGAGCCACCACCCCGGTCTATGATTCCGGAGCGATATACTTCGGCATCGCCGACGGCAGGGTCGCCGCATACGGGATCGAGACAGAAGTATCGGACGGCGTGCGCCAGTCCAGGTTCGTCCCTCTGTGGGAGTACTCCCCGGATGCATCTGCAGTGGACGGAGAGTATGTCGGCCCCAGAGGGTGCTTCTACTTCCACGCCCCGACAGTAGGGGAGGTGGACGGCAGGAAGATGCTGTTCATCGGCAGCTACGAGGGCTACGCCTACGCGCTGGACGCTTCCACCGGGAAGGAGGTCTGGGTGGAGAGGATGATCGACATCCGCAGTTCCAATTCAATGGAGCCCGGAACGCCCGGGTCCGTCTCCGGCCTCTCCCTGACATCAGACGGCAAGCTCATCGTCACCTGCACCGACGGGGCAATGAGCCCGGAATACGGGACGATATCGTGCGTGGACGCGTCCACCGGCAAGGGCCCGGACGGATCCGAATGCTATTGGAAGCACGTGTTCATGGCCGGCTACCAGGTGCTCACGGACGACGGATTCTACTGCTACGGATCGCCGTCGTACAAGGGGGCATCCGAGCTCCCCTCGGCCGACGGCTCCGCCGTCGAAGCTGTCATGGGGCTATACAAGTTCGATTACGAGGGCCGCGTGGTGTGGGTCACGCCCATCAACCACGTCATAAAGGCGGCCCCCACGTTGGCGGACGGCCTGCTGTTCACCAACGACTACAGCATCGGCGCCCACTTCCCCAACGGGGGAGGGGTCGCCGCTTATTCCGCAGAAGACGGCCATCAGGTCTGGAAGGTCAGGCTGGAGCCCTACTCCGACCAGTCCTATTCAATGGTGGCCCCGACCGTCGTGGACGGAAAGGTCTACGTCGGCAACGACTACGGCGCGGTCTACTGCATCTCCGATGTCCAAGGCAAGGCATGGGGGGATGACGGAGAGATCGAGATAGACTCCCCCGGCTTCAGGCACTGGTCCTGGATCGCTGTGATCCTCGTCGCCGTGCTTGCCATCGTTGGGCTGTGGAGATCGTTTTCAAGGTGATATCATGAAGGAAGACGGATGGCTGAAGCGCGGGGTCCGCGGCCTCAAGCGCGGCATGGAGCCTGAAGATGAGAATCAGGACGAGAGTCTGGTCGCACGCAAGAAGAAGAGGTTCAGAGCCATAGTGGCCTTCGGGGTCGTCATGTCCCTGGTGGCCTTCCTGGTCTCGATATCGATATCTTCGGGAGGGATCATCCCTGTGAGCGAGGCGCTGTCCTCGCTGGCGTCATCGATACAGAAGGGCGGGCAGAACCTCGATCCCGTCGAGAACTACATCTACTACTCCAGGCTGCCCCGTGCCATCGCGGCTGTCGCAGTAGGGGCCGGATTGGCCATCGCAGGGTGCATGTTCCAGGCCATCATCCGCAACCCCCTGGTGGATCCGTACATAACCGGAGTCTCGTCGGGAGCGGGATGCCTTGCGATTGCGGTATCCGCCGCAGGCGTGTCCATACCTTTCATTGACGCCAACTCCCTGTACATCATCCCCATAGCGGCCATCGTTGGAGGCCTCATCGCCTTCGCCATCACGATGACCGTCGCCGAGGGGTCCGGCGGTTCCACTACCAACTACATCCTCGCGGGAGTCATCGTCGGATTCGCGTTCTCTTCGGTGCAGACCATATTCCTGACATTGGACAAGGGGAACCTCACGGACTCCATGTGGTGGCTGTACGGGTCGTTCACTCAGATAACATGGGAGAACGCCTTCCTGGTGTTCCTGCCCGCCATGGGCATATCCCTGGTGGCGATGGTCTGGGCCAGGGAGTTCAACCTCTTCTCCATGGGAGAGGAGCAGGCCAGGCAGCTGGGGCTCAACGTCAGGATGTTCAAGAGGTCCATGATGATCATCGCCTCCGTCCTGACAGCCATATGCGTCGCATTCGTCGGGATCATCGGGTTCGTGGGACTCGTTGTTCCCCACGCGTGCCGTATGGCCCTCGGGAGCGACCACCGTCTCATCATGCCCGCATCCATCGCCCTCGGCGCGATGCTCATGCTGTTCTCGGACCTCATCGCAAGGACGGTCATGTCCCCGCTGGAGCTCCCCGTCGGAGCCATAACGGCGATGATCGGAACGCCGGTCTTCGCATACATGCTCATGAGGAAGGGGCGTGAGTACGATGGATGACCTCCTCTCGATCCGCGACCTTTCCATACAGTTCGGCGGGTTCAAGGCCCTCGACGGGATTGACCTGGACGTGGGCAGCGGGAAGCTGGTGGGCCTCATCGGCCCCAACGGCTGCGGGAAGTCCACCATGATGAGGTGCATCAGCAAGATCTACCATCCCACGACAGGCACGATACTGGTCGACGGCAAGGACGTCTCCCAGCTGAAGCCCGTGGAAGTCGCCAAGCTGGTCGCATCCGTCCCCGCCGAGATGGGGTCCACGTTCAACATGACCGTCATGGACATGGTGGTCCTCGGAAGGTACCCCTTCGTGGACCGCCTGTGGTGGGAGACGCCTGAAGACGAGAGGATCACGAGAGAGGCGCTGAGGACATTCGGGCTGGACCGCATCCGCAACCGCCAGCTGTCTTTATGCTCGTCCGGGGAGAGGCAGCGCGCGCTCATCGCCAAGGCCTACGTCCAGGAGCCCAAGCTCATGCTGGTGGATGAACCGACAGCCCATCTGGACATGAAGTACAAGCTCCAGGTGATGGAATATCTGAGGAGCATGGCCAGGAAGGACATGTCCATCCTGGTGGCGGAGCACGACATCTCCCTGATGGCGAGGTACTGCGACGTCTGCATCATAATGAAGCAGGGCCGCATCGTCACGATCGGAGATCCGAAGGAAGTCATCACCGAGGACCTCATACGCGACGTGTACGAGGTCGACTCCCGTGTGGGCCTCGATGCCGACGGGGAGATCTACGTCCTGCCGAAGAACTACATCGAGGACCTATGACATCCGGCCTGTACTGCTACAGGTGCGGGAATTCATGGAGCTCCGACGGTCCCGCACCGGGGACCTGCCCCAGGTGCGGGTCCTCCAAGTACGGCGTCCCCACCAGCCGCCGCGCCCAGTGCAAGGGCTGCGGGCACGTCTGGAACAGGTCGGCGCTGGACGAGGCCTGCCCGAAGTGCGGGAGGTCCACGGAGGACGGCCTGCTGAAGTGCAACCAGTGCGACCACGAGTGGGCCATGCGCGGGGACCATCCGCCGAAGAAGTGCCCCCTGTGCCGTTCCTCGTCGTGGAACGAGCCGAAGATGCACAGGTTCTCCTGCCATCGCTGCGGCCATGTGTGGAGGAACCGTTCCGAGCATCCGGTCAAGTGCCCCAGCTGCCAGAGCAAGCTGTGGGATTCTCCGGCGCTCAGGCTCCAATGCAGGCGCTGCGGCTACAGGTGGGTCCCCCGTGACGGGAAGACCTCCGACGATGTGAGGATCTGCCCTTCATGCAAGTCCTCCAGATGGAGGGAGGCGCCCGTGATCAGGGACTGCATCGGATGCGGTTCCGCCTTCATCGACTCCAGGGGAGGGAGGCTGTGCCCCTCATGCAGGCACAGCGGCGGCATCATGAGCCGTTGCGGGTTCTGCGGCTTCACATGGGACACGGACGCCGACCGCTGGTCCGTATGCCCCAGATGCGGCAAGAGCCGCACTGCTCCCGATGACGAATCGGTGGAGTTCTGGTCCGACGGCAGCAGGTCGCTGAGGCTGGTCCATTCCGACGGATGCTCCACCCTCTACCTCTGGGAGGGCGATATCCCCGTAGCCGCCCGCTACCTCCACGAGGTCCTGGCCGACATCAGGGTCACTGCGGGGCAGCTCATGTACATGATAAGGAACCCGATCTACTCCGAGACATGGGGCGTCCTCGCTTCCGATATGAGCGCCCATCGCGACGACTACAAGGACAGCGTCTCGTACTTCACCCGCCGCCTGAACCTCTCCGAAGCCGACGCGACGGTCCTGGCCGTGCATTTCTCGGGGATGGGCCCGGAGGCAATCGCCATGCGCTTCGGCCTCGGCATCACGGATGTCCGCAGGACATTCGACAGGATAATGTCCGCATACGAGGACAGCGGGATCGTGGTGGACGACTCCATTTTCACCGAAGATCCGATGTCCATGTATTGATGGCCATTCGTGCCTATAAGATTACATAAACGGGCGATTCCGTGACCGATCGTCTCCTGGCCAGACAGCTTCCGTCTGGAGATTCATGTGGCATTTACCTGGAATACCATTCTTTTCCACATACGCTTATAACCTGTTTCCAGTTGGATTAAACATCCAAAAGGAGGGACGGGACTATGAGAGAACCGGAAACGGATTACGAGCAGGGGATGAGGTCCCTTGCAGAGCTGGCGGCCAAGGGCGCGAGCCCTTCGAAGGCCGCCTGCTGCAACAGGTTCAGCGACGCCGGCATGAACGTCTGCAGAGTCTGCGGGAGGATGTGGCCGAAGGAAGAGGCCGAGCATCCGAAGAAGTGCCCTTCGTGCAAGAGCACGATCTGGGCCAGGAAGGACATCTTCAGGCACGTCTGCAGGCGGTGCGACCATGAGTGGATGAGCACAAGCGAGAGCCCGTGGAGATGCCCTAGCTGCCACTCTCGCAGATGGGACCGCGAGACCATGAAATGCTCCTGCCCGGACTGCGGCTTCTCGTCCTCGTACAGCCTCGAAGGCACCGTCCCCTGCAGATGCCCTTCGTGCGGATCGGCATCATGGAGGCCCGAGAAGGCGGTCGGCGGGAAGGGCCCTGCTAACGAGCCCGTTGCCGCCGAACCGGCCGTTCCCGATGTGGGAGCGGTCCTGGACAACGAGGACGCGTGCATCGGGATGCTGATGAGCGCCACAGGCGCTGGGAAGGAGGAGGCGACGATAATGTACCTGATCATCACGGGCCTGAGCGCGATACAGATCGCCCGCAGGCTCAATGTCTCGTACGATGCCGTCATGAAGGCCGATTCCGCCCTGAGCAGCGTGCACATCGATATCGCGGGGGATGCGGATGCGCCTTGTCGATCCTGACCGCATGGGCCCTCTGCGCAGGTTCGGAGATGCGCACATATTCTACGTGCTCTATACCCTGTCCGTCGGAGGTATGATGGGCCGTGCCAAGCTCGCCGAGACCGTGGGGATCGGAGAGGGGTCGGCCCGCAAGATCCTCGAGACGCTCCGCAGGTGGGGCATGATCGATATAAAACGGAAGGGGATCCTCATAACCGAGAAAGGCCTCACTTTCCTGCGCGACATATCGCTGAGGGTGGTCGACATACCCGCATCGGAGTTCATCACATCGGAGTTCCATCAAGGGGTGATCGTGACCGGTTCGACGGACACTGTCACCGACGGGATGCGCCAGCGCGACAGGGCCATCATCGCCGGGGCGTCGGATGCCGCGGTGTTCGTGATGGCGGACGGGTCGCTCATCAAGCCTCCGGATTGGAACATGGACCTCCGCGACCCGGATTTCGCCGGGAAGGTCAGGGAGGCGAAGGCCTGCGACGGAGATGCGGTCGTGATATGTGGAGCCTCGGATCAGTGCACCGCAACGGTCGCGGCCATCGCCGTAGGCCTGGAGATGCTGTGATAATATGCGCTTCAAGCCCCTCCTGTTCGTCGTCCTCTTTCTGATGCTCCTGCCGCTGTGCTCCGAATGCTCGGAGGGAGCGACATCATTCGAGTCTCCGGACGGCACTACGTACCAATATGAGACGTCCGGCTCCCAGCACAGCGAGTATCAGTCCGAGATCACAGGGGCCTCGTCGGATTCGGAAGAGGTGATCATAGCATCCGCTCTGGAAGGCTATGAGGTCAGGACGGTGTCGGAGGGCGCGTTCGATTTCCCGAACGCCAAGCTGGTAGTGGTCCCGGATTGCATCAAGAGCATAGGCAGAGGGGCTTTCGACCGCTGTCCCGTGCTGGAAGAGGTGCTGTTCCTGGGAGATGTTCCCAAGATCCCCGGCGGACTGCCTGCGGGAGTGACAGTCAAGACCCGCTCCGATGCGGTGTTCAGCGAGGCATCATCGGACGGCTCTGTCATAGAGTACATAGAGGTCTCCGGCAAGGCCATGGCCGTCGGAGGGTCTCCTTCGAGCGAGGGCTCGCTGACGATACCGTCGAGCGTCAAGGGGCTGGAGGTCTCTTCAATAGGGAGCAATGCCTTCGCCGGCAAAGACTCCGAGGACGGTTCCGCGGTTGTCCCGAGGACCGACATCAAGGCTGTGACGATCTCCGAAGGGATCGAGACGATCCGCGAGAGGGCGTTCTATTACTGCGCGGGCATAATCACGGCTCAGCTGCCCGGCACGCTCGGCACGATAATGGACGAGGCGTTCCGCGCTTCGTACAGTCTGACCGAAGCAGAGATACCGGACGGAGTCGAATACCTCGGATTCGAGGCGTTCAGGCACTGCACGTCCCTGCGCGTCATCTCGGTCCCGGACTCGGTCCGTTTCATCGGAGAGGGCGCTTTCAAGGTCTGCAGCGCGGCCGAGAGCATCTCGGTCGGAGCCGGGCTGGAGAAGATAGGCGACTGGGCGTTCTCGTACTGCAAATCCGCGGAGACGCTGTCCATCAGGGGCGAGACCGTCCGCATAGGGATATCTGCGTTCTACTCTTGCAACTCTCTGAGAGAAGCCGTGCTGCCGGACACGGTGAAGGAGATCGGAGACGATGCGTTCTATGACTGCTACAGCCTGGGGAGCATTTCGTTCGGTTCGCATCTCACGACTGTCGGAGCCGGGGCGTTCCGCGGATGCTCGTCCCTGAAGAACATCAGCTTCCCCGATACATTGGAGGCCATGGGGGACAAGGCCCTGGCTTACTGCTCCGGCCTGTCGGACGTGCATTTCGCAGGAGACATGCCCGAGTTCGGCTCGGCGGTGTTCCTGAACGTGGACGCGACCATCCATTGCACGGAAGCGCATGCGGATTCCTGGAAGGGATTCGAGGGAATTGTTGTCGACAAGCTGGCCGATGACGGCATGTCTGTGACGGTCATAGCGATAATGGCGATAGCCATCATCGTGGTCGCTGTCGCAGTCCTCGTTATGAGAAAGCGCTCTGAATGAGGGGGCCGTCGGACGCTGGGATGTGATACTCCAATCCTACAATCCCCACATCAGAAATCCTACAATCCCCACATCAGAAATAATCTAATCACAACATCATTTAAATATAATTTATATATGGAACTATCTAATGGAACCATACATTCCAAGGTCGTCGGACAAGCAGATCGAGAGGGCCCTCTCGCTGTTCGGAGGCGTCCTCGTGGAGGGCCCGAGATGGTGTGGGAAGACAACATCCGCGAGGCAGTTCTCAAAGAGCGAGATATGCCTTGGCGATTCCCGCAAGAAAGCCGAGATCGAGATGGTGGCAAGGACGAAGCCATCTCTGCTCCTGAAAGGGTGCAATCCCAGGCTGATAGATGAGTGGCAGGAGGTCCCCCGGGTATGGGATTCCGCCCGGATGGACATAGACCGTCGCAGCGAGGTCGGCCTCTACATCCTGACGGGCTCGGTCGCATTCGACCTGACCAAGGTCATGCATTCCGGCATCGGGCGTTTCGTCAAGGTCAGGATGCGCACCCTCTCTCTTTTCGAATCGGGGCTGTCCACAGGAGAGGTGAGGCTGGCCGACTTGTTCGACGGTTGTGATGTGGAAGGGGTGTCATCAGTCGACCTCGAGCAGATGGCGGAGATCATCGTCAGGGGTGGTTGGCCCGAATGTTCAGGCAAGACTCTGGCGGATGCCTGTAGGGTTGTCGGATCGTATTGCAGAACAATCGCAGCATCGAACCGTCTTGGCGACACGGTGGTGGACGGACGCATCACCCAGCAGCTGTTGGAGTCGCTGTCCCGTAGCATTGCGACAACAGCATCGGACACAGATCTCATCGAGGATATCCGCTTCAACGATGGGAATCCCATGCACATCAACACCCTGAGGCGCTATGAATCTGCTCTCCGTGACCGCTTCATCGTCGACGACCTGAAGGCATGGCGTCCCAAGATGCGCTCGAAGGCGGTTCCGAGGGCATCAGAGAAGCGCTATCTCTGCGACCCTTCGTTGGCGGCGTGCTTCCTCGGCACGACTTCGGAGGGCTTGGTCGATGACCTCGGAGCATACGGTCGCCTTTTCGAGTCCCTAGCTGTCCGCGACCTCAGGGTATACGCCGAAGCATTGGGCGGAGAGGTCCGCCACTACCATGACAGCTATGGCCTCGAAGCAGACACCGTGATCCGTTTGGACGACGGCCGCTGGGGCGCAATCGTGATCGAGCTGGGGGCGGGGTATTTAGAAGACGCCGTGAAAAACCTGAAGAAGCTGGCCGAGCGCGTCGACACGGACATCGCAGGCAAGCCGTCGTTCCTCGCAGTCGTCACATGCACCCCGTATGCATATCGCAGGGAAGACGGTGTGTACGTGGTTCCGATCGCTTGCCTGAGGGACTGATTCGCCCGTCGCATCGCACCCTATAAGTACTCGCTCACATAGGCCGGTCCATCGGCCGGGCCTCACAGGCTCGGAAGAGGGATACTATGAAGGCACTACTCATCAACGGGAGCCCGCGCGAGCACG
>CAVKKO010000077.1:0-8828 GCA_963656905.1 Bacteroidaceae bacterium | reverse complement strand
TCAGCAGGATGGCCGCCATCGGGACGAGGGACAGGATGAACGCGTTTACCACGATCGCGTAGTCCTCCGCCACCGCGGAGAACGTCGTTCCTGGCGGATGGGCCGTACGGGTCGTCGGAGTCCAGGAGCGCGGGTGCATCGTATGATTCAGACGATATGGCGTTGAAGGTTTCCGAACGGATCGAGGTTCGGATCCGCTCGTCCCGGAAACCGTAGTTCGGATCGGAACATGGATTCTGAAAAGGTATTCAACTCATTCGCAGGATGGTCTCGAAGCGACTCGGAATCGGCACCGTGGAAAGAGCGGACAGATGGTCGAACCATCTGCCCGGGTTTGTGGTTTCACTGAACAGCGAGAATGACCTCGATAGTCTATGAAAGGAACGAGGTTGCAGCCTCTGCAGGCGATGCACAGTGTCTTAAACGTATTGGAATCCAGACCGTTCTCGGCCTCGATCTCCTTCAATCTCGCGCCAAACCTGGCGAATCTCGCCGGGTCCATCGGGGGGATGGTTCCCAACTCGGCTTCCGCCTGCTCCATATCCTCGGGCTTGATCCTCTTGTACTTGATGTCCGAGAGAACCCCGCGCTGCGCCATGTCCCTCATAGACCCCTCGATCTCCTCGTCCGTCTCGCCGAGTCCCGCTATCAGGCTGGTCGATACGCGACCTTTCCCGAATATCCTGACGGCTTCCTCGAGACAGCGCAGGACCTCCTGCAAATCCTGCCCCTTGTTGACATAGTCGAATATGCGGGGGACCGTGGAGAACACGTTCAGCCTGAATTCATCCAAACCCGCGTCCTTGAGACTGACGAGATCGTCCGCGGTGCATGGCCTGTAGCTGAGCCCTATGGGGATGCGGAGATATGATCCGCGGATCTTGCTTATCGAACGTGTGCAATCCTCCAGCGTCACCTCCTTCGCGAGGCTTATCGAGATCCCGCGGACGGTTCCCGTATCCACGAGGGCCTTGAGATCGTTCAGCATATCCTCGTTGGACACCTCCGGATCCAGCTTCACGTTGGCCTGATTCGGCGCATGGCAGTATCTCTTGACAAGCCCGACGCCTCCGACCAACGGGATCCCGTCCTTCGACAACGTGAATCCATTGCCGTCCTCTGCGAGTTCGAATTCGCCCTCCTTCTGGGAGTAGTCCTTGTAGACGCGCGTGTTGCCGAACGACAGCATGAACTGCCCCGTGCCATCCTCCCTGGGATCCGCGTCCGGGTGCGAGAAACCCTCCGGGACCTTCACCGTCCCACCGAGGATCATGATTGATTTGACCCTGAGATCATCGGGGATGTCCGCACCGTTCGAATGGCATGTCTGTTCCGATCCTTCTGCATTCATCTGAAATCAACTCCCACCGGCTGGTCGCAGAAGAACAGATCCTGCCCGTTAATCACTTGATCCACGAGATAACTGCATCCGTACAACCCTACGACGGCCCTGCTGATGAAGTTCTGTTTCTCCGCGAAGGGCATCATATATCCGACGGCGGCCGCCACCTGATGCTCCTCCTTGAAGTAACGGACGGTGAGCCCGTCCGAGAAGTATGCCCTGAGTCCGATCTTCGAGACGGGCGCATCGTACGCGAACCCGCACCCCTGATCCTCCAGGGCATCGATCATCCTCCGTATGTCGCGCTCATCGTCGGTATGAACGACCTTGACGCGCTCCGGAACCAGTCCCAGGAGGTCTTTCATGAAACTTATGATCGGTATCGCGTCCGAGGGGAGTCCGTCTATCATCATCCCATACCCGTGCAGTGCGACTGCTACGCGGTCCACGTTAGCGAGTCTGCGATGGAGCTTCTTCTCGTGGTTCGAGATGGCCTCCATCGCCTCGTCGGTCGGCGAATCGAAGAACCTCGCCACCTCTGTGATGAAACTCCTGATGGAAGGATATCCTATGGGAGATCCTGCTGTAGGGGTTATGAACGGTATCCCCAACTCGCTCTCATAGAACGCGGCGGTCCTGCGGGACGTCTCCGGATGGATGAGGATGTTGGCTGCGGCATGGTTGGATTCCTTGAGGTGCTCCTTATCATCGCATCCGACGAACGCGATCACCTCGACCCCTATCAGGCCGAGCAATTGGGCGATCTCCTCCTTGCCTTCCTCCCATCCGCTGTCGAACATCCCGTATCCGAGAATGTTGACCGTCTTGGGCCTCTTCTCCGCCCCTTCCAATCCCAGATGGCGGACCATCTTCAGCATGGTATCGTCGAAACCGTCGGAGAACGACATGGACGAGAGATCCTGATCGGACAGTATCGTCCTGCCGGGATTGCGCGTCTTCTCCACGGACGCCTCCCTGTCGACGACCTGAATCGAAGCCCCGATTGTCTCCACCAGCACGACGTCGTCACCTGTGATTCCCAGGACGGAGTCCAACCCTTCCGTGATCTTCTCCCCGGAGCCCATGATCATGTCATCTGGATTGAGGAAGGTGCACGGTGCGCGGGACTGTCTGCTCATGAAGCAAGATCCGCAGACCGAATCGCTCTCGTCCACGTAATCGTGCATCTGCTCCCTGAGGAGATTCTGGATCCTCGACCTGCACCCTCCCGGGCCGTTGATCAGCGTGCAATACCCTTTGGTGCCTTCGACCGCGAGCGTCGCGCCGAGGACCCCGTCGCAATCATTGATCGTCTCAATCCCTCCAATCCAATCTGGGTTTCACCAACAAGGCGTTGCGTATCCTGTGGGCCAATTCGATGGAGCATTCCACGCCGAGATACTGTGACGGGTATCTGAACCAGGGGATCCCGGTTCTTCCTGTGCGAAGATCTCCCGATATTATCAAGTCCGCACCCAGTTCGCGGGTTTTCTTGGCCAACCCGCACATGTCGATGTCCGTGATACGGGGGACCTCGGGATAGCGGTCCACCCAGGGATCATGATACTCCACGAGCGGAGGCCAGGACAGGATGCCGACTGCTTTCATCCCCAGGTCCTTGAGCACATCCAGATAGGCGTTGAGCTCCTTGTCCTGACGGGTGTAGATGACTGCGGACTTGCCTTCCACGCAGGGCCTGATCCTCTCGATCTCCTGTTCGTATTCCCTTCTCTTCCTTTCGAGATAATCCCCGCCCGTGCGTCCAGTCATGCGGGATAGCATCTCGCACCATTCATTGATCTCCTCCAGACTCATCGGCGGATCGAGGACCGGGATCTCGCGGTCCGGGAAGAATGTCTCGGACATCATGCGGGGCATGGTGCCCCTGGCGATCTGGATGACATACTGGCAGCTGGCGAGGTCCCTGATCTCCTCCACCGTTGTGACATCCCTGAGGAACGTCTTCAATCTGAGACCGTAATCGCTCAGCAGTTCCTCGAACACCTCCATGTTCTGCCTTTTTC
Source organism: Bacteroidaceae bacterium (assembly GCA_963656905.1). Classification (GTDB taxonomy): domain Archaea; phylum Thermoplasmatota; class Thermoplasmata; order Methanomassiliicoccales; family Methanomethylophilaceae; genus Methanoprimaticola. The sequence continues at coordinate 5,462 of CAVKKO010000077.1, read as the reverse complement.
CCCTGTGGCTGGCGCAGTTGATCTCGAAGGACAGGATGCACACGGTGTCGGGTTCGACCTCCCTGCCCCTGTCGATCAGACCTTCGACAGCCACCAGAGCCTCCCTGAAGCCTCCGAATTTGCTCCCGAGGAACAGGTTGTTCTCCGGCACCGCGATGACCTCGGCATCCGGAAGGTCGAGCTTCGATATCTCGCATTCCGCGTCGGTCCCGATGACCTCCGGGGTGCATGTCCCCATGACGAATATGGTCCTGAAGCCGTCGCCGTAGGCCCTTCTCACGGCTTCACGAATGGAATCCCCGTCGCCCCTGAATATATCGACCTCGTCCAGATTCGTGGAGTAGAGGTTGCAGGGCGTCAGAACGCCTTTGTCTGAGGCCATCTGGATGGATTTTCTTCTGAAGATGTACTCCATAAGGTAGGCGCAATTCCTCGGGCCGTTCAGGACCACCGCCGCATCGGTTATCCCCAACAGCAGTTCCACAGCACCGTGCGAGGAGCATGCGGCCATCGCATGCTTCCCTGTATGGGTCTCGTTCCGTTCCAGATCGAAGAGGTCGAAACCGCATTTCTTTCGAATCGCCGGCATCCCGGTTTCCGTCACCGTCTGACACATGGCGATCTGCATCATGGCGGCGTCGTTCAGGGGCCTCACGGGGGATGCGGAGATGATGCCTTCGGCGGCCTTCATCACCGTCTCGGACAGCTCGGACAGCTTGGCAGTGGATTCGGACTGTGGATGCGCTTCGGCGACCGTGACACCTTTCTGCTCCACGTCAGAGAACATCGGATCGTTCGGAATCGTGGCGAGGATCCTCAGGCCGGTGGCTCTCGAGAACTCGTTGATGCGCCATGAATCACCAGGGGTCCTGCTGTTGAGGACGAGTCCCAGCACCCTCGCCGTGTCCCCCAGGTTCAATATCCCTCTGAGGATGTTGTTGGCGGCGTATATCGACATGAAGTCCTCTGAGACGACCAGTATGATGCCGTCGACGTTGTTCTTCCTCAGAGGAACGGCGAACCCACCGCACACGACATCTCCCAAGATGTCGCATACGCGGATGTCGATGTCATCCGGACCTTTCTCGTCCAGATACTTGAACAAGCCCATCAGCCCCTTGCCGGCGCACCCTATCCCGGGCTCCGCTCCGCCGCACTCTACGCAATTCACCCCGTTCTTACCGATCTGAACGACCTCGGCATCGGAATCCCCGAACAGGTGCTCCAGATAGGTGGGCTGGGATATGCCGTCCGTCAGGAGCCGGGTGGAATCGTGCTTGGGGTCGCATCCGACATGGAGCACCTTCTTCCCCTTCGTCGATAGGATATACGACAGATTGACGGCGACGGTGGACTTCCCCACCCCTCCTTTCCCGCATATGGCTAATTTGTACATTGCTCACATCTCGCATTGTCGATAGAATCGTTTGTGTCGGGATCGGAGGGGACCTCCGGATTCCGCATCCTCCGTGTCCAGGAGGTGCATGAAACGCTCCCCTCTGGAATCTGTAAGAATCTCCGCTTTCACGCGATACACGTCGTCCAGCATGCTCTCCGTGAATACCTCTTCGGGAGATCCGTAATCGTAAACCTTCTTGTTATGGATGACCACGACATTGTTCGCGTATTTCATCGCCATGTCGAGGTGGTGGAGGGTCACGATGGTCACGCAACCCCTCTCTTCGGTGATCTTGCAGATGAGCTTCATCAGCTTGACCTGATGATAGAGGTCCAAAGCTCCAGTGGGTTCGTCTAGGAGCAGGATATCGGGCTTCTTGACCAGCGCCTGGGCGAGGAAGACCAGCTGCCTCTGTCCGCCGCTGATCTCCCCGATCTTGCGGCTGGCGAGATGTCTCACGCCCACGAGGTCCAGGACCTCATTCACGGACTCTATGTCCTCGGGCATCACCCTGAATCCGAGCTCCTGGATCTTCCCCAGGAGGACCATCGAGAAGACGTCCAGATTGATGGAGCAATCAGTGTTCTGCTCCATGTAGCTCAGCCGTTCCGTCAGATCGTCCTGGCTCAGGATATTCCCATCAAAGGAGACCTCGCCGCCGTGCTCGTAGAGCCCTGCTATGCACTTGAGCGTGGTCGTCTTCCCAGCGCCGTTCGCCCCCACCAGCACCGTGACCTGACCGGTCTCGGCGACGAAGGAGATGCCGTCCAGCACATCCTCGTTCCCGCGTCCGTAGGAGAATCTGAGATCCTTGACGGAGACGGTCACCAGAACGCGCCTCCTTTTTTCTTGAGGAGAAGCGAGAAGAAGAACGGTACTCCGATGAGTGCCGTGATGATGCCGATGGGATACACGGCCCCGGGCGTGATGACCTTACTAACGATATCCGCCAGTTCGAGGACGAGTCCGCCGATGAGACAGGATGTGATAATCAGATACCTCTGATCCTCTCCCACTAGCATCCTGGCGATATGCGGACCCACGATTCCTATGAACCCTATGGATCCGACGAAAGAGACGCAGCCGGCGGTCAGGAGGGACACGAGGACGAACATCCACATCCTCATACGTTTGACGTTGACGCCCAAAGACCGGGCGCGGGTATCCCCGAGCCTCATCGCCGTCAGCATCCAGGATTTCCTGTACACCAGCACGAACACGATGATGAAGAGGACCACGATCACCGCGGTGCTGGTCCAGTTGGAACGCTCCAGACTGCCCATGGTCCAGAACACGATGTTCTTGAGCGCGTCGCTGTCGACGAAATACTGTAGCAGGGATTCGATGGCCTGGAAGAAGAACACCAGACCGATACCGGCGAGGATCAGGACGTCCGCGGTGAACTGCTTCACCTTCGCCACCAGGAAGATCGCCGCGCAGGCGATCATCGCGAACACGAACGCCATCCCCGGGATCAGATATATCCCGAGGAGCGAGGCGGTGGAGATCCCCGCGACCATCGCGAGACTGGCCCCCAGCCCCGCCCCTGCGGACACTCCCAGCGTGTACGGACTGGCCAATGGGTTGTTGAGCATTGTCTGCATGACCACGCCCGACAGAGCGAACGCGGCCCCGCAGAATATCCCCGTGATGACGATGGGAGACTGGATCCTGCGCACGATGATCTGCTTGTACTTCGGGATGCTGTCCGGCGAGAACAGCGCGTCGATGAACTCGCTGAACGACATGTAGAAGCTGCTCGTTATGTAGAGGTCTATGAGCACTGTGGCGAGAGCCGCTATGAGCAGCCCGATCATCATGACGAGCTTTCTGTGCGAAACCCTGCCGTAATCGAACTCCTGTTCGGGATCCGGCGATACGTCTTGAACATCCATCTTGTCACCAATGGGGGAATGCGGGGGATGACCCCCGCGGTTTGTTCTCAGATGTATTCTCCGACGTCGACCATCCAGCAGCCCTGGTAGGAGAAAGGCATCCACTCCTTCCAGAAATCCTCCAGGTCCTGGGCGGGATTGAGGTCCTTGTACTCGTCGGGCCAGATCATCTTGGCGATGAATTCCACCGCGGCGAATCCGAACAGGTTGCGGTTGACCATGTGGTTGACGACGTAGACGCTTTTCGGATCCGAGGTCCATGCGGGGAGGTCCTTGTATCCCTCCCTGCCGTTCTCGCCGAATAGCCTCTTGACGTCGTTGACCGTGTCCTCGGCGGTGAATCCGTAGCCTATGTGGATCGTGTCGTCACCGTACGAGATGTTGCTGGAGTACATCATCGTCGTAGGCTGGGTGGCGAGGATGTTGGCGAGGGTGAGCTGGGGGTAGTTCGGCCCATCGTCCACCATGTTCCTGCCTCCGATCCTGTAGATCAGGGAGCCCCACTGGACGTCCTTGCTCCATGAGGTCTTGACGGTGGAGACGGACCCTGCGTACTCGGCGCAAATGAGGGGCCTCTCCCCGCCGTTCTTGGCGATCAGCTCCGCGGATTTGTCGAATATGTACTGGGTGTGGTCGATGTAGAACTGAGCGAGCTCCTCCGCCACATCGTTCAGACCCCAGAGCGCGCCGATCATCCTCATGCCGTCGGCGATGATGTTCGAATCCTCGCTCTGGAAGTTCAGATACAGTATGGGGATGTCCATCCCGCTGAGCTTCTCCTTCAATCCTCCGGCCGCCTCGTTCTTGACCTGATTCGAGATGAGATCGATGACGACGGTGGCCCCGCTCGACAACACGGCATTGGCGTTGGTACCGCTGGAGTAGATGTCCGTGACGTTGTTGAGCTCAGTCATCTCATCGAAGATGAACCCGAAGGTGGTGGATTTGCTGTAAGCGAGATCCATCCCCGCGATGTATGCGGGAAGGTCGTTCCCGACCATGGCGGCCAGCGGGAAGAATGCACCGCCGTATGTGCAGGCGGTCATCGCCGCAGGACCGAATGTGTGGTCGAATGTGAACTTCTGTCCGGCCGCGTCCGTAATGGTGTACGGGTCGCATGATGCCGCAACCACTTTGCCATCCACGATGTCAGGCTCTTTCTTATCGTCTGAGCCGCTCGTGAGAACGACGGCTGCCGCCACCCCAACCAGAACGAGTATGACGACGGCGACGATAGCCAAAATCTTGCTGTTCGATGCCATTTTATCAGTTGGATGTATAATCCAACTATACATAGATGACCATCTATATATTTGTTCATCTCGGGTCATATTGAGGCGGATAACGCTCGACAGACAGGCGATTATCGAGAAGCGCGACATGCGATAGAAGAGTTTCGTCCAGTCCGAGTGGATAAAACTGCCTGCTCCGGTCATACGCGGAATCCGTCTGGAGCGACGATGGCTACCGATTTCCGGATTCGACGGAGGACGTCGTGCATTCACTCCGAACCGGATCCGGCATCGCTCTGATCGGCGACATCGGGCTGAGCCATCTGGACCTCGGGATGAGATGCGGATCCCTTCAGAAGACGGAAGAAGGATTCGAGCTCCTCGAGCTTCTCTTGGTTCAGAGAGTACTGGGCACACTGACCTTCCTTCCTCGCGACCACCAATCCGCACTGCTGCAGGGTCTTCATGTGGTGCGATAAGGTAGGTTGAGTGATGTCGAGACCTTTCAGGATACGGCATGCGCACATCTCGCCTTGTGCCAATTGCTCGATGATGTTCAGACGATTAGCATCGGAGAGCACCTTGAACAGAGTCGGATCCATAGACGAACCGAGTTCGTAAACGTCGTATAATAATGTAACGGGCGATGATTGCGGAGTTACGGGACATGGCCCATGCACGGAATCGGATGGACATTCGATAGGATCTCGGTTTCGGGATACTTGAGAAACGGGGAACCCCGCCATGGTCCGATATTTAACATACCAAATCAGTATCATATATCCCGATTGAACAATAGTTCTCCGAACGGAACATGCCACCGTCCGACCTCCTCCCTCTCATCCCGTCCCCCGGAATCATGCCCTTTTCCTCACATCCCTACCGAACGACGGCTGTCCGTGCTCTTATATCCCGGATGTTTGAGCGGGGATGGGG
>CAVKKO010000076.1:0-8944 GCA_963656905.1 Bacteroidaceae bacterium | reverse complement strand
CTCTACGACACCTTCGGGTTCCCCGTGGAGCTGACACAGGAGCTCGCAGCTGAGCAGGGCAAGGAAGTGGACATAGAGGACTTCCAGAAGAGGTTCAAGGCCCACCAGGACAACTCCAGGCTCGGTGCCGACCAGCAGTTCAAAGGCGGACTGGCAGACCATGCCGTCGAGACAACCAAGCTGCACACCGCCACCCACCTCCTGAACGCCGCGCTCAGGAAGTTCGTCAGCCCGGACATCCAGCAGAAGGGGTCCAACATCACCGCCGAGAGGCTCAGATTCGACTTCAACCTCGACAGGAAGTGCACCCCCGATGAGCTGAAGGCCGTCGAGGACTACGTCAACGAAGCGATCAAGGCCGCCATCCCCGTGGTCTGCGAGGAGATGCCCATCGAGCAGGCCCGCGAGCGCGGAGCCATCGGAGTGTTCGGAGACAAGTACGGAGAGATGGTCAAGGTCTACACCATCGGCGACGTCTCCTGCGAGATCTGCGGAGGCCCCCACGTCTCCAACACATCGGAGCTGCAGGGCTTCAAGATCAAGAAGGAGGAGAGCTCCGCCGCCGGGATCCGCAGGATCAAGGCCGTCGTCGGCAAGTTCGACTGAAATGCCTTTCCAAAAGGCCCCTGACAAAGGGGCCTCCATTCCTTTTCACCATCTCTTCTTCAAGGCATCGCCGCAGACGGCAGAAAAGCCCCAGGGCCATCGATTGCAGGAATCAAGAAAGGTGGACTGGGCGAGATTCGAACTCGCGACTTCTTGCTTGCAAAGCAAGCGATCTAACCAGCTGATCTACCAGCCCAACAATCCCGCGTAAACATGGGTTGAATAAAAAGGTTGCTACAAGCCGAAAACCGGTCCCGCCTCCTCCTTCGGAGAATATGCACTGGACATCCGTCCATGATTTCCGATGGATTAAAGACGAATTGCGCCTACGAGGCCGTAGGCCTCGCGCGGCAGCATCAATCGGATTGAAATACAATGTCGCGTGTTAGCATGTAGCAAGGTGAATCGGATGTACGGCAAGAGCATCAGACTTGAGAGGATTATGGACAGGAACACCGGGAACTGCGTCATCGTTCCCATGGACCACGGAGTGTCTATCGGGCCCACCGAGGGCCTGGTCAACATGAAGAAGACCGTCGACGATGTGGCCAACGGAGGCGCCACCGCCGTCCTGATGCACAAGGGGCTGATCCGCTACAGCCACCGCACCAGCGGTCACGACATCGGCCTGATCCTGCATCTGTCCGCATCCACCGACATCGGCGTCACCAGCAACAGCAAGGTCCTCGTCGCCACCGTAGAGGAGGCCCTGAAGATCGGTGCCGATGCCGTATCGGTTCACATAAACGTCGGGGCGGAGACAGAGCCTCAGATGCTCTCCGACCTTGGAGCAGTCTCCAAAGAGTGCAACGAATGGGGGATGCCCCTGCTCGTCATGGCCTACCCCCGCGGGCCCAAGATAAAGAACTCCTACGACCCAGACGCCATCGCCCACGCCGCCCGTGTGGCCACCGAGCTCGGGGCGGACATCGTCAAATGCAGCTACACCGGGGACATCGACTCCTTCAGAGAGGTCGTCAAAGGCACCCTGGCCCCCATAGTAATCGCCGGCGGACCCAAGATGAGCTCCGACGACGACATCCTCCAGATGGTATACGACTCCGTCCAGGCCGGCGGCCATGGGGTCTCCATCGGAAGGAACGTCTTCCAGCACAGGAACGTCGAGGCCATGACCCACGCCATCAGCGACATCGTCCTCCGCGGATACACCGTCGAGGAAGCCAAGAAAGAGAACCTGAGCTGATAGAATGGACAAGATCGTTTGGATAAGGGCGGATGTGCCCGATGACAAAGCAGCCCGCAAGGAGCTGGTGCTCTCCGCTCTCGAGAGCGGGATAGGCACGGCTATAGTCAGGCCAGGCGACGAGGACTTCTCCGAGCTGGGAAAGGTGGAGCTCGTCATCAATGACAACGGCCATCTGGACAACGGCTACGAGCTCGTGGAGCTCAAGGCCCCCGCAGACCAGGACAGGGCCATGGCCATGTCCGGGAAGAAGAACGGGGTCATCCTCGGAGCGTCCGACTGGACCGTCATCCCCCTCGAGAACATGATAGCCAAGTTCAGGGGGTCCGGCACCAAGGTCTTCGCCTGCGCGTCCGACAAGGAGCAGGCCAAGCTGTACATGCAGACCCTCGAGAAGGGCGTGGACGGGATCGTGGTCTCCGTCGCCGACCCCAACAGCGTCAGGCAGTTCTCAGGCATCGTCTCCGGGAGCCAGGACGTGGAGCTCGCGGAGCTGGAGGTCACCGGGATAAAGAACATCGAGATGGGCGACCGCGTCTGCGTCGACACTGTCTCCATGATGGTCCCCGGAGAGGGCATGCTGATCGGGTCCCAGGCATCCTGCCTGTTCCTCATACAATCTGAGAGCGAGGACAACGGCTACGTCAACGCCAGGCCCTTCAGGGTCAATGCCGGAGCCGTTCACGCATACATAATGGGCCCCGAGGGCAGGACCAGGTACCTGGGCGAGCTGAAGTCCGGGGAGCCCGTGGTGCTGGTCTCCAGGGACGGCTCCACCCGCATCTCCGCAGTCGGAAGGTGCAAGGTCGAGCAGAGGCCATTCGTGCTGGTCACCGCCACCGACGGGGAGTCGCAGTACTCCACCATCCTCCAGAACGCCGAGACCGTGAAGCTCGTCACCAAAGACGGCGCCATATCCGTCTCCAAGCTCAAGCAGGGCGACCGCGTCCTGGGAAGGCTGGAGGCCGGGGGAAGGCACTTCGGCATGAAGATCGACGAGACCATCAAGGAGATCTGATGAGAGTCTGCGCCTCGCTCAGCACCCTCTCCGACCTCCCCCTGTCGGAAAGGGCAGACATGGTCGAGATACGCACCGACCTGCTGGACTCCGTCCCGGACACCAAGGGGAAGGAGACCATCGTCACCTACCGCGGCGACGTGGACCTGGGCATCCTGCCGAAGGGCTTCTCCGGCCTCATAGACATAGGGGAGCGGGAGCGCCCAGAGACGGACCTCACCGTCATCGGGTCGTACCACGACTACGAGTCCACCCCCGAATCGGGGAAGATAGCCTCCATCCTGAACTCCATGGACGCAGACATCCGCAAGGGAGCGTTCAAGGTCAACAACCTCAGGGACCTGGTCAGCATCGCCGATGCCGCATCATCCGTCAAGGGGAAGCACGTCCTCCTTGGGATGGGGCCGCTGGGAACTGTCACGAGGATAAGGCAGGACGTCCTGGGCAACGAGTTCTCCTTCGGATACGTCGGAGAGCCCACCGCGCCCGGGCAGCTGAGCGTCGACGAGATGCTCCGTCTCGGCGATAACTGCATGCTGCTGGGGGTCCTGGGGAACCCGCTGAGCAAGAGCAGGTCGCCCGCCATGCACAATGCCGCGCTGGAGGAGGCCGGGATCAACGGGATCTACATCCCGTTCGAGACCGACGATATAGACCAGGTCGAAGAGGTCATGCGCATCTACGATATCCGCGGGATGAACGTGACCATTCCGTACAAGACGGAGATCATGGACCATCTGGACCGCGTGGACAGGGATGCTTCGGCGATCGGCGCCGTGAACACCGTCGTCAACGACGGCGGAGTCCTCACGGGATACAACACGGACGTCACCGGCATCGGCAAGGCGCTGGACGTCGCGGGCTTCGATGCCGAGGACAGGAGGATCCTGATAATGGGGTCCGGGGGGGCCGCCAGGGCATGCGCCCATTTCATGATCAAGCACAACGCGGACATCACGGTCACCGGCAGGAACCGCGGCACCGGCGAGGAGCTGGCGAAGGAGTTCGGCGCATCCTACAGACCTCCATCCTCCGTGTCGGTGAAGATGTACGACCTGGTGGTCAACTGCACCCCTGTGGGGATGTACTCCGACGGGCCGTACCCCATCAACATATCCGCCATAACGAAGGAGCAGGCCGTCTTCGACATGGTCTACTCCGACACGCCGCTGACGAGGGAAGCGTTGAGCAAAGGATGCCGCGTCGCCTACGGAGCAGACATGCTGGCCGGCCAGGGGGCGGAATCGTTCAGGCTGTGGACCGGCAGGGACGACGTGTTCGATGCCATGAGGAGGCAGATCCCATGACCGGCACCGGAAAGTCCCATGGATCGATAACAGTGGTCAACGCCATGCCCTGCGGCATCGGAGCCACCATCGGCGTGGCTCTGGAGACTGTCGCGAGGTTCACCGCCTCCGGCAGCGAGAGGACCGTCAGGATAATGAACGACGCCTCCGAGAACACCGAGATGGCACGCATATGCGTCAGGAGGGCCTATGAGGCCGCCGGCGCAGAAGAGCCCGCAGGCTGGATGCTGGAGACGGATTCCCAGATTCCCGTGTCCAGGGGCCTGAAGAGCTCCAGCTGCGCCTGCAACGCCATAATCCGCGCGGTGTTCGACGAGATCGGGTTCGAGATGGACCAGGTGGAGCTGATAAGGCTGGGCGTGGGATGCGCCAGGGAGGCCAAGGTCACAGTTACCGGGTCCTTCGATGATGCCTGCGGATGCGGGCTCGGAGGGCTCGTGGTCACGGACAACCGCGCCGACGAAGTCATCGGAAGGCGCGACATCGAGGACCTCGACGTAGTCATCCATGTTCCCGAGTTCAAGATAAGGAAGACCGGGCTCCCGTTGGAGAAGCTCCGCGCATTGGCGCCGGAGATGGAGCAGGTCATAGACATGGCCATGACGGACCCGTTCAAGGCCATGACGCTCAACGGCAGGCTGATCTCTGAGGCCTCCGAAGTGGACAACAGCATCGCCGAGAAGGCGATGGAGATGGGCGCACTGGGCGCCGGCATGTCAGGCTCCGGTCCGGCTGTGGCCATCGTGGTGCCCTCCGGAGAGGGAGCGGCGTTCGCCGAGAGGATGGGGCTGAAGCCTTCGGAGACCATCCTGACCAAGACGAGGTGCGGGCAATGACATCCATATCGTTCAAGGGAGGCGAGATATCCGGCAGGATAGCGCCGCCTCCGTCCAAGAGCCATACCCACAGGGCGTTCTTCCTGGCGTCGCTCGCCAGAGGGGAGTCCAGGATCACCAACGCGCTCCTGTCCGCGGACACCAGGGCCACCCTGGCCGCGTGCCGCGCCATGGGAGCAGAAATAACCGAAGACAGAGACGGCTTCAGGATCTCCGGAGGGGATCTGCATGCGCCCGATATGGTGGATGCGGACAACTCCGGGACCACCATGCGCATCTTCGCGGGCCTGTCATCCATGTTCGATTCGCCGGTCACCATAACCGGCGACGCGTCCCTGAGGAAGCGCCCAATGGGCCCTCTCCTGGACGCCCTGTCCCAGACCGGGACCTCGTGCGCATCGGACAACGGCCTTCCGCCGGTGACCGTCTGCGGCCCCAACAGGGGAGGGGACGTGTCCATAGACGGAGGCGTGAGCTCGCAGTTCATAACATCCCTGCTGATGGTGTCGCCCATGCTGGAGAACGACTCCGCCGTCACCATCCTGGGGAACACCGTGTCCGCTCCGTACCTGGACGTGACCGCCCACATGATGCGCCTCTTCGGCGCGTCCGTTTCCAAGAACGGCCGCATGTTCGGGATCAGGGGCAGGACGGGATACCGCCCGCACGACTACATGGTTCCCGCGGACTTCTCGTCCGCGGCGTTCCCGATGGTCGCCGGAGCCCTCGCGGGGAGCGTCACAGTCACAGGCATGGACATGGACGACCCCCAGGGAGACAAGGCGATCGCCGAGATACTGATGAAGGCAGGCGCCGACGTCAAGGTGGACGGCACCGAGATCACCGTTTCCAAAAGGGATCTTAAAGGCTGCGAAGTGGACATGGGCAGCGTGCCCGACCTGTTCCCGATCGTAGCGGTGCTCCTGTCCACTGCAGAAGGGGACAGCCGCCTGTACGGGGCCCCTCAGCTGAAGTTCAAGGAGAGCAACAGGATCGAGACCGTTGTCGACATGATCAACGCCATCGGCGGGTCCGCGGAAGCGACCGACGACGGATGCATCATCCACGGGAAGCCCAGGCTCAAAGGCGGGAGGATCGTCCACAAGGGCGATCACAGGATAATGATGTCCGCCGCGGTCGCATCGCTGGTATGCGATGGAAGCGTGGACATGGACGATGCGGAATGCTGCGCCGTCTCCTTCCCCAGATTCCCCGAGAAGATGTCCTCCATCGGACTGCAGTCGGAGTGATAGCATGTACTCCACAGGTTCCAAAGTGAAATTCACGCTCTTCGGCAGGAGCCACGGCCCCTGCGTCGGAGGCATACTGGAAGGGATCCCCGCAGGGCTCCCCGTAGACGAAGCGGCCATCGCAGAGGAGATGGCCCTCAGGAAGCCGACCGGGAAGATAGGCACCCCCAGGCGCGAGAAGGACGCCGTCGAGATCGTCCAGGGAGTCGTCTCCGGGAAGACGGACGGCAATCCGATCCTGATGAAGATCGCCAACGGCGACACGGACGGCTCCAAGTACATGAAGTTCTACGACACGCCCCGCCCCGGCCATGCGGACCTCCCTGCGCTGCTGAAGTTCAGGGACCATGACCTCAGAGGGAGCGGGCAGTTCTCCGGAAGGCTCACCGCGGCCGTCGTCGCAGCAGGGGCGGTCGCGAAGCAGTTCATCGAGATGGAGGGCATCCGCGTGGCTGCGTTCACCAGATCGGTCTACGACGTGGACGATTCGGAAGCTCGCAGCTTCGACGAGGCCGTCAGATCCAGGGCATACGCCACCAGGGCCTGCACGCAGGAGCTGGACGATGCGATGCGCCTCGCGATAGAGAAGGCGGGCTCGGAAGGCGACAGTGTCGGAGGGACGGTGGAATGCAGGATCGCGGGCCTGCCGATAGGGTTCGGCGGGATCTGGTTCGAGGCCCTCGACGCGGAGCTGGCCAGGGCCATGTTCGGGATCCCCGCCTGCAAGGGCGTGGAGTTCGGCGACGGCTTCGGACTGGCCCGCATGAAGGGGTCCGAGAGCAACGACGCCTACCGCTTCCGCGAAGGCAGGATAGTCACAGAGAGCAACCATCTGGGCGGCATAGTCGGAGGCATGTCCGACGGCGCCGACACTGTGCTCAGGATCGTCTTCAAGCCCACGCCGTCCATAGGCGTGAGGCAGGACACAATCAACCTCAAGACAGAGGAGAACGACATGGTCGAGGTCACCGGAAGGCACGACCCGTGCATAGTGCCCAGGGCCGTCGCCGTTGTGGAGGCCATGGCCGCCCTTACTGTGGCAGACCAGATGATGAGGGGATACCGATGGGATTGGAAGAAGCGAGGAAAGGCATACAGGATATCGACTTCGAGATCCTCGGCCTGATGGAGAAGAGGCTCCGCCTGGCCCGCGAGGTCGGGGAAGACAAGGTCGCCCGCAACGCGGCCGTGAGGAACATAGCGCAGGAGAAGAACGTCATCGACCGCTACAGGGGATACGCCCTGGAGCACGGCATGAACCCCGTCTATGCGGAGCAGATATGCAAGGTCCTGATGCAGGAATCGATAGAAGTGCAGGCGGCCCTTCCCAGGAGCGCGTCCGAATCCCGCCATGTGGCGATCGTCGGAGGCTACGGGAAGATGGGAAGATGGTTCGCCGACCTCCTGAAGCAGTCCGGCCACAGGGTGGACATCATCGACCCGTCATCGGGAAACGGCCTCACATTGGAGGATGCCAAATGGTCCGACACCGTCATCGTCTCGGTCCCCATATCCCGCACCCGCGGGATCCTGGAGAAGCTGGACACCATATGCCCTCCGGAGACCCTGATATTCGATATCGCGTCGTTGAAATCGCCCTTTGCCGACACCTTGGAGGGCATGGGGAAGCGCCGCAAGGTCTGCTCCGTGCACCCGATGTTCGGGCCTTCGGCGGAATCGATGTACGACAGGAACCTGCTGGTCTGCGACTGCGGGTCCCGGGAAGGCGTGGACTCCGTGATATCGCTACTCGGCAACCATGGAGCAGACGTCACCACCATGCCCATCAGGAAGCACGACATGTACATGTCCTACGTCCTGGGGCTGAGCCATGCCGTCAACATAGCGTTCTTCACCGTCCTGGACAGGAGCGGCATCAGCTTCGAAGAAATGAAGACGGTCGCGTCCACCACATACAACAAGCTCATGGACACGAACGTGTCCGTGGCGCTGGAGGACCCCTACCTGTACTACGAGATCCAGCACCTCAACGCCTACCGCGAGGAGATGCTGGGAGAATTCGACCGCGCCGTCCACGAGGTCGTGGAGGCTGCGCTGGCCGACAACCCGAAGGCCTTCAAGGACCTGATGGACAAGGGAAGAGAATACTTCACCTGACCCCGTTCATCCCCTTGAGGATAGGGAAAACATCTTTCATCTTCTCCATCACCGCGGACCTGTCGTCGTAGAGGCGACGGTAGGTCCGGGTGTTCTCCTCATCAGGCTCGAAGGAGCGGTCCACCTCCGTGACCTTGCCCATGGCCTCGACTATGTCGGGGACGTCGCCTACGGCATAGGCAGCGGTGGCGCAGTCCGTCAGGACGGCTCCGCCGCGGGTCTTCATGACCACGGCCCTGCTTCCGATCATATCGGCCTTGATCTGGTTCCATACATCGTCGGCGCTGCCGCCCTCTGTGATGATTATACGTGAGAGGTCGACGCCCGCATCGCGGTAGAGGTCGGTCACGGACATGTAGTCGTATCCGATGGCCTCTAGGACGGACCTCCACAGAGCGGAGCGGTCGGTGTCGAGGGTCATGTTCAGGAACGCCCCGCTAGCGTCGGTCATCTCCCCATAGCCTCCTGTGAGGTACGGGAGGAACGTCACGCCGTTGGACCCTGCAGGGACCTTTGAAGCGCCTCTGCTGAGCTCTCCGTAATCGGTGGAGCCGCCGTAGACGCTGTCCTTGAACCATCTCAGGGACAGCCCCCCGGTGCGGATG
>CAVKKO010000075.1:0-9050 GCA_963656905.1 Bacteroidaceae bacterium | reverse complement strand
CGTCCTCGGCGATGAGCTTGGACATGACGTTGTAGATCTTCCCGATGTGGGTGATGGGGTTCTTTCCGGAGGTGGCCTCCATGGACATGGGCCTGTAGGGGGTGATCAGACCGTTGCACCTGTTCCCTCTTCCGACGGATCCGTCGTCTCCCATCTCCTGGGAGAGCCCGGTGCAGGTGAGGTAGTAGACGCCGCGCTTGTAGTCGTCTCCGGTGTTGATCTCCAGCTTGAAGTTGATGTCCTCGCTTCCGATGACCTTCAGAGCGTTGTCGGTGACCTTGTTATACATCTGCTCGATGGCGGACTGGTAGTGGGACGCATCGGGGATGTGCTTGTCGACCATGGCGCATGCGATGGTCAGGGTGAGGTCCTTGCCGACCCTCGAGGCCATGACCTTGACGTCCTGTCCGGTCTCGGGCAGGTCCTTCTTCATGGCGCCGTTGATGTACTCCTCGGTCTTGAGGACGACGGAGTCGGTGATCGAGTAGGGAGCGTAGCCGACACCGAAGGAGGTGTCGTTGGCCAGGTGGCCGGATGCCTTGTACACTCCGGTCAGGTCGTCGGATCCCATTCCGATCTTGGCGTCGAGGATGATGTCCGCATCGACGTCAAGGTTGGGGAAGGTCTTCACGAGGTAGTCGTGGGCAGCCTTCAGGGCCACGGGCTTGCAGGGCAGGGACTTCAGGTCCTTCCCCTCGCCGACGTGGGTGGTGGCGCGTCCGACCAGGAGGATGTAGGTGGGGTCGATGACGGCTCCGCCTCCGAAGCGGGGAGCAGCCTGACCGGCGGCGATCTGAGTCTCGTCGGTGTTGTGGTGGAGGACGTGCCCGAACTCCTTCTTGTACATCCTGCACAGGGCTTTGCTCACTTCCTCGGCCAGAGCGTCGGAGACGGAGTCGGGGTGCCCGATTCCTTTCCTCTCGACGATCTCGACCTTCCTCATAGGAACGGGGATCTCGTTGAGACCCTCGACGTAGATGTTCTTGCTCATTATAGATACCTCTATGAGGATGTGGCAATCATTCGTTGTTTATAAATTATATTGACAAAAATATTCATATCCGAATATCATCGGAGCCCCGATGAAGTTCCCTCCGACATCGGACATCAAGCGCATCCGCAAGTCCTTGGACGTCACCCAGATGGAGCTCGCCTCCGTCTCGGGCATCAGCCAGAGCACCATTGCGAAGATCGAGCGCGGGACCACTTCCGCCAGCTACGAGACCGTGGTGAAGCTCTTCGAGGCCCTGGACAGCCTGAAGCAGACCGAAGGGAAGATGCTGACAGCCGCAGACGTCGCTTCCGACAGGGTGGTGACCATCCAGAGCACCGACAAGGTCCACATGGCGTCAGACCTGATGAGGTCCACAGGATATTCTCAGCTGCCCGTCCTTAAAGGCGATGTACCGGTCGGGAGCATCTCGGAGAGGGGGATTTTCGACCTCCTGAGGCAGGGGACCACCATGGAGCAGCTGGGGCAGACCGTCATATACAAGATCATGGACGAGTCGTATCCCGTTGTGCTGGACAGCACGCCCATGACATCCGTGACATCGCTCATGGGGAACAGCGACGCGGTGCTGGTGTCCAGGAAAGGGAAGATAATCGGCATGATAACGAACGCCGACATCCTGAAGCTGATCTGAAGGTCAGTCTTCTTCCATTAGCCTGAGCCCCTTGGAGCTCAGCTCGTACCTGTGCATGTCGTCGGCGACGAACGAGTTTTCGAACGTCTTCTTCGCCTCTGCGAGCACTTGTTCATGGTCCTCGTAGCGGTTGCTGAGATGCGTGAGGATAAGGAACCCGGCCCCCGCATCGGACGCGATCTTCGCCGCCTGCGCGGCAGTCGTGTGGAAATGGTCGGCGGCCTGCCGGGAATCCGCTTCCATGTACGTGGACTCGTGTATCAGGACGTCCACGCCCTTCACCGCTTCATTTTCCGTCTCGCAGGGCATGGTGTCCCCGCTGTAAGCGATCTTGTAGCCCTCTATCGGCGGGGAGACGACATCCGACGGCTTCACCCCGCGGACCTCCTGCCCGGACTTGAGCAGGGCCATCTCCCTCCCCTCGGATATCCCTAGGGACTTGGCCTTCGCGGCATCTATCTTCCCTGGGCGGACCTTGTCCTTGACCACGTATCCTACGGAGGCAATGCCGTGCTCGGTCCTGTACGGGAGGACGGTCATACCGGCGACGGATATCTCCTCGCCACCGGAGACCTCTTTGATCTCCACCTCGTACTGCGTCTCCCCTTCGGTGACTGACATCATAGCGTTCAGGGCGGATGCAGTCCCTTCCGGTCCGCATATGAGGACGGGGTCCTTGCGGTTGGACAGGCTCATGGTCTGCAGCAGCCCGGGAAGGCCGAAGATGTGGTCCCCGTGCAGATGGGTTATGAGGATGGCCCTGACCTTCATGAAAGAGAACGGCGAGAGCATCAGCTGGCGCTGAGCTCCCTCGCCGCAGTCCAGAAGCAATATGTCGGGACCGCTGCGCAGGGCGATGCAGGATGTGGAGCGGACCTTGGAAGGGACGGCCGCGCTGGTGCCGAGGAAGAGGATCTCCGGCATCAGTAGACCTGGTCCAGCTCCCTGTCGGTCTTGGTGGACTTCTTGTAGGACTTGTAGTGGTCCTTGCAGAGGTGGATCTGGCGGGCGCCCTCGTCCTTGAGCTTCAGGTCGGACCTTCCGATCTGCTTCCTGTTCAGGGACCTCTCCGCGGGCTTGTCGCAGCCGGCTACGTCGCAGGTCTCCTGCGTGTTGTCATGGTTAGCCAATGCCATGCCTGCCCAATCCTACTGGTCCTAGTTAAAGGCTGGCAAATAGGATTCGGCATGTTCGCAGGGCTTCTCTCCGCGCATATTTTAAGGATGCTCATCTTAAAGGCGGTACGATGACGAAGGTATCCCCGTCCATGCTGTCAGCCGATTTCTCCAGGCTCGGAGAGGAGATCGCACGCGTAGAGAGGTCCGGCGCTGACTGGGCCCACTTGGATGTCATGGATGGGATGTTCGTTCCGAACATCACCTTCGGAGCACCTGTCATAAAGGCAGTCCGCGGCTTCGCGGAGATGCCCTTCGATGCCCATCTGATGATCGAGGATCCGATCAGGTACGTCGACGACTTCGCCGACGCCGGATGCGACCTCATCACGGTGCACTGCGAGTCCTTCGGCGACGTGCAGGGCGCTATGGACAAGATCAAGGAGAGGGGGCTGAAGGCGGGGATATCTCTGAATCCCGAGACCCCTGTGTCCGAGGTCATGCCATACCTGCCATCGGCCGATCTGGTCCTTGTCATGACGGTCCACCCCGGGTTCGGAGGACAGTCGTTCATCGGAGAATGCGTCCCGAAGATATCCGAGATCAGGAAGTGGGCCGATTCCAACAATCCGTCCCTTGAGATCTCCGTGGACGGAGGCGTCAATGCGGTCACCGGGAAGCAGTGCGTGGATGCCGGAGCGTCCGTTCTGGTGGCGGGCTCGTCCCTGTTCAAGCTGGACGACATGACCTCCACCATCGCCGAGTGGAAGAAGTACGGGCCCAACAGAGGGTGATGGGGTGGGAGTAAACCTTTCCCCTATCGTCCAGGCCCGCGAGATCGAGCTCTCGGACCTCCGCGGGAAGACCGTGGCGGTGGACGCCTACAACACCATATTCCAGTTCTTATCCAGCATAAGGCAGCCCGACGGGACCCCTCTCCAGGACTCCCAGGGGCGCGTCACATCCCAGCTGTCCGGGATACTCTACAGGGTCGCCAACCTCATCGAGGCGGGCATAGAGCCGTCCTTCGTCTTCGACGGGAAGCCCAACGAGATGAAGGCGGGGACCATCGAGGAGCGCATAGCCCGCAGGGAGAAGGCCATGGTCGAGTACCAGGAGGCCCTGAGGGAAGGGGACCTGAAGAAGGCCTATTCCAAAGCGCAGCAGACCTCCAGGATGACCCCGGAGATTCTGGAGTCCTCCAAGAGGCTGCTGGGCCTGATGGGGATCCCGATAGTGCAGGCTCCCAGCGACGGAGAGGCCCAGGGCGCGTACATGTGCATGAAGGGCGATGTCTACGCTTCGGCATCCCAGGATTTCGATTCCATATTGTTCGGAGCACCGCTCCTGGTCAGGAACCTGACCATGACCGGCAGGCGCAAGGTCCCCGGCAGGAACGTCTACCGCGATGTCAAGACCGAAGTGATCGATTCCCCCGGCATGCTGGCGGAGCTCGGCCTCACCAGGGAGCAGCTGGTGGATGTCTGCATCATGATCGGGACCGACTTCAATCCCGGCGTCTCCGGCATCGGCCCGAAGAAGGGCCTGAAGCTCATCCAGAAGCACGGTTGCTTGGAGGAGGTCATAAAGGCCCAGGGGTTCGACATCCCCGAGTACGAGGATGTCAGGGCGATCTTCCTGGACGGTCCCAAGTCCGACGATTATTCTGTCAAGACCGGCGAGATCGACGGCGACGGCGTCATAGAGATGATGACAGACTACGGGTTCACCGAAGAGCGCGTGGCCGCGGTCGTCAAGAAGATCGAGACCGCCAGGAAAGCGGAATCGGACCGTAAAAAGCAGAGGTCCCTGGACCAGTGGTTCTGATCAGCATCTTACGGCGAGCCTCTCCAGGCTGCTGCCTTCCTCGAACCTGCGGACGAACACGTTCTTGCACTTCTTGAAGCACTTGAACCTCTTCTCCGCCGCCAGGACATCGCCGTAGACCTTCCAGCACCCTATGCACTTGCAGCACCTGCCCTCGTTCTCGATGTAGCCGACCACGTCCTCCACGGGATAGTCGAGGAATATCCCGACTTCGGGAGGCATGGGGCAGCGGGCGAAGCGGAGAGTGAGCTCGGATATGGTCGAGGACACGCTCTTCAGGCCGTATCCGTACCTTGCCAGGAAATCCTTCACGGCTGGATCGGCGATCTTCGCCTCGAGGAGCTTGGGGCGGTACACGTAGAGAAGACATCCCGAATCGTCCACCTGGAGGGCGTCGATGCGGACGCCGCGGTGGGAGAGGGCCCTCTCGAGCTCGGACACTTCGGAAAGGATGTCATGAGGGTCGGAGTTCAGCCGGAACATGCTCCCGCACTTCATTCCGGCCAGCGTCGGGGCGCAATGGCGGACGACGCGCATCTGCAGGTCGAGGACGGAGGTTTCGGTCCCTTCGGCACATGTCTCAACCTCGAAGGAACCAGGCTCATGGAATACTATGTCGGATTGTCCCGATCCGTTGCAGATGCTGTCCGGCCTCATGATGTTTAGGTGTACCTAAAGTAAGTATATAATGATTTTTAGGAATGTCTAAACTCTTATCGGCCGTTAGATGTACTCATCGTTCCATTTCAACAGCCTGACGTGCCTTTCGGTCAGGTCGGTGATGCGCTTCTCGAACTCTTCGTCCCTTCCGATTGGCACCCATGCCCTGACATCGACCTTGTCCGAGTAGGCGCATTCGGGCTTCTTGGCCATGAGGTCGCGGCATTTGGCCTCGAAGACGCTGTACCATTGGTAGTCCAGGGTGAACGTGTACACGGCGCATGCCGTGAATCTCCTGACCTTGATCCCCTCGACGGCGATCTTCGATGTCTCTGAATAGGCATGCACGAGCCCGCCGGTCCCCAGGAGGGTGCCTCCGAAGTACCTGACGGCAACGACCATTATGTCGGTCAGCCCGGTCCCTTTCACCACAGACAGGATGGGCTTCCCCGCGGTACCGGAAGGCTCCCCGTTGTCGCTGGACCTCTCACGTCTCTCAGAACCGTTGAAGACGGCGGCCCAGCAGTAATGGGTGGCGTTCCTGTACTTAGCCGACACCTCGTCCAGGTTCCTCTGGATGGAATCCTCGTCGGTGCAGGGCATGGCGATGCCGATGAACCTGGACCCCTTGAGGGCCATCTCGTCCTCGTGGGTCCCGTCAATGGTCTCGTAGTCGGAGATGCGCGCCATCGCATCCCCCATCGATGATGTGGAGAAAAAGGGAACGGCCCCGGAGGGCCGAAAGGAGTTTCACTCGGTCTCGGGGTCCTTGTACGCCTGGGCGGCCTCGAACTCGTCGATGGCCTCCTGGGGCGGGGGCGAGGTGAGCAGCGCCACAATCACTCCCACGATCAGGGATATGAAGAACCCGGGGAACAGGGAGTACAGGTTCGTGAAGCCCATGAAGGTCTCCCAGAACACGACGACCGCGAACCCGGTGATGATCGAGGCCATGGCTCCCTGGAGGTTCATGCGCTTCCAGAACAGCGCCAGGATCATGACCGGCGAGAACGCGGACCCGAACCCGGCCCAAGCGTAGGACACGAGCTCCATGATGTTCTTGTTCCCGGAGAAGGCGATGACCATCCCGATGATGGAGATGATCACGACGATTATCCTGGAGATCCAGGTGAGCCTTCCGTCGGTGAAGTGCATCTTCTTGTTCTTCCTGAGGATGTCGTTGGTGATCGACGAGGCGGACACCAGGAGCTGGGAGCTCGCGGTGGACATGACCGCCGCCAGGATGGCCGCGAACACGATACCGAGGATGAACGGCGAGAACAGCTGCTGGGCCATCATGATGAAGACCCTCTCGTTGTTCGCGTCCGGTCCGGAGCTTATGATCTCGACGCCGTGCGCCGGAAGGTAGACTCCGGCGATGACGGCCAGCAGGGCGATGAAGCCGAGCGCCAGGATCCCCCAGACGAGGGACACCCTGCGTGCGACCTTGATCTCGTCCACCCTTCTGATGGACATGTACCTGACCACGATGTGGGGCATCCCGAAGTATCCGAACCCCCATGCGAGCCCGGACAGCAGGACGGCCGCGGAGATGGCGACCCCCTTGTTGTAGAACGGGTTGACGTACTCGGAGGGGACGACGTTGGACTCCCATCCGGAGACGATGTTGTCCCATCCGAAGTCGCCGATGGCGGCCAGGGGCACGAAGACGATGACGCACACCATCAGGATGGCCTGGAAGAAGTCTGTCCAGCAGACCGCCTTGTAGCCGCCGAGGAAGGTGTACAGGATGATGACGAGACCGCCGATGACGATCCCGAGGGTCATCCCCATGTCGTCGATGAGCATCTCGAGGACGGTCCCGCAGCTCTGGAACCCGGATGCGACGTAGATGGTGAAGAAGAACAGGATGACGACCGCGCAGATGACCCTGAGGTATCCTTTCTCGTCGCCGAAGCGGTTGGAGAAGAACTCGGGCATGGTGAGCGCGTTCTTGGAGACGAAGGAGTGTTTTCTGAGCCTCTTCGCGACGAAGAGCCAAGAGCAGTACGATCCGATCAACAGACCGACACCGATCCAGACCTGTCCGAGGCCCGCGACGACGATGGAGCCGGGAAGCCCCATCAGCAGCCATCCGCTCATGTCGGACGCCTGCGCTGACATCGCGCTTACGTAAGGGCCCAGCGATCTCCTTCCCAGGATGTAGTCCTCAAGGCTCTCGTCCTTCTTCTTCCAGAAGTGGATTCCGATGAGGATGAGGGCCACGAAGTAGATCACGAAGGCCACAAGGGTCGATGCTTCCATTATACCGGCATATGGCAAGAGGGCAGAGGTTAAAACATAGACCCTGCGCAATGGAATAAAATAACGGCGTTAAGAGGTGATTCGGCCCGGACAGCCGTCCGGGCCTGGATGGAGCATCAGATCGCGCTGACGTCTATGAGGGCCTTCCTGGTGTCGGCCCTGCCGAGGATCCCGCCGTAGATCTTGGTGAACGATACCGTGGCCTTCACCAGCTCGGGGTCGACGTCCTCGTCTGCGTACAGCATGCCGATTACCTCGATAGGCATCTTCTCCCCGGTCTCTTTGAGCTTCTCAAGATCCTTGCGTTTGAGTCTGACGACGCGGAAGTTCATATTCGGTCTCTCCTATCAGTTTGCGTTTATTCAGTTTTCTTGGGGGGCGTCACGACGAAGCCCATGGTGTGGAGCTCCTGGTCTTCCGACCTCTGCTCGAAGTACGGGGCCATGATCCCGTGCAGCTCCTTGCGGAGCTCCTCCAGCTCCTCCGCCGTGGCGTATATGGGCATGCTGAAGAACCCCGAGCCATCACGCTTTATGTCGATGGAATCGTTCTTGGAGTACTCCTCGAACGACCTCATCAGGTTGAACGCGAAGGCTGCGAACAGCCGGAAGTACGAGTCCCCGTCGTTGGTGGAGATCATCTCCTTTATCTTGCTGGGGAGCTCCTCGTTGAACGAGTACGTCTTCTCGACCATCGCCTTGACCTTGGTCTCGGCCACTATCTGCAGCACGTGGCAGTCCTCCATGCTCTTGAGAGCACGGTAGACTGTTGCCTGCGGCATCCTGGGGTCTTTCTCCATGATCTGCTTGGGCGTCAGCGGCCCATATTCCTTCATGAGGATCATTATCCGGGCTTTCAGCGGATTGCCCAGACATTCCATGATGCTCTCGTTGGGAGCATCCCGGCCATCACTCATATCAATCGGATAATGTTATCTGATATATAATGTTATCAAAGTGATAATCATGATTTCCGGAAGGACCTGCTGGCTTATGCGGGATGGAGAAGGAAAGGGGAGGGGATTGCGCCCCTCCGTCGAACGGGTTTGAGGGATCACTCGGACTTCTCGGCCTGCTTCCGGGCCTTGGATCCCGGGCCCTTCCAGTTCCAGTCGCCCAGAAGGTGCATCACGGCCGGGACGATGTACGTCCTGACGATCAGCGCATCGACGATGATGGCGAAGCACAGAGCGAACCCGAATTGCTGCATCATGACCATGTTGGACAGCATCAGCGTCCCGAAGGCACCTCCCATGATCAGCCCGCAGATGGTGATGACGGATCCGGAATGAACCACGGCCTGGTGGATGGCCTCGTCGTTGCTCATGCCCTTGTCCATGACGTATTCCCTTATGCGGGTGGTCAGCAGGATGTCGTAGTCCATCCCGAGCCCGAGGCAGATGACCAGCAGGACCAGCGGGATCATCCACATGATGTCCTGTCCGAGCAGCCCGGTGAACAGGAGATGGGTCATCGCGAGGGTCCAGCATATGCTCATCAGGATGGTGGCGACGGACCTCAGCGGGATGGTGTACGAC
>CAVKKO010000074.1:0-9125 GCA_963656905.1 Bacteroidaceae bacterium | reverse complement strand
TCGGTTTTTCTTCGATTGCGATTCGTTTCGTATCCACCCTAATTCCCATAAAGCCGAGGATCGTTACGCTCGACGACCCGCCAAAAGGTAAACCAGAATGGTGATACGATCACCGATCATAAGCCTGCGGAGACCATACTCTGATACGGACTGCACCCCATACTATCAAGTGGTTACATGAAACTTGGAATCTTAGAAATACCCGATTTTATAACCGATTTAATACCGACGAAAAATGATAACCGCCAGTCGAATTCTGCGATTCAAAAAGGCACCGCTGATGAGATTCTCAATGATTTTTGCTCAAAAATCAGGCGTGGAAGCCAGTTTGATATGGAACGCCAAGTCCACGATATGATAATCGGGAACGTCAAATACGATGATTCCGGAAAGCAAATCGACCATGACGCACTCGGCCCCCTCCTGAATAAGTCCGGAGTATGTGACGGAATTTCGAAGTTGGCCGTAATGGTTTTCGATAGAATCGGCATTCAATCGAAAATGGTCGTTGGTGATCTTTGCATCGGAGGAAGCGAGCAAGGGCCACACGCATGGAATAAGGTCAGAATAGATGGAGAGTGGTACAATCTGGACATTACCCAAGACCTTGGATTCTCGGATGGTAAGAAGCCGTTCAGATACGACTACTTCAACCTCTCTGATAAAGAAATACTTAGAGATCATCGCCTAAACTCGAATCCTGTGCCATGTAACCGTAGCGGGATGGACTATTACACACGCATGGATATGGCTGTTTCAACATTTTCTGAATATCTGTTGTACCTAAAGAAGGAGTTTTCTTCTGGTGGGAAGGTCGTTTCTGTTAAATTGCCTCTTGGACTCGACCTAAAGCGTGCCGAATCTAGACTCGTACATGCAGCTGTGGAAGAATACTCGAAAAGGCACCTTGGTAATGTTACCGCTGAATATTCAAGTAATCCTGATCAAGGTATTTTTTACGTACGTTTGAAATCGCAACTATAACATTGTTCCGATATCATGGACTATATCGCCTATTTCTCCAGGCAGAGTTGATAATCAGATTTGGGATCTATAATAGCCACCGATAATAACACACGAACATGCAACTAGGGCTGAACAAATCCAAGAATGAAAAAGTCCTCCTCCGAACAAAAGTAAGAGGACATTGAATAGGAAATAAAAAATAACCCCGATTAGACCGAATGCAAGTGCAAAAGCACCATCTAGAATAATCAAGACAAATGCAATAAATGATGGAACTAAGAAGAAACATACGATAATAGTCCCAAAGTCTTCGCCAACGTATGAATCATGCAATTGAAATGCAGATAGAACGACGAATAACAAAAACAACGCACACGTCACTGCGGTGATGTGGCGCAAGGTCTGATTGCTATAAGTTCTTTTGGAAACCCGATGACTAGTGCCGTATGAACCCGGCGATTGTGGCGGGGACGGGTGCGGATATGGTTGATGATTGAAGAATTGACTAGTGTTCTGATTGCCTCCGCTGATAATACCAGATGGCGTCGGAACCGGTGTCGTGTTCAGCCTCGGACTGGATTGACTGCTCTTCTGACGCGCTGAGGCGTCGCAGTACGGGCATACTGGTGCGGACTTCCAATACAGATGCCTATTGTCGTTACAGCACTTTTTCACATCGGAGGAATATCTGTCGAGAGCGTTCCTCCAATCTTCTGCGGAAGGTCTGTGCTCCCCCGACTTGAGGGAGCGGAACGCTTTGTCGAACAGATCCATGATGTATGGGGGGAACAGCTCCTTGCGAGGCGTTATGTTGCTGAAGGGACGATAGCCCGTGCGGAAGCAGTATCTGTCGTTCTTGACATCGTCGTCCCCCTTCGGAGCGACGGTACTGGAACTCGAAGATGGAGGTTGGGACGGCACGTTGCTGTCGGTCTGACTGCCCTGCGCTACTGTCCTGTACGGCGGCTGCCCGTTCATCATCAGCTGGAAGATGTGCACAGCCAGCGCGAAGCGGTCCGTATCCTGGGTGAATCCGACGGAGAGATCGCTCATGTGAACCTCTCCTTTCTTACCCTCCATGACCCACTTCCGTCTAAGGTTATCCGTCTCTATCAGGATCTCCGGCGCCACGTATCCCGGAAACTGCACGTTGCACCTGAATACATGCCCGTGGCCGTCTGTGAACTGGAAGGAGTCGTTGTCGTAGAAGCAGATGATTCCTCTGGAGTTGTATCCGATGTTCTTCGGATTGAAATCGCCGATGACATATCCGGCCCGATGAACTACGGCGACCATCATCGCCAGGTTGTATGCGCACTGCAGCTTCACGTTCAAGGGCTCGGTATCCTTGACGGAAACGGCATGAATCCGCTTCATCTCTTGGAATCCCTGCAGGTCGTTCATTACGAAGCCACAGAATCTTCCATTGTCATACAGGGTGTCTATGGGCCATGCCATATAGGTGACGATCTGTCCGTTAGGTGGATGATCTGTCATGTACCGTATCTTGGCTTCAAGCTCACTCTCTTGTGCCAATAATACATTTGACGAATAGATCTTCGCTACTTTACCATCAGATAATCTGTAAATGGATCCTTCCCCACCCTTGTACGCGGGTTCCACAGGGAGGCTATATGAATTGCCACGTATCCCCCTAACCATACCATCTACCTTTATCTTTTTACGATGCGACCCTGTCCAGAGATCATTATCAAATTCAACTCAATCCTAAGAACTGTAGAATCCTAAGCCAGAACTTTGTACTCTCGGTAACTCCAAATAACGTAGTTTATTCTATCAAATTTCGTCCAAATTACAATCTTTTTCTTTAGTTCTAAATGTTTGCTGGAATTCCCTCAGGGTCACTTGTTGCTCCGTATAACATGCATTAACTCAGCAGTCATTATTTCGCTTCTGGATCCATATATGAGCCAATGGTGAGACATATGCTGGCGACGAGAGCTAAATACCACCACCCTGGAACAGTTCCATCTTCCGTGAATGGCATCCAAATAAAGACCATCGCGCATATTCCCAATATTCCAATGCCCACTGTGATCTCACTCCTCATAAAGATGAAAATTGATCCGATTATTCCTGGGATAATGAGGAAAATAATGAGACATCCCATGTATTCGAAGTGCGCATATGATTCCTCGTATCCATGATCTATGGCATAGTAGGAGCTGCGCATCTGCAACCCTGCCACTATCAAGAAGATCAAAAATAAAGCGTACAGGAGGTATGCAAACCAAACTAAATTCTGTTTGTTATCAGATGTCTTGGCAATCTTCGGTTTACTAACCACAGAAGTGGTTTGAGGGTTTGATGAATACGGCTTGTTATTATTTTTTGAAGGTGGTTTGACGCTACCGAACTGACCAGTTGTCTGATTCCCTCCGCTGATGACATTCGAGGGCGTCGAGGTAAGCACCGCATTCTGCCTCGGACTGGATTGACTGCTCTTCTGACGCGCTGAGGCGTCGCAGTACGGGCATACTGGTGCGGACTTCCAATACAGATGCCTATTGTCGTTACAGCACTTTTTCACATCGGAGGAATATCTGTCGAGAGCGTTCCTCCAATCTTCTGCGGAAGGTCTGTGCTCCCCCGACTTGAGGGAGCGGAACGCTTTGTCGAACAGATCCATGATGTATGGGGGGAACAGCTCCTTGCGAGGCGTTATGTTGCTGAAGGGACGATAGCCCGTGCGGAAGCAGTATCTGTCGTTCTTGACATCGTCGTCCCCCTTCGGAGCGACGGTACTGGAACTCGAAGATGGAGGTTGGGACGGCACGTTGCTGTCGGTCTGACTGCCCTGCGCTACTGTCCTGTACGGCGGCTGCCCGTTCATCATCAGCTGGAAGATGTGCACAGCCAGCGCGAAGCGGTCCGTATCCTGGGTGAATCCGACGGAGAGATCGCTCATGTGAACCTCTCCTTTCTTACCCTCCATGACCCACTTCCGTCTAAGGTTATCCGTCTCTATCAGGATCTCCGGCGCCACGTATCCCGGAAACTGCACGTTGCACCTGAATACATGCCCGTGGCCGTCTGTGAACTGGAAGGAGTCGTTGTCGTAGAAGCAGATGATTCCTCTGGAGTTGTATCCGATGTTCTTCGGATTGAAATCGCCGATGACATATCCGGCCCGATGAACTACGGCGACCATCATCGCCAGGTTGTATGCGCACTGCAGCTTCACGTTCAAGGGCTCGGTATCCTTGACGGAAACGGCATGAATCCGCTTCATCTCTTGGAATCCCTGCAGGTCGTTCATTACGAAGCCACAGAATCTTCCATTGTCATACAGGGTGTCTATGGGCCATGCCATATAGGTGACGATCTGTCCATTAGGCGGGTTATCCACCATATATTCTATCTTGGCCTCAAGTTCGTCGATCTGTTCGGAGAGGATATCTTCCGAGTAGATCTTAGCCACCCTTCCATCGGATAATATGTAGATCGACCCCTCCCCACCTGTGTATGTGGGATTCAAAGGAAGATTGTACGGGTCCCCATTTTTTCCTCTAATCATATCAATTACCTTCGCCTATCAACGACGAGTGTCCTCTGTGTAATCCGATGAATCCACGAACGTCTTACAATACGGACACTCGGGCGATTTAGTGTAGTATACATGGTTCCTGTTCCTGTCACACCTCTGTACATCGACACTGTAACGCTCCATCACGTTCTTCCAGTCCATTCCAGTCGGGATGAATCTGGCCTCTATGACGTTGATAAATCCGTCTACGAGATATTTTGGGAACCATTCTTGCAGGTTCATATCGGGCTCCACATGAAACAGACCTGCTTCATTCGGATTCGTATGAGTGGAATTTCCAAACAATAACCAAGAGATATGCTGCGCTAACATGTAGTCCCCGTCCTCTTTGGAGAATACCATTCTGTCCCCCCTTGAGGAATCGGGCCTCACAAACCTCTTGTCCATCGGTGCATCGGTTTCTATGGGTTGAAGATCACCATAGGACATAGACAGCGGGTCACCGATAAGGAAAATAACTCCTCCAGACCCGGTGATGCCTACGTTGGCGGGTTCGATATTCCCAACACCATAGCCTAATTTTTCAAACTCGGCCACCATGGCGGATAAGTTGTAGGCGATCTTCGCCCTCCGTGAAATCGGCACGTCGTTTAGATTCCGATACATTTCCTCCAGTGTTGTTTCGTACTCTTTTTTCTCAGTTTTCCACACCAGTTTCCCGTCCACTTCACTGTATGAAACGGGCCATTGACAGAACTTGATTACATTCCGGGGTGGCCTCCTGTTGATGAGTGCCTTGATGAAATCGTCCCGGTCTTTACCAAAAACAGAGATGGTCTTCTTGTCTTCAGAATTCCCTGTTTGCACAGATCCGTGTACAAAATCTTTGAATCCATCCACAGGGACTGTTTTCGAAGTTTCAGGCTCCTTTTGAGTGTCCAATTCCTCCGGTCCCTGTCTCAGCATGTGCGTATCCGGCCCCAAAGCATCCAGTATTTTATCGCAGGAAGATCTGATTCCCCGAAAGCCATCTTTGATAAGGCCGAATACTTCCTTATTTAGCCTTATTCTATTATTCCCAGGCGGCTGTGTTGCACAATACGGGCAATATCTAAACTTGTCTGGATACAGATGATTTGGATTATTGCCGCACACTTCCATACTCGTAGAATAACGGTCCAGGACCTCTTCCCAATTCCTGGCATCAGGTGGGTCCGATCCATGAAATGAGTCATCGAACATCATCTCAAGATCGGATGTCAAGAATCTTCTATCGAACCGCTTATCATCGAGTATGCACGATTCATCCATGATATTCTCGATTATGCTGTCTGAATCTAGTGAAAAGGGATGAGTACCGTCGGATAAAGTCTTGAATAAGACTGTGGCCATTGAGAATATATCTGATTTGACCGACTCACCAGGAGATCCGAATTGTACAATCGAAGGTTTATCGGAACCTCTGGTGACGGATAGTATTGTTCTGCTGGAGTAAAAATTGCTATCAGATTGAGGGTTGGTAATGACGATATTCTCATCTTGCTTGGTGAAGTATTCTGGATCCCCAAGTAATACTTCCCCCTTGTTATTAACCAGGATCGATTCCGGACTAAGGATGCCAACAGAATATCCTGCTTCGTGAGCAATCTTTACAGCCCCGACGATATTCCTCGAAATCAGTTGGAGCATCCGAGGATTGGAGGTAGGCCTTCCGAGATAGACGGCCAAGGTCTGAAAGTCGAAACTATGGGCCTTATGAATCTCTCCCCTGACATCATCAATCGTAATGTCTACTATTCTCAGAGGCTTTCCCTCCGATGCCAATAGATCCGACACGTTGTTCAGGAGTTTGCCGCGCACAGCCTCGTCAAGTTGAGGGCGTTCACCTATGGTGACCTGGCCCATCTCCTGATATGAGGGGCCTTTCACCTCACTCGGTTTCGTTATATTCGGATACAGGGCCTGCTGGAGATACTTCTTGTATTCGACCCTCAGTTCGTCTCTGTTGAAAGGTGGTTCATAGTCTTGCCAGACGCCATGCGGCTCATCCGTGACGATGCATACGACAGTGAGATCATCGTTCGTGCCATCGGGACCACCGATCCGAGGTATCCTAGACACGAGATCGTCGATGTGTGTCCCGAACCCGTCCTGTGACATCGAACCAACAGTTAGTGTATCGATATATTCTCTGATGCGCAGGTAATCAATATGGGTATCCAGTTCATCCTCCATGTATGATTTCGACTTCCTTAGATAGACTGGGTGCAAATAATTGAAGAACCCGTCCGTGGCAAGAAGCACACTGACATAATGCCCAGGAATCTCAGTAAACTCCCAACTAGACCTAAATGCTAAGGGGTATACCCTCCCTTCCTCGTCATTCTGTTGCCGGGACAATGAGATGTATCTTCCATCATCCCTGAGACCTATTGCTCCGCTGTCCCCGATGTTGCCGACATATACCTTCCCATGATCGAAAATGACGGTGCAGAGAGTGCAATCCAATTGGTTCATCGGAATGCCTGAGGCCTGAGACTCATCCTCTATCGCGAACAACGCCTTCTGGAAGGAATTATTCAGGAGATCGAGCTTGTTAACAAAATCTGCATAGAATTTCTTACAGTACTCTGCAGATTCCTCGGCCGCAATCCTCGATGCTATTTCGGAGTGAGACTCGGAACCAACCCCGTCGGCAACGACCGCGACTATGATGTCTTCATCTATGACTGCGATGTGATTTGAGTCCTGGCACACATCCGAACCACTGTCTAGATGATATTGTCCGACCAGAGATGTGCCTTTATAGATCATGGAAATCACATCGTGTCGAAGAACTTGCCATACATGTCCTGGAACTCTTCCCCCATGTCACAAATAGCTCCTCTCTCGCCGGGTCTGCTCTGAGAAACCGTAGCCAAACTCTTGCCAAGCCATGAGAATAATTGTTGAAAGTCCCACTCGTTAACACTGAGACACTTATCGGTGAGCTTCCGCAGGAGTTCTTTATTGTATGCGGTCCCCATCCCTACTGCGAATGTCCGAACCTTGCCGGCATTCTCCCTCTCTCTGATGATCTTCGCAACGGCTTCGTAATCAGGAACGGAGTTGGGATATCCATCAGTCATCAGAAGTATCCATGGCTTGTATGCCTCAATGCCGTTGCTCTTGTAGATGTGTGTACGGTCACGGGCCATCTGATTAGCAAGCTGCAGAGCCTCGGACATGTTAGTGGATCCACGACAGGTGAAGTTCATCTTAGGAACGTTGGAGATGTCACAGAATCCATTTAACTCGTCTTTCACATCCGTGCCGAATGTGATGATCGCGATGTCAACGGCATTCTTCACATCATAATTCTGCCTTGAAGCGTCTATGAAACTGTTGAATGCCTTGGTCATGGCGTCTATTTCAGCACTCATGGATCCAGAAACGTCCATGACCATCACGAGCGCGAATTTCTTGTCACTGAGCGTATAGTTATCATCTCCGATGTCGACGGGTGTGAATTCTCCGTGACTATATGATGAATCATCTCCGATACCAGACATAAGAATCTAAGTATCTAAATGCTGTATACTTTTATAATCATTATCTGGCATCAGTTCTAACATGAGTTCGCCACATAGAGTGGGAATGGATCCTCGGCGACATGTGCGTGCTGGACATTACTTTATACATTTTCGACCATGACCACGCATGACCGAAAAAGAAGCATCTGTTCCCAGGCAGTACGAGCTTTTCAAGCCCATCATGCAAGTGCTTTCTGACGGAACTGAAAAATCGGTCAACGAAATCGTCGCTGGAGTAACATCCGTTCTGAATCTCGGGCCTGAAACCACAGGCATCGAGTCGCACATCAGAGGCAAGAGTTCATTAAAATACAACACGGAGTGGAGCCTTACCTCTCTGAGTAAAGCAGGATATATTGAAATCACGAAGAGAGGCTTCAGACGCATCACCGATAAAGGACGTAAAGCTCTCGAAAATGGGTACGACTGGAATCAGGTTCCTTTGGCTCAAACCAAAGATGTGGACCCTGTTCCCCGCGATTCCCAAACTAATGACATCCGCCGGGTCAACGTTGAAGGATCGACATCGTTCTTCGATTATCTTCGCAGTCACAATCTTACATACGACACCCGCCTTGTTGAAGACTTCCTCCTGTCTCTGAAAGCGAAGCAATTCCTCGTTCTGAGTGGCGGTAGCGGTACCGGAAAAACAAAACTTGCCCAGGAATACGGTAGATTCATTTCGTCGAAACCCAAAACAAATCCGACAGAGATCATTTTCCCCGTAACTTTGGGCGAATCTGACAAATATAAGGGTTACACCCTCAACGCCGACAAATTCTTCGAGGCACTACCTGAATACAAGAAACCGGATGGACTTTACAAGTTCAGCATCGGTGGAACCGATGGCCAGTGTAGAATAAAGATGACACCCCGCCTATGGTACCGGGGTAACGAAGGGGACGAGGCAATAACCGAGACCATCACCCGTCTGAAGGAGCACCAAGACAAGGCCGACCTGAAACTGATCATCGATAGGAACCAGGGTCGCACCTCCTCCGGATCCAACTACGCCATCATCCCCGTCGGATCCAACTGGACCGACAGCCGCTCGATCATAGGCTACAAGAACGTCCTGA
>CAVKKO010000073.1:0-9702 GCA_963656905.1 Bacteroidaceae bacterium | reverse complement strand
TGGTAACTACTCAGGACCCCCTCTGATTGAGGCCTGAGCTTCTGCCATCCTTTCTCAATCCCCCTTCCGTTCTCTTCGACCCCCTTCCGATCCTCTCGATTCTCATGTGACGGCAGGCATCCGTCCCAGCCGTTCTGCGGATTCTTCGTATGATGCCCTGGCTATCTTCACAAACTGCTATATACTGATTCTTCATATGCGCGTCCAGCGCGCGCATATGAGGGGGCGTGGCAGACCATGGGCAAGAAGAGGCGGACGACCATCGACAGAGGGGAGAGCGAAAGCCCGTCTCCGGAAGAGATCCCGACGGAAGACCTGCTCGAACGGATTCGCCAGCTCGAAGAGCAGAATGGCAAGCTCGAAGAGCAGAAAGGGGAGCTCGAAGAGAAGATCCGCCGCATCGAGAAGGAGAACGAGATCTTCAGGAAGGTCCTCGAGACCAAGGAGATCGATGCGGACGGAGTCCTTGTCAAGTTCCTCGCGATGGATGCCGAGA
This sequence comes from Bacteroidaceae bacterium, assembly GCA_963656905.1. Taxonomy (GTDB): domain Archaea; phylum Thermoplasmatota; class Thermoplasmata; order Methanomassiliicoccales; family Methanomethylophilaceae; genus Methanoprimaticola. The sequence continues at coordinate 9,206 of CAVKKO010000073.1, read as the reverse complement.
ATGCCCTCGAAGAGGTCAGAGAGCTCCGTCGCAAGGCCAACATGAACTCGGGGAACAGCTCCCTGCCGCCGTCCAGCGACAGGCCGTGGCAGAGGTCGAAGAAGAGGAGCCTGCGCGCCAAGACAGGCAGGAAACCGGGCGGCCAGAAAGGCCATCCCGGCAACACCGTTAGGCTGCCCCACGAGGCCGACAGGATCGTCATGCTCTATCCTGCCGGATGCGAGAAGTGCTCCAAGAAAGAGGAGTGCGAATCCCTGGGGGCCTTCTCCTGCGCGGAGACACGTTCGGTCATGGACCTGAAGATAGAGACGACAGTCACAGAGTACAGGGCGCTCAGAAGAACCGGGTGCCCTTTCGCCGACACAGGCAGCGACACGGGCGTCTTCCCCGAGGATGTCAAGGCTTTCATCCAGTACGGCAACGGAGTGACCACCCTCGTCGGGATCCTCGATGCTTACGGAGCGATGAGCGACAAGCGCATAGCCGATGTCGTGAACGGCATGTCCGGCCTTGAGATGGCCTCTTCGACGGTGGTCTCCATGACGGAGAGATGCGCCAGAGCAGTGAATCCCGCTCTGAAGCCGATCGCCGATGCAATCGCCAAAGGCTCCGTCACGAACTGCGACGAGACCGGCTCAAGGGCCGTCGTCGAGGAAGAAGATGAGAATGGACCGTCTGAAGGGGACGCGGACAAGGCTGCGAGGAAGCTCGTCAGCAGGAACGTGTGGATCCACGGGGCTTCGAACCGTCTGTTCACGTATCTGCGCATGAGCCGCAGCCGCGGTTACGCAGGGATGGCCGAAGCGGGGATACTCGGCCGTTTGAAAGGAACGGTCGTCCACGACTGCTGGGCGCCATATTGGAAGTTCGAGGGGCTCAGGCACGCTGTTTGCAACGCGCACATCCTCCGGGAGCTGAAGGGCGTGACCGAGAACAGGCCAGAGCATGGCTGGGCGCAGATGTTCATCGACCTGCTGATCCGGATGAAGGAGACCAAGGAAGCGGCTGTCGCCTCCGGCGCGGCCTCCTTGCCCGAAGATGTCCTGGAAGGATTCCATCGCAGGTTCGCAGAGATACTGGATATCGCGGACGCGGAGTGCCCTCCGCCGCCGCCCCCGTCCGAGAAGAAGCGGGGAAGGAAGAAGAAGGGCAAGGAACGCGCCCTGATCGAGCGCCTTCGCGAAAGAGAGGCAGAGATCTGCCTGTTCGTCAGGGACCTCTCGATCCCGTTCGACAACAATCTGGCCGAGAGAGGGTTCAGACCGGTCAAAGTCAAGACGAAGGTCTCCGGATGCTACCGTTCGGACAGATGCCTGCAGCAGTACCTCGACATCATGTCGTACATCGACACGGCCCGCAAGCACGGGGTCTCCGCGTTCAAGGCGATGACCATGGCGTTCGAGGGGCGGTGGGCAGAAGCCATCGGGCTATCAGGCGGACCAAGCGCCCCAAGCGAAGCGGGTCACTGACTGTACCCCCTGAGTAGTTACCTTTTTCCTTCTTTTCCATCTCCGATGTGCGACATGGATCACGACAACCTTCAACGAAACAGATGAAGGGCAATCTATCTCCAGCATCTTCACCTGGACTATGCAAGGTTCCTTTAACCCGTAGCCGATTCTCACCCGATCGCAATGACCAGCACAGAAGCTCTCACACAGGCCGCCGATGGCGGAGATGCCGATGCACAGTACCAGCTCGGGCTCATCCACATCTACGGCGGCGACGTCCCGAAGGACCCCGTGAAGGCCTTCGGATGGTTCTCCAAGGCCGCTGAGCAGGGCCACACCCCCGCCAAGAGGGAGCTCGGGATACTGCTCTCGTCCGGAGAGGGCTGCGAGCCCGACCCCGCCCGCGGAGCTTCCCTGCTGCAAGAGGCCTCCGACGACCTGGATCCCGGGGCGATGTACCATCTCGCGCTCATGCTGGAGAAGGGGATAGGGGTTGACAAGGACCTTCAGAAGTGCATGAGGCTCCTGGCCTACGCCGCATCCATGGGGTATCCCGGAGCGGATGTGGACGCGGAGAGGATCGACACGATGCTCACCGAAGAGCGCAACAGGAAGCTGAGGGCGAGGCCCATATTGAAGCTCCAGCTCTCGGATGCAGATGTAGAAGCCGCATGCTGCAAGCCCATGCTGGACGACCTGCTCGCTCAGAGGATCATCTTCACAGAGACGATGAAGGGCCCCGCCCTTCTCGGAGAGGACAAGGACGGCATGGACACGGTGTTCTTCAAGTGCCCATACTGCGGGAAGGACATCCAGATAATCTCCAGGGACACCAAGTTCTGATCATTCCGGGGCATCGTCGCTCGACAGGTCCGCGGCGAACCTGAGCAGCGCCTTGCCCCTCTTCTCGTTCTTGGGGAGCCCCTCGCCGTTGATGTACATCATCCCGAGGGTGTAGATCGCTTCCTCGTTCCAGTTCATGGCCGAGCGCATTATCAGGTTGGCGGCCCTGAACAGGTCCTTCTCCACGCCTATTCCGCGGTAGTACATCATGCCGAGTTGGTACTGGGCGATGTCGTTGTCCTTCTCCGCCGCGCCGGCCAGCATCCTGGCTGCCAGCTGAGGGCTGACAGGGACGCCGTCCCCGGTCAGATGGCGGATCCCCATGGACAAGAGCGCATGGGCGTCTCCGCGTGAAGCCGCTTCGGCGTAACAGTGCAGAGCGGCCTCGTCGTCCTTCTCGATGCCGTCCCCGACCTCGTACATCCTGCCTAGGTTGTACATCGCATCGAGGTTCCCTCCGGCGGCAGCTTTGGTGAAGAGGTCGAAGGCCTCCTTCTTGTCGAGCCTGACGCCCCATCCGTTGAAGTACAGGATCCCCAGGTTGCACTGGGCGCTGGCGTGGCCGTGGGAAGCCGCGAGGTGATACCACTTGGCGGCCTCCATCTTGTTGACCTTCACCCCTTCCCCTTTGTCGCACATGTAGCCGAGGCCGTACTGGGCCTCGACGCAACCTTTGTCCGCTGCCTGCCTGTACCATCTTATGGCGGCGACCTTGTCGGTCTTGACCCCGATCCCGGTGCAGAGGAAGTAGCCGTAGGTGTACTCCGAATCGGCGTATCCCATCTCCGCGGACCTGTGTATGAGGTCCACGGCCCTGGGCACGTCCTGAGGGACGCCGTCGCCTTGGAAATAGCTCTTCCCCAGAAGGTACATGGCCTCGGGGTCGTTGCGTTCGCTGCGGGACTCGAGCTCCAGAATAGATGGTCCCTGCTCTTCCATGGGAAGAGAATCTAGCAGTCCCGATTTAACGTTTGTGAACTCACCCGTCTGTTACATATCGGCCCCGCCCCCTGGCATGGCTTCCTTCGGAGATCTGCCGCTGGACGTGGCAATCATATTATCTCCGCAGGCCCATCCAGACGCCATGGAAGAAGAATACACCCTGGACCAGGCTGTGGCCCTCCTCACCGACACCATCGCGAGGAAGCGCGCCGAGATAGCCGATCTCGAGAAGAAGAAAAAGAGGCTCAAGAAGGACTCCAGCATCCAGCAGATGCAGGACCTCATCGATTATCTGGAAGCCGATCTGACAGCGTACATCACCGTCGTCGCCGACATGAAGGAGGACGACTCCATGCTGGAGGGCCTGGACCTGGAGAACGACAAGGTAGTCGAGTGCCCCGAGCTGTACGACAAGTACATCTCCGAGCTCAACGCCGACGACCTGGAGAACGAGCTTGAGGCCGATGCGATACGCGCCGACTACTGCGACGCCATCGTGGAGGACCTCTGCATGGACATCGGAAGGGCGGCCCTCAAGAACAAGAAGATGATCAAGACCATCCTGGAGGACCCCTACACCCTGGAGGCCCTGGGAGAGCTGATCTTCTACGACGACTATCTGTACGACTCCTACCAGACGATCATGGCCCAGAAGAAGGCCAAGAAAAAGAAGAAGAAGGCCTGAAGATGCCGGGCAGCAAATACGACCGCGAGCTCAGGTTCATCGCCACGGAGACGAACAGGCTGAACATGCTCCTCAGGCAGCTGAGGGACGTCATGCCCGCCGATCCCGCGGAAGCGCAGGCCAAGGCGGAGCAGGTCATGGAGATGGAGGACAGGCTCGGACAGCTGCTTGCCAGGAAGAAGGAGATCGAGGACTCGTTCATCGCGGTGGGGATGCAGGTCCCCAACGTCTCGAACGATCTGAACTCCAACATCCAGAACTACCGTCCCTTCATGGAGGACTCCGATGACGACGGGCGCCCGGCCGTGAAGCCCTCGGCATCCAAGGAGGAGCTCACCGCAGAGGTGGAGTCTATCATGAGCGAGCTCATGCAGATCGAGATCAAGATGCTGAAGGCCGACATGGACGGCGACGACGGCGAGAAGCAGAAGCTGTCGATGATGGCTTCCTCCCTGAAGGCCCGCCGCGACTCCCTTGTAGAGGAGATCAGGGCCATCAACACCGCTCCAGAGGAGCCGGAGCCCGCGCCTTCCGCCGATGCGGCATACGAGGAGCGCTTCAAGGCCCTGGAAGCGGACTACCGCGGCCTGAGGGCCCAGGTCTCCGACATCAGGAACGACCTGTCGGACATCAAGGAGCTTCTCAGGAACCTCGTTCCCGAGAGGCCCGAGGAGTGATCACGTTCCCCTCCGGCACCGCCCGGAGCAAACCGCTTACCAGCTCATCGTCCTTCGACAGCCAGAAATCCCTGTCGCAGGCGATGAGCAGCATCTTCTTCGCCCTTGACACCGCCGTGTTGATCACCTTTACCCCTATGTCGGTCGCCGAGCTGGTGAAACGGAAAGGCACGTCCCGGGACTCCACGCCGTTGTCCGCCACGCTGAATATCACCGTGTCCCATTCGCGGCCCTGGGATCCGTGGACAGTCATCACCGAATCCCTGTACCTCCTGCCGAGCACCCTTTTCAGAAGACGGAGCTGCACCGTGTAAGGGGTGAGGACCACAACCTTGTCGGGATCGATGGGGTTCTGCTTCAGGTAGTCCCGTATCGCATATGCTTCCCCTCTGTTCTCGCGCCCGTTGCGTTCGGTGCATGTGGCATCGATGCAGGCTATGTCGAGGTCGCTGCCGGAGACGCCGGTTATGCCGTTCCTGTAGACATGACGATCCAGGATGGCAGCCAGGTTCGATCCGAAACGGTGGGATTCCGTCAGGTCCGCGCGCCTCGTCAGAATGAGCTCCGGAGGGAGGCTGTCGAGGAACGATGCCCTCACGGATCCGGGACCGGCGTCTACCAGCTGCTCGCAGTACAGGGCGGACATGTTCCAAAGGTAGGCGTCCTTCAGGCTGCCGTTCTTGCGTACGGCATCCTCCAGCAGCTGGGAATCGAGAACCGAGACGGGAGGCAGCTGCATATGGTCCCCCAGGAACGTCACCGGAACGCCGTTGGTGAACAGGGATGCGGCCTGGAGCAGCCCGCAGTATCCGGCTTCGTCCAGGAATATCCTGTCCACGTCCAGCTCCATGCGCTTGTCCTCCTCGGACCCTCTCGGACGGAACCTGGAGATGAACTGCTGCGGCGTCGACGCGATGATGGCCGCATCCCCTATCCTCGCCTCCACCGACCTCTTCCTGAACCCTTCCGCGTCCAGCTCGAACTGGAGCATCGCGCCCATCAGGTCCGCATCGGACCATGAGTCGAACTCATCTATCTCCGATGCGGGGCGGTCGCGGCCGTACAGCGCATCGACTATCCCGTGCATCACGATGCGGATGTCCTTGGAATCGGCTTCCGAGACGAGGTCCCTCGATCCCGGGAACGCTGCGAACATCTCCTTGAGCTCGGCGAACCTGTCGGCCATCCTGCGATGGTCCCTCAGCATGACCTTTCCCGATGAGTCCGCCTTCAGACGGTCGATGTCCCTCTGCAGCTCCAGGACCTCCGATTCCAGCTCGTCGCAGCACCTCTCCAGCATCACCTCCATGAGGTTGTCCGCGGATTCCAGGCACTGCTGCATCCTCCTGTCCGCCTGGGAGTCCTCGCACATGCCCGGATGCTCCTTCAGGAACTCCTTGGTGGGGACTCCCAGCCGTATGATGCCGTCGAGGATCGAGGAATCGTCGGAGAACGACTTGATGATCCCCCTCAGCACCTGCTCTACGGAGTTGTTGGTGGGAGCGAACACAGCGACCTTCTGACCAGCATCCAGACAGGCGCGGATGCAGGTGGCCAGCACGAACTGCGTCTTGCCCGTTCCGGGAGCGCCCCAGACGTAGGACAGCTTGCTGCGGAGCACGGTGTCGACAGCGTCCCTCTGGTTGGCCGTCGGAGACGAGCCTTCGGGGAACGAGGGCTCGGCGGAGACAGGATCGATGACAGGCAGCGTCAGCAGCTTGCCGTACTTGCGGTAGAAGTCCCTCAGCGCGATGATGAGGAATTTCATGTCCGACACCAGACGGATCTTGACAGAAGGATCGGCCATCTTAGCAAGGACCTCCGCCCCGGGCCTGACGACGATGGTCTTGGACACCTCGTCGTACCTCGTGAACCCTGCAGCGTCCTCCTTGATCCACATAGAATCCACTAGGAGGGAAAGGTTGGACGAGTCGCCCAGAGCGGAATCGAGCTTGAGGACCGCAAAGTTCCCGGACACGGTGCATCCGGAAACCTCCGTCACCGACACGCCCAGCGGAGGGTCCGTGGCGTACTGCATGAACTCAAGGTAGTCGTAGACGGCGTCCGCGGAGCAGGCGATGGTCTCGGCGATGTCTTCGGGCTTCATGCCCGCTTCAAGATAGCTTCAGGCACTTAAAGCGAGCGTGCTGGATTAAGCTCGGTATTTCCGAGATCAGCGGTAGAAGCTGGACCAGTTGTCGTCAAGGTTCTCCTCGGAGAACTTCGGGGCCTCGCGGGTGAACGCCTCCCAATCGACGGGCTCCCTGGACAGGAGGACGAAGGAGTTGTGCTTCCCGTCGAACTTGATGGAGTCCTCCGCGACCATGATCTTCACGTCGAACAGCACATGGAAGTCCAGGTCCTTGTAGTCCCCGTCGGGGTCCTCGATGGTGCGGTCCCTGCGGACGCTGTTCATCTTGATGATCTTCTTGAAGAGCTTGCCGTGGTTCACCTTGGTGATCCTGTCCAGGAAGTACCCGTTGCCCAGGTTCAGAGACCAGAAGTCGAGGGTGTCGGCCTGCTCGGGATCCACGGCGACGTGCTCCCAGCCCGTGTAGTCATCCTTCTTGGTACCTGCATACAACTTGTATTGGGTCTCCTTAGAAATCATACTCTCGCCTTCTATGACCGCATAATGCCGCGGATGTATTTGACAGATTCCCTGGCCTTGACGGAGGAGCTGCCCGGAGCTCTCCGAGCATCGGTTCCTCCGCGCAAATCCCGATGGTTCTCATATACATGGACCAGGATGCAGGTCGCATGTTCGCAGAAGCGTGCCGCAAAGCATCAGAGTTCACCAGGCCCGTTGTAATCTCCACCCGCCATCAGAGCGGGGAGGTCAGGACCGAATGCGGCACGTTCACCATTATAAACAGGGACGGATGGTTCGTCACAGCCGGCCACCTCTACGACTCCATGGTGAAATATCAGGGAGATCAGAACAAGATCGCCGAGATCAACAGCCTGAACGAGAACAAGGTCGACGGGCCCGGCGCGCCGTCGGGGAAGATCAAGCTGGACCCCGAGTTCATCACCAACCACTCGATGTGGTGGGGATGGGACGGCACCCGCGTGGAAGAGGTGTTCGTGAACAGGCAGGTGGACATCGCCGTGGGGAAGCTTGCGGGCTTCAATCCTTCATGGGTCGCAGAGTACCCTGTCCTGAAGGACCCTGAGTCGCTGCGTCCCGGGACCAGCGTATGCCGCATGGGGTTCCCGTTCGTCGGCATAAAATCCTCGTTCGAAGAGTCCAAGGGCGTGTTCAGGATCCCCTCCATCCCGTCCAAAGAAGTCATATTCCCCAACGACGGGCTCCACACCCGCACGGTGAACCAGGGACGCTCCGCCGACGGGAAATTCGAATGCCTCTATGTGGAGACTTCCACACCGGGCCTGAAAGGGCAGTCCGGAGGGCCGATCTTCGACAGGGAAGGCCATCTCTACGCGATACAGGTGCAGACCCGCCACATCCCCCTGGACCTCCACCCCACCGCCGTCTACGACGGCCAGACCATGGTGGAGAACCAGTTCATGAACGTCGGGCTCGGCGTGCACATCAAGACGGTGAGGGCCGTCCTCGACGACCGTGGCGTGAGGTACGACGCGGAAGGCGACGAGGACGGGTTCAGGATCACCGGATGAGTATCACTCCACGGACCTGCCCATATCGTACGCCTGGTCCATGTAGGCGGTGCCGGCGACCTCTCCCTTGCGCATTATGCCGGCTGCCTTGATGGAGCCGCATTCCTCGGCATCCGGGAGGCAGTCCCTGGTGAACCCGCGGAAGCACTCCAGCGTCAGGTCGAGCATGTGGTCGTTGGGATCCGCGGCGGCGGTGATGAAGTAGACCCTCTTGCCGGTCATGTCCGCATAGAACGGGACGCACCTGTCGATCAGGGCCTTCATCTGGGCGTCCACGGTGTAGAAGTACACCGGCGAGGAGAAAACGATGACGTCGGACTCCAGCATCAGCCTGCCGATCTCGTCCATGTCGTCCCTTATGACGCACTTTCCGGATCCGATGCACTTCTCGCATCCGGTGCAGAAACCTATGCGCTTCTCGGCCACGCGGACCTTCACGACTTCGTTGCCGGCTTCCTTCGCGCCTTCCGCGAACCTGTCGCAGAGGAGGTCGGTGTTGCCGTTCTTGCGCGGAGAGGCTGACAGTATGAGCACCTTGGAGCACATGGTGTAGGAATCTATTAGCTCGGCATAAGAGCTTTTGGCAGGATTTGCCGAGCTTCCGGGCATCTATTATCTCAGTCCACAGACTGATGTCCTTCATCGATTTCATCGGTCTTGGATTTCTTGCTGAGGACTTCCCAATAGCCTTTCTTCTTCGATCCTTTCCTGATGATGTAGCCCTGATCTTGTAGTTTCACCACAATCTTTCCCAGGGTTCCTCTTTTGATGCCCAATGATTCGGAAGCTTCAATCAAAGTGCTACTGGAATTGTATGCCAGATAATTCAACACGCGTAATGACGTTGGATCCAGATTGTCATCGTAGACTTTTGAAAGTCTGTTCTTCTCGAATTTGTACTTGAGCGTGACCTTTACTGTGCTCCCGGTTATCTCGAAAGCGTCTTCGCCATAGCTATCAACGATG
>CAVKKO010000072.1:0-9724 GCA_963656905.1 Bacteroidaceae bacterium | reverse complement strand
CGGTCAGGAGACCGCCGCATCTGGGGCAGGTGTTGACGAACGGGTCGTCGACCTCTGCTCCGCAATCCCAGCAGATAACTTTGTGCGCTGCCATTTCAGATCCTCCTGCAACCGGAGCCGGGCTCCGTGATCCAGGTGTCGCATCCCATGTCGTGGTCCGCGTACATGGCGCGGATGCTCTGGGCGATGGACTCGCCCTGATGGGAGCTCTTGTCGTAGAATGAGATTATACAGGGACCGGAGCCGCCGAGGAACGACGCGATGGCGCCGTGCGACTTAGCTACAGACTCGGCCTCTTTCAGGTGGGGGACCAGGCAGGTCCTGGCAGGCTCGAACACGGCGTCCTGCACGGACCTTCCGATGAGCCCCAGGTCGCCGGTCTGCATGCCGTACACCATGCACGCGGCGTTGCCGAGGTGGAAGACCATGTCCTTCACGCGGACCTCCTTGGGGAGGACGGCCCTGGACTCCTTGGTGGGTACCAGGATGTCGGGCATGGCGATGACGATGCCGAGGTCCTCCGGAGGCTTGATAGATATGACCTCGAAGGGCTCGTAAGAGCGTATGACCGTGAACCCTCCCAGGACGCAGGGGGCGACGTTGTCGGCGTGGAACCCGCCGGAAGTGACGTCTTCGGCGTGGGCTGCACAGAGCACGACCTCGCTGAGCGTGAGCTTCTCTCCGCACAGGATGTGTGCGAGGAACGCCCCTCCCGCTGCGGACGCTCCGGAGGACCCGATGCCGCTGCAGGGGCGGATGCCCTTCTTGATCTTGATCTCGATGCCGAAATCGGCCTCGCATCTCCTCAGGACCTCCGCGGCCGCGATGCTCACGGAGTTCTGCTCGGGGTCTATGGGGATGCTCTCGGAGCCGGGCCCGGTGACCTCGGAGATCACCATGCCTGACTCGATCTTCCTGCCCTCGATGATGTCGTAGGGCTCTTTGAGAGCCAGTCCGAATATGTCGAACCCGGCTCCGATGTTGGATGTTGTGGCTGGTGCTGCGATCCTTATCCATTCGTCGGCCATGGTCTCACGCTTTCCTTGTGGAGCCGTACCTTGCCGTTCGATTTAAGTGTGATGGTCGGGCGCACCGTCCCGTAGGGACGGGGAGCCGGATAAGGGCCCGGCCCCTGCCGCCCTTTGATGGTAAAGAGGTTCATTCGTTCCAGCAGGAGATGCCTGTCTGGTCGGACAGCGCACTGGTATGGAACTCGGGCTCTTCGATGCCCTCGGCCCTCTGCCTGCGGTAGTCCGCGTATGCTTCCACCGCCCTGGAGCCGAGCTTGAAGATGACCACCACGTTGACCAATCCGCACAGGATCATCATAAGGTCAACGACCACGAACAGCGCGTCCGAGCTGTAGAAGCTGGACAGGAACACGACGACCAGGATGACCACGTTGAGGAGCATGAGCTTGGCCTTGCTCGAGCCGTTGATCTCCATGTTGTTCTGTCCGATGACATAGTCTGTCATCAGACTGGTGAAAGCGAACAGGAACATGAACAGCGACACGAGGTACGGGGCGATCCATCCGATGGCGTCCTCCATGATGAACTGGAGGGTTGGGACGGACTCCTCGCCGAGGGAATTGTAGACTCCCTGGATGGACTCGTACCCGCCGAAGCTGAGCACGACGAGAGCGGTCAGGGTGCACACGATGGTGTCGATGAAGACGCCGATGGACTGGGACAGCCCCTGAGCGGCAGGGTGCTTGACGTCCGCCATGGACGAGATGTTCGGGATGGACCCGATACCGGCCTCGTTGGACAGGATGCCCCTCTTCATTCCGATGATCAGCATTGCCCCGACTCCTCCGCCCACTGCGGACGGCACGGAGAACGCGTTGACGAAGATCGATGATATGGCGGAAGGTATGTTGGCGGCGTTGATGGCCACGACGATGATGCAGATGATGAACCACATGACGGCCATGGCGGGGACGATGCCGACAGAGAGGCGGGACACCCTCCTGACACCGCCGATGATGATGAACAGGGTGAGGAGCGTGAACAGGACGGCGAAGAACAGCTGGCTGCCTTCGAAGTCGAAGCTGCCGTTGGCGGCCTCGGCCATGCTGCACACCTCCATCGAGACGAACCCGATGATGTACATCATGAACATGATGCAGGAGACAATCAGAGCTCCGCGCTTCATCCCGAGGCCGTGGAGGATGTTGTAGGCGGAGCCTCCGTGGAAGCCGTCCTCGTCGGACTTGACCTTGTAGATCTGTCCGATGGTGGTCTCCAGGAAGCTGGTCGCCATCCCCAGGAGGGCGAACATCCACATCCAGAAGACGGCTCCGGGACCGCCGATGGCGATGGCCATCACGGGACCGGTGATGTTCCCGACCCCGATACGGTTGGCCATGCTCATGCAGAACACGTGGAACGAGGAGACCTTCTCCTTCTCTCCGACCACCTTGCGGGAGAACGTGACGCGGCACATCTCCTTGATCTGCGTGAACTGGATGCCTTTCAAACGTATAGTGCAATAGAGCCCCATCAGGACGATGAGGGCGAACAGGATGTACCAAACATCGTCGACGAACTCCGTAAAGGATTCTAGGAGAGTCATTGAGGCGTTTGAGCATGTACAACATTAAACTAGTTGTGCAAAGGCGGGTCTCCGGATGTCCCTGGCTTGCACAGGAAAACGGTGTTACGGTTGCGGAATCCCAATCTGCCATGCCGGAGCGGAAGCCCCGGCGATGGCCGGAAGCTCAAGCCTCGACATTCTCCTCGATGGTCTCCTCGGCGTATATCCTGGAGACTTTGCTCAGGCCAGCTCCGAGGACCAGTCCGAGGATTATGCCGACGATGCTCTGGAGGATCATCTCGGTGCCGTCCATCTTGATGCCTCCGTCTATCGCGACAGCGACGACGGATCCGACGGTGAGGCCGAGGATGGCGATGTACGTGGACTTCCTGTTGTTGGTCATGAAGCGGTCGATGACCTTGGAGAACGCCAGCGCTCCGATGATGAGACCGATGCCTCCGGGGATCAGGGCGGACATGTCGAAGTCAGTGAGGGCGTTCATGAACGGCGTGAAAAGGCCCATGGCAAGCAGGATCGTGGAGCCGCTGACCCCGGGGGCGAGCTTGGACACCGCCAGGATCATTCCCACGAGGATCCACACGAAAGCGTTGTCGACGGTCCTGTCCGTTCCGTTGCCCATGCCCATGACGAGCACGGCCATCATGACGAGGAACCCTCCGACGAACGCGGCCCAGTTCCACTTGGTCATGGGGCTGTCGTCCTTGGACAGGGCCATGATGTCGGGGATCTGGGTGACTATGAGGGCGACGAAGAAGAACATCATGGGCACTTCCCATATGTCCATGAGCTCCTTCAGGCCGAAAGCGCACAGGAACAATCCGAAGAGGATACCGATCCCCAGGGGGATGATGAATCTCAGGTCTTTCAGAAGCTTCTTCCGGATATCCGCCAGGTCTGAGATCAGCCTCTCGTATATCCCGAAAACGACCGCTATCGTCGCACCGCTGGCGCCGGGGAGCATGGAGACTATCCCGACCAGCGTTCCGACGAGCATGTCCTTGACCGCTTTCAGGCTCATGGACTCCCGTTGGCTGGATGATAGATAAATCTGTCGGGGGAAAGAAGGATGAAAAGGGTTGGAAAGCCCCGGCGGATGCCGGGTAATGTATCACTGCTCTGCGGCGATCGTCTCCTCAGCCGACTGGATGCACTTGGTCAGCACGGAGTAGGCGTTGATCATGTCCGACTCGCCGACGATGAATATCGTGTCGGTGTGGCAGCTGACGGTCTCCTCGATGTTGATGCCCGCATCCGAGAGGTTGGTGATCAGGTACGCGATGACACCGCTGGTGTCCACGATCTTCTCGGGGGACTTGACGGCGATCTCGACCAGGTTCTCCCTCACCTTTATCAGGTTGAACCTGCCGACGGTGTCGATGATCCTCTCCTTCAAGAGGGTGTCCGCGATGATGGTCACCGCGGAAGCGGACTGGACGCACTGCATGATGCTGTTCTCGTTCCAGAGGTCCTTGAAGAGGTTGTCCATCTTGTGGAGCACCGACCAGTCGTTCTTGGCGGTGACGATGCAGGTCTTGGTCCTCATCTCGAGCCTGCTGTCCTTCAGAATCTTCAGGATGCTGAGCTCGTGGTCGGTCGTCACGGAGAGCTTGGAGGCGTAGCGGCGGCACGCGATCATCACGGCCTCCTCGTTGTCCACGCCTATGTCCTTCATGATCATCCTCGCCAGGGACGAATAGTTGATCAATCCCTTGGACACGCAGTCCTTGATGCTCGGGTGCGCATCGATGTACATCCTGGTCTTCTCGGCGAGGCTCTCCTTGCTGACGCTTTTGGACATGGGACAGAGATGACCCTGCTGATATATTAATGTTCGATAAGAAACAAAAAGAGGTTTCTTGTCGGGGAACAGACAAGGCTGTCTGCTTCCCCGGACGCCGTCGTTACGGCTGATGCTCCATCGATTTCGCGTCGGAATGGGTGGCGTAGACATTGTACAGCCAGAAGATGAGCGAGAATATCGGATGGACCGCGAACAGGACCAATGCCACGATGAAGAAGGCTATGCCCTTCCATACGTTCCCAAGGTAGATCTCCCCCAAGCCGGGGATTATCGAGAGCAGCATCGCGGTGGAGACGGATATCTGCTTGACCGCAGCCGCCCGGGGCCCGGGCTGCGGTGAAGGCGCTCCCGTCATCCCTCCGGTCTGAGAGCGTGAGGCCATCCTGTGCCCGCACAGGGGGCAGTACATGGCGTATTCGGGGATCTCGGTCCCGCAGTTTGCGCAGTACATGTCCGTGGGATGCGCCGCCCGCGAGGGGCGGCGCCGGCCTCAGGCCAGGGCCTCCTTGAGGAGCCTTGTGAAGACGTCCTTCTGCTCGTCTGTCAGTATGAGCGGGGGTATCAGGCGGATGGTAGTCCCGTGGCACACGTTCACCAGCACGCCGTTCTCGCGGCAGTACTTCTGGACGGCGGAAGCGGATTCCGGAGAATCCATCTCCACACCGATGATGAGCCCGTATCCGCGGACCTCCTTGATCTTAGGGGACTGGATCGCTTTGAGATCGTCCATCCATCTCTTCCCCATCTCCTTGGCGTGCTCCACCAGACCGTCGTGCTTCATGATGTCCAGGACGGCGCATCCGGAAGCGGTGACCAGTGGGTTCCCGCCGAAAGTGGTGCCGTGGGTCCCGGGGGTCATGACCTTGGAGATCTCGTCGGTGGTGTTCACAGCTCCTATGGGGGCTCCGCCGCCGAGAGCTTTCGCCATCGTGATTATGTCGGGCACGACGCCGAAGTTCTGGATGCCGAACCACTCGCCGGTGCGCCCGATGCCGGTCTGCACTTCATCGACGATCATGAGAGCGCCCTTGTCCGTGCACTCGTCGCGGATGGTCTTGAAGAACTCGGCGGGAGCGGTGCGGACCCCGCCCTCTCCCTGGATGGGCTCCACTATGACCGCGGCCACGTCTTTGGTGATCATCTGCTTGACCGACTCCGGGTTCCCGTACTCGTAGTACTCGAACGCGTTGCTGATCAGGGGCTCGAAGGTCTGCTGATACTTGCCCTGGGCAGTGGCGCCCAGAGCGGCTGCGGTCCTTCCGTGGAACCCGTTCAGCGCGGACATTATCTTGCCGCGCCCGGTGTAACGGACAGCTGTCTTGAACGCGCCTTCGTTGGCCTCGGCGCCGCTGTTGCAGAACAGGGTCCTGTCCATGCCCGCGGGGGTTATGGATGCGATCTTCTCGGCGAGCCGGGCCTGCTCGGCAACGTAGTACAGGTTGGACACGTGGGCCATCCTGGCCACCTGGGCCTGGACGGCTTCCACCCATCCGGGATGGGCGTATCCGATCGAGTTGACGGCGATTCCGGCCACCAGGTCCAGGTACTCCCTGCCCTCGGTGTCGTAGAGGTAGCATCCGTTGCCGTGCGTGAAGCACAGGTCGATGCGGCCGTAGTTCTGGAACAGGTACTTCGAGCTGAGCTCTTTGACTTCGTTGAAATCCATGATCGTCACTTCGTGATTACGGTTCCGTGACTGACACCGTCAAGGATGTCGGCCACGATGCATTCGGGGTCCCTTCCGTTGACCATGCGGACCTTCCCGACTCCGGCCTCCAGGGCCTTCCTGCAGGCCTCCACCTTGGGGATCATCCCGCCGGATATTGTGCCGTCCGCTATCAGGGAGTCTACGCGGGCAAGGTCCAGGGAGTCGATCTTCGACGAGGGGTCGGAGACGTCCGTCAGGATGCCGGGCACATCGGTGATGGTGACCATCTCGACGCATCCCACGTGCGCTGCGATGCCGGCGCACATGGTGTCGGCGTTGACGTTCAGCATGTTCCCGTCCTTGTCCTTCCCTATCGGGTAGATCACGGGCACGGCATTCACGGCCAGCAGGTCGTTCAGGCATGTGGGGTCAACATCTTGGACCTCTCCCACAAGGCCGGGGTCGACAATCTCCTCCCTGCCGTCCTCGCAGACCTTCATGGGCTGCTTCCTGACGCACACAGAGCACATGTAGCCGGGCATGCCGACGGCGTTGACGCCGCATTCCTTCAGGCAGGACACCACGTCGGAGTTGAGCCTCCTCAGCACTATATCGGCTACCTCCAGGGACTGCTGGTCCGTCACCCTTATGCCGCACACTTTGCGGGGGGTGAGGCCGCGGCGCTCCATCTCCTCGGATATCTCGGGGCCTCCGCCGTGGACCAGGATGACCTTGCATCCGCGGGATACCATGCGGGCTATCTCGCCGGACAGGCGGGCCAGGTCGTCCCTTCCGCGTATGGCGTTGCCGCCGAACTTCAATACGTACAGGCCGGGCAAATCGGGCACCTTCATGTCGCATATTCCGCGTTGATGCGGACGTAGTCGTAGGTGAGGTCGCATCCCCAGCCGGTTGCAGTCTCGTTCCCCACTCCGAGGTCCACCAGGATGGTGACCTCCTTGTTGTCCATGGCCATGCGGACCACTTCGACGGCGCGCTCGTCCTGGAAGATAGGCGCTCCGGAGTCGAGGATGGGGACCTCCATGTCCCCTCCCTTGATGGTGAGGCGGACATCGGTCAGGTTGAACTTGCATCCGCTGTTCCCGAGGGCCATCATCAGACGGCCGTAGTTGGGGTCGGCTCCGAATATGGCCGACTTGACGAGCGGGGAGTTGGTGATCGCGCGGACCGCCTTCTTGGCGTCCTCCTTGGTCTCTGCGCCGGTGACCTGGACCTCGATGAGCTTGGTGGCGCCCTCTCCGTCCATGGCGATGGTGCGTGCTATCTTGGTCATGACCGTGCGCAGGGCGGCCTCGAACTCAGGGTCGTGGTCCGCCGGAGCGGACTTGGACATTCCGTTGGCCAGGAGGATGCAGGTATCGTTGGTGGACTGGTCGCCGTCGACGGTGACCATGTTCATGGTGTCGTCGAGGATGGACTGCCAGACATCTGCGAAGTCCGGCCCCAGGGTGGCGTCGGTGGTGATGAGGCTGAGGGTGGTCCCGTGCAGGACCTTCATGTGGGGCGAGATCATCCCGCTGCCCTTGGAGATCCCCGCGACGTAGATCAGAGTGCCGTCGGACAGGCGGGCCCTGACGGCGCACTCCTTCTTGATCGTGTCCGTGGTCATGATGGCCTCGGTGATCAGACCGTCCGCTTCGCGGCCCACATCGAGCTCGCGGGCGGCGCGGGATATGCCGTAGCGGATCTTGTGCATGTCCAGGAACCTTCCGATGAGGCCTGTGGACATCACCCCGACCTCTTTCGGGTCCAGGTTCAGCTCGGCGGCCACGGACTGCTTCATGGCGTATGCATCCTCTATCCCGCGGCGCCCGGTGAGGGCGTTGGCGTTCCCGCTGTTCACGACCACCGCCGACAGGGTGGGGGAGTTCTCCTCCATCATCACCTGGACCGGCGCGGCCTTGACGTTGTTGCTCGTGAATGCGCAGTACGCCTTGGCGGGGACCTCCGAATAGAGGAGCCCCATGTCGAGGGAGCGGTATTTCACTCCGCTGTGCACTCCTGCGGCCTTGAAGCCCTGAGGGGTGGTCACCCCTCCGTCTATGATTTCTACCATTGTCATACCCCCAGACCGGGCATGTCCAGCCCGGCGCTCTCTTTCAGATTAAGCATGAGATTCATGCACTGCACGGCCTGGCCGGCAGCGCCTTTGACCAGGTTGTCCACCACTCCGAAGGAGACGACCTTGTCCCCTATGACGCGGGAGGCGACCTGGGCGTGGTTGGACCCGACGACCGCGCGGATCGAGGGCTCCTTTACGAAGTGGACGAACCTCTCCCCGTCGTACTGGGCCCGATAGATGCGGTCGATGTCCTCTTGGGTCGCATCCTCCTTCAGGCGGAAGTAGCACGAGGACAGTATCCCGCGGACTATGGGAAGCAGCTGCGGGACGAATGTGACGTTCATGTGCGATCCGGCGAAGCGGTCCACTGCCATCTCCACCTCCGGAGTGTGCCTGTGTGTCCCGATGCTGTAGGGGATGATCGTCTCTCCGCAGGTCGGATGGTGGGTGCGCGCGCTCGGGACCATCCCTGCTCCGGACGTGCCGGACTTGGCGTCGGCGATGACGTCCTGCTCCACCAGGCCCGACTTCAGCAGCGGGGCGCAGGCGAGGATGATCGATGTGGCGTAGCATCCGGGGTTGGCCACGAGATCGGCTCCGCGGATCTCGTCGCGGAAGAACTCCGGAAGGCCGTAAACTGCCTTGGACAGATTCTCGGTGTCGGTGTGGACATGACCGTACCACTTCTCGTAGACCGAGACGTCGTGGAGCCTGTAGTCTCCCGACAGGTCGATGGCCTTGACCCCCCTCTCGAGGAAGCGGGGGACCTCGTTCATCGCAACGCCGTGGGGAGTGGCGACGAACACCAGGTCCAGGTTCGCATCGTCGGGGATGCGCTCGGTGAACTCCAGGTCGAGATATCCGTTCAGGAAGCTGTGGACCTCTCCGACCTTGGCTCCCGCGTTCTGACGGGAGGTCATTGCGGCTATCTCCACGTCCGGGTGGGTGCACAGGATACGGGCCAGCTCTCCGCCGGTGTACCCCGTTCCTCCGATGATGCCTATCCTGGTCATGTCTATCACACGTGATTGCATCCGAGTGACGGAAGAACTATTGAAAAAGATATTGTTCGATTTGGGACACAAGTTATGAAGACCGTTCCCACAGGGACGGATAGACGCATGTGTGACCATGCTGTACGCTGGATTCATGCGTCCGGAAGGGCCCTCTCCGGTCCGTCAGGACGGGATTCCGACCGTGTCCGCAATCCGACACACGTTGTCCATTAATCCGAGGAGGCCCGCCTCAAGTGCAGCCGCGGACGGATGCCTGTCCGCGTGTACAATAAGGATATTATAAGAATAGGAAAATCGCGAGGACGATAAACATGGCAGCCTGCAAGAAGAAGGAATGCGCAGCCAAATCCGGAACCAGGGACAAGGTCGTCCTCGCCTACTCCGGAGGACTGGACACGTCGGTGGCCATCCACTGGCTCCAGGAGAACTACAACGTCGACGTCATCGCCATCGCGATCAACGTCGGGCAGCCCCCCAGCAAGGACGACATCGTCGCCCGCGCCCTCAGGAACGGAGCCATCAAATCAGACTACATCGACGCCAGGGACGAGTTCGTCAGCGACTACGTCTGGCCCTCCCTGAAGGCCAACGCCCTCTACCAGAACGTCTACCCCCTG
>CAVKKO010000071.1:0-9905 GCA_963656905.1 Bacteroidaceae bacterium | reverse complement strand
GGTCGAGTTTGAAGCATCTCATGAGAGGCTCCAATATGCGTTCGTCGATAGATTTTTGAGATGGTTTGCTGTGTTGCATGACGTAGCCTCCTTGGGTTTTTGGTCGAACTTGTGAAGGCTACGCTTCTATTTCAACACGATATGAAGCCGCTGGGAAGCTACGGGGGCGCCCGGCTGCCCCCTTCGCATCCTGCGCGGTTATGCTCGGCTCCGCCGAGCCAAAAAGGATGCAGACCACCCTCGAACCGATGCTCCTCGGAGGGTCTTCTCGAGGGTCGATACGAACGACCCACCAGCATCAGAACAAGTAGAGCTAAAATTTGCACACACATCAGGAATGCTGTTCAGATCTCCCTGTGGGAGACGAAGACATCCTTCTGGTTGAATGCGACCCCGTATGCCATCGTCGGGCCTTTCAGCCCCCTGGAGTATTCTTTGTCGATTATCTGCTGCAGGGCGTTCTCCGACAGCTTGTCCATGCTCGTGCCCGCGTTGTTCTTGTTGCGGCGCTTGACTTCGATCAGAACATGGGGGCCTCTTCCGAGCGACTTCATCCTGATGTCGTAGTATCCTTTCCCGGCTTCGTAGTCGGCGGTCACCTCGTACCTGCCCCTGTAGATCGACATGAGGCCGGCTATGTATGCCTGGTAGACCCTCTCGCTGCTGAGGATCCTGACGCTGAGGACGTCCATCAGGTTCGTCAGCGACGATTTCACCTTCTCTGCATCGCCGTTTATCAGCGAATCGAACAAGACCTCTGTCTTGTACCCTGCCCCAGGCTTCAGCTTGTTCAGGATCTCCTTCCCGAAGACATCGAAGATCTCTTTGTTGGGGATGTGCACCTTGTACCTGCTCCCCGATCTGACAGTGGTCAGGTACCCTGTCATCACCATCACCGAGTACAGGGCGGCGGCGTTGTCGCGCAGCTCCCCGTAGGACACGTTGACGTCCAGGTCGGTCTCAATCTCCTCGCCGGAGCAGAGCTTACCAAGGTTCTGGTACACGATGTCGTCGGAGCATTCCAGCATGTCCCCGATGACGGAGTTGTCGCTGGTGTTGATCCAGTATGGCTTAGGCTGGAATCCAGAGCTGGCGTACCCCATGACGCTCCATGGGCTGTATATCTCCGTGTCGCCGAAACGGTATCCGTCGTACCATTCCTTGGCCTCCTCGAACTTCTCCGGGGCGCCCATGTCCTCGAAGAGCTTTCTTACCTCCTCCGGCGTGAACCCGTAGAACTCCTCGGACGAGCCCTCCGGATCGACGGTCAGCACATCGCTCACGACCAGGTTGGTCAGCCCCGAGAAGATGCTCTCCTTCGAGACCTTCATTATGCCTGTCAGGACTGCGAACTTGAAGTACGGGTTGGTCTTCAGCGCCGAGCTGAAGAAGCTCCTCATGAAATCGACGATCTTACGATGGTCAGGTTTGCCGAAGCTGTGGTTCATCAGGTTGTCGTATTCGTCGATGAGTATGATCGGGTCCTTCCCGTAGAATTCGTGGATCAGCTCGCAGAGGTCTGCAACAGATGTCTCGAGGTCCTCCTTCACGGGCGGGTACTGCATGATCCTGTCGTATATCTCCCTCAGGTCTGGGCTCATCCCCTTGACAGTATCCCAAGGGAATGCATGGCGGCATTCGCGTGCGACGATCCTTCTGAGGAGAGTGAGCATGGATTTGAAAGAGCCCGTTCCCAGGTCTTTCATCGTCATGAAGATGACGATGTTGGAGTTCTTCTCCGGGTCATCGGGCCTCAGCTCCGAGATCTTCAGGCCGTCGAACCAGTCGTTGCCCTTGTAGTTCTGGTTGAAGTACGAATCGAGCATGGTCATGCTCATGGTCTTCCCGAACCTGCGGGGCCTTGTGAAGAGCAGCACATGCCCTTCTCCGTAGTTCTCGATCTCGTCCACGAGGGCTGTCTTGTCAACGTAGTACTTTCCGTTCTCACGGATGGTGCTGAAGAATTCCAGTCCGAAAGTCATCTGTCTTGGCAACCATGTCACCTCTACCGCCCCCTTTCCGTTTATCGATATTTGAACCGAGCCGAGTTTGTTATATTGCGCTGAGCACAGGCCCGGAATCTGTTGATTTCAGGATGAAAATGCTAGTACATATGCGATTTCCTCGAATCGACCCTTTTTATAACTACAAATGCGGAGATATCTGGCTCGGATCCATACCCTCGTTTCCACTGGGACCCGGTCGGAGTATCGGAAGATGCGGGTTCTGAGGTTGATGTCAGGCCGACAGCCTGAACTGCTTGATGTCGTTGGCTCCCAGAGTGCCCCTGTACTCAACGAGGACGTTCTTTTTGTACGTCCGCTCCACATCGGTGAGGACGTAGACGGAGCTGGTCGGGAATCCCGCCAGCCAGGGCTCGATGAGCTTGGCGCACTTGTGCTTCCCCGGCTCCCTTGTCACGGTCCAAACGGTGACGAAATCGCCCTTCATCTCCTTGATCAGGACCATGGTGTTCTTCTGGCCGGTCTGCAGCAGCGCGTCGTTGATCCTGTAGACCTCGCCGATCTTCGGCTTGGTGTGCTTGGAAGGCGGCCTTATGTATCCGAGGTCGTCGGTCTTGGGCCCGGTAGGGGCCAGCGGCTTCCCCCTGTACATGGGGGCGGGCGGGTCCTTCTGCTCCTTGACCCATGCTTCGGCCTTCGCGTTGCCCTTGGTTGCGAGCCTTCTGATAGCTTCCTGCGATTCGGGCATCTTGGAGGACCTCTTGAGCCACTTGAATGCCTCGTCGGGGTCCTTGTCCATGAGCATGATGCCCAGAGAATGCTGAGCCTTGATGTCCTCGTACTCCGCCTTCTTCCTGAGCAGCGCGATGGCGGCTTCGTCTCCGGAGCCAGCCTTCTCCACCGTTCTCTCGAAAGAGTCCTGCTTGGGCGCGGGAGCGACCTTGATGGATTGCGTCGCAGGCTTCGGAGGCTCCTTCACGGTCCTCAGCACGCGCTTGGCGTCCGGGTCTGTCTTGGCCAGGGCCTTGAGCTTGTCGTAGGATGCGCGGTTCCCCTCGTCTATCTCCTTGGTGAGCCTGATGATGTAAAGGGAAACAGCCATGACGGGACCTCTATGAACGTGAGAGTGCTGGGGGTGGGATTCGAACCCACGAACCACTAAGGACAGGATCCTAAGTCCTGCGTCTTTGACCTGGCTTGACAACCCCAGCTTGGGCAGCCGACTGCATCATCCGATATGATGCTATCGGGAGAAGGATGCCGGGACGTGCCCGGCGTTTTGAGCATCAGTTCCACCAGTCGCCGCGGCGGTCGATGGTCTCGTTCCTGTCGGGGCCGATGCTGATGATGTCCGCGGGGACCTTGAGGTACTTCTCGATGAACTCGATGTACTCCTGCATCTCGCCGGGGAGGGCGTCGTATCCGCCCTTCAGGAGCTTCTCCTGGTCGTCCCAGCTCTTCCATCCCTTGAAGTGCTCGTAGACGGGCTTGGCCCTGTTCAGCTTGGCGATGGACGCGGGGAAGTGCTTCACTTCCTCTCCGTCGATCTCGTATGCGACGCACACCGGGAGGTCAGGGATGTCGTTGAGGACGTCGATCTTGGTTATCCCGATTGAGGAGAACCCGCAGAGCCTGGAGGCGTGCTCGCACACGACCAGGTCCAGCCATCCGCACCTCCTACCCCTGCCGGTGGTGACCCCGAACTCCCCGCCCTTGGCCTGGAGCGCCTTCTCGTCCTCTCCGGACAGCTCCGTGACGAACGGCCCCTCGCCGACGCGGGTGGTGTACGCCTTGATGACTCCCAGCACGTTGTCCAGCCTGGAGGGGGCGATGCCGCCTCCGGTGCAGACGCCTCCGCCGCATGTCGCGGACGACGTGACGTAGGGATAGGTGCCGTGGTCCACGTCGAGCATGGCTCCCTGGGCGCCCTCGAAGAGGACGTTCTTCCCCTCGTCCAGGGCGTCGTTGACCAGGACGGAGGTGTCGCAGATGCACTTGCCGACCATGTCCCTCCAGCCCTTCATCTTGTCGTGGAGGCTCTCGGTGGTGCAGCAGCAGGCCTCGGCGCCCATCATGGCCATGAGGTCCTTCTTGTAAGGGAGTATGAAAGAGATCTTGTCCTCCAGGAGGTCGTCCTCCAGGAGGTCCCCGGCCCTGAAGCCGATCCTGGCGATCTTGTCCTGGTACGCGGGGCCGATGCCTTTCTTGGTGGTGCCCACAACGTTCTTCCCGCGGTACTTCTCCTCGGCGCCGTCGAGCTTCTTGTGGTAGTTCATGATCAGGTGCGCCCTGTCGGAGATCCTGAGGCCGTCGATGCTGCCTCCGTTGGCGATGACGTCGTCGATCTCCTGCCCGAGCTCCTCCAGGTTGACGACAACGCCGTTCCCGATGACGGCGAGCTTGCCGGGCCTGACGACTCCCGAAGGAAGGCCGTGGAGCTTGTATGTCTTGCCGTCCACGATGATGGTGTGTCCGGCGTTGTTGCCTCCCTGGAAACGGACGATCATGTCCGCCTCCTCGTCGAGGTAGTCTGTGATCTTTCCTTTTCCCTCGTCGCCCCACTGGGCTCCGATGATAGCGAGACTGGGCATTTCGTGGCACCTGTCGCCAGCTAGTCCGTGCCCCCATATTAAGATTACCAGAAGGGGGGTCGCTGCTTCCCGGCGTCGGGGCTGAACTCCCTGTACAGGGGGACGAGCTCCTCCAGAGGGATGTCCGTCTTGAACGATGTCGGGGCGACATGCGACTTGGATGCTCTGCCGTGCCGGTTCAGGAACTCCATGAAGTCGTCGATCCTCGGCGGGGACATCTTGATGTGCGACGAGAGCTCCGCGATGTCGTAGACGAAGACCTGGTCGTCCAGTTCGTTCCTCCAGAGGTCCAGGTACTTGACGCACCTCTTCTGGTCGGCCATGCCCTCGGCGGACATCCTGGAAAGGGTGTACGGGTCGTGGAGGGGGCCCAGCCAGAACGGGCCGAGCCTGTGGTCCTCGTCGGAGAGCCTGGAAGTGGAGCGCTCCATGGTGTCCATGTCGTAGTGCATGTACCCGAGCTTCGCCAGGGTGTCGTCGGCCGCCTGGGCGCCCTCCTCTATCCTGACGTAGGTGCGGAAGTAGTGGTCCGCGTAGAAAGAGAGCAGGGGGGTCATCCCCCTGTCGAACTTGGCCAGCTCCCTGGCGATGCTGCACATGAGGATGCGGAGCCCGCCCTCATGGCACATGAACCCTCTTATGGGCTCTGACTGGTACCTGCGCCTGCACTTCTGGGCGTGGGCGCCTGCCAGGGGGGCGGTGTCTGTGGCGGTGATGGCCATGATCCCGTGCCTCCCGGTCCCGCGGACGGCGGACTGGATGAACGGCATTGGGGACCCGAACGGGTCCAGGTCGACGTAGTCGAAGGACTCGTCGGTGAAGAGGGAATGCATGTTCCTGCATGACGGGGCGCAGTTGTCCAGGCCGTTGAGCTCGATGTTCGCACGGATGTACGGCATGGCGGAAGGGCTGATGTCGTTGGCCGTGACGATGCTGCCGGGGACCTCGTTGGCGATCCTGACGGACCTGGACCCGGTGGCGCACATGGCGTCGGCGACTGTTATGGACTCCCTGTCCAGGGACCTCAGCAGCATGACGCTGACGTCGCGGTTGAATGCCATCTGCTCGTTGAAGAAGACGGTCCCCATCTTCTTGCCGGGACCGCCCGAAGAATGCTCTGAAGGGACAAGTATGTCGGTGGCCCCTTCGCGGATGACCTCCCCTTCGGGGGTCAAACGCTCTCACCGTTCATGAGCTTGACGATTTTGAAAGGCAGGATGTTCCTGTTGGTCGGCGTGACCTCCAGGATCCTGACGTCGTCCCTCCTCCTGATGTCCTGGAGCAGGGGGTTCCTGGATTTCTTGTGGAGCGTGATGATCATGGGCTTGTCGGCATCGAGGGCCTCTTTGACGGCTTCTATGAAGCTCTCGCTCTCGACCTCCATCTTCCCGACCTCGTCGATGACGATGATGTCGCAGCTTTGGCAGGCGTCGCGGATGGCTTTGACCCCGACCTCCTCCAGCTTGCTGAGGTCCACTCCGATCTTCCCCACCATGATCTTGCTCTCGATGCTGGTGCTGGCGAAGACCGCCGTGTCTCCGGTAGCCAGGTCCTTGACCGTGAATCCGACCTTGTGCCTGCCCTCCTCGATGGGCTCGTTGATCATCCCGCCGATGCGCAGCTCGTCGTTCTGCAGCATCTCGATGACCCTGAGGAGCGCATAGGTCTTGCCTGAACCGGGCAGGCCTGTGATTCCGATCTTTATATCTGTTACCATGGACACGCACGTCAGCGTAAATGCTGGCTTTTCCAGCATAGCTACGCAGATACTTAAACCCTCGTTTAGACGTCCTTAAAAGATTTGTGGATAATATATGGATGATATTGCCAATAGAGGAGGATATGCATCCAACAGCGGGATGCGGCTCGGAGATGCCCGGATCGTTCGGGGCGGGATCATTCATCGGCGGAGGCCCTGTGCCTGCGCTTCAGGTATGAATACAGGATTATCGAGGCGGGGACTGCGGCCGCCGCGGACACGATGAGGCTGTTGAGCAAGCCTCCGATCTCCTGATGATCGAATACGAATGCCGAACAGGACATGATCATGGAGCCTATCGTCATGGCCAGGACGACAGAGGACAGGAACTCGGTGCTCTCTGATGTTTTCTTGCTCTGGTTGGCGAGGTCGTCCTGGATGGCATCGCGCTTGGTTGCGTAGATCGTATCGATGAACTTCGATACCGAGGTGATGCGTTCCCTATATTCAGAGAGGTTCCGGCCCAATGGTTGTTTGTAACGTTCGATGTATGCGAGACCGTACTCAGTCGACCCGATGCTCTTCAGATAGAGCGATCTGAGCGTTTTCATATCCGCTATGCCTGCCGCTCTGAGGGGGAAATTCTCACAATCTTTGACTATCCTATCAGCGATGAGGACTGTAGCATCTTCGACATTATCGGCCTCGACAATGTTCAGTCCCTCCTCGGAGTCATGGGTGAGGTCCACATGGTAGCTGTTCTTTAGCAGGTTGTAGAGGTTCATCACAATCGCCTGTGCACGTCTCGAATCCATCTTCTTACAGCTATCTATCTCGAAGAACCCTTCTACGATTTTCACGGTCATGTCCGTGTGCAGATCATCATCGTAAACATACGTCACATGCAGGGAATCATCACTCGAATTCCCCTCTGTGATGAGGAACTTGTCATTCCCTATCAAGGGGTGGCCACGGATTGTTGCAGGACTGTGCTTGCTCAGGACCGGGATCCAGCCGTACCACAATTTGAAGCCTCCTCTTGCCTGGTCAAGTAGTCCCCAATGAATATGGGGGTCTCATAGTTGGTTGCGATGCTGCCATCCATGATGCCTCTGCCCCTCTTGGTAGCCGAGATTTCACCCTCTGAATTGTATGAGATGTAGCCCAGGCTGCGCATGGTATCGACAATCTCCACCTCCTCATCGGTCAATGTGAGGTAGCTCGACCCGTCGAATCTACGAACGATCGCTTGGAGCGGAGTCTCCGGTTTGACCTTCCTCTTCATGAACCGCAAGCTTTTCATTTCGACCACTTCAATTCAAATTTGACGATAGGGTATTTAAAACTACAGTCGATAGTTCCCATCGAGGACCAACACCCTCAGCGTTCAGACGATTGTTTCCCTTCCCTTGCCAGGTAATCGCCGACGAACAGGGGGCCTCATAGTTGGTCGCGATGCTGCCGTCAATGATGCCTCTGCCCCTCTTGGTAGCCGAAATCTCGCCTTCGGTATCGAAATCGACATAGCCCAGCCTGCGCATGACCCTGAAAATCTCAATCTCCTCATCGGTTAATGTAAAGTAGCTCAGTCCGTCGAATCTACGGACGATCGCTTGGTGCGGAGTCTCCGGTCTGACATTCTTCTTCCGCAATCTACCGAGCACGTCGAGCACCCGCTCCTTGATATCGGGAGACGGTATTAAAGGTGCAATCACGCAGTTATAACTACAAAACGATAGAGGAGCGTCCTGTCAGCATATCTCCGACACGAACATCAGGGGATAGTCCAGCTCGGCATCGTACCTCATCTCGGCGACGACCTTGGTGCTCTCAAGAGCGATGGTGACGACGGCGTCGATCATCTCCCCGGTCAGGGAGCAGTAGCAGTACCTGTCGGAGCCGTCGGAGAACACGGACCTGTCTATCTTCACCTTCACTGACTCCACATAGGGCTGGACGGAGATCGCCTTCTCGATCAGCTGCTCGAGCGAATCCACGGTGGCCCTGTTGAACGGGGTCCCCACGAACTGGTGGTAGATCGTCCCCATCTTGATGCCGGCCTCGAACACGGCCCTCTCCCTGGGGGAGCACGCGAACCTGCTGCCGGCTACCGATTCCCTTTCCATCTCGGACCCTCAGTTGAACATGGGGTCCTTGACCACTGCGCTCGAAGGTATGAGCCCTTTGAGCTTCCCGTCGTTGACGTCGACGGTCTTGAAGGCTACCATAATCAGGTGCGCTATGGTCTGGACGGAGGGCGCGTTGTCGAAGTAGCTCTGGACGATCTTGAAGTAGATCTTCGGCTCGGCGTCGGACATGTAGAACCCGCCGTTGTTGATCGTGTTGTTCACGGTGTTGATCTCGGGGATGAGCTTGTTGCGCGCATCTTCGGGGATGTCGAACATCAGGTAGCAGTAGATGTTGAGGGTCTTGTTGTCCTCGTCGCACATGACCATCATACCGATGGGGTTGTCGTCCCCCATGGCGCTCAGGACCACGTCTCCCGCCTCGCTGTTCTGGTATTTCAGGTCCAGCTTCTCCAGCGCCTTCCTGACGTTGGCCCTGACCTTCCCGACGCTCGCGCTTCCGAACATGCCCTTTCCATCTCCTTCTGGGATATGATGGTATCCCCGTCAGTCCCTGTCCTCCAGGTCGACGTACTCCCTGGGCTCCATGATGTTCACGTATGCCGGACGGAGGATCTTGTTGGACGTGATGAGCTCCTCGATCCTGTGGGCGCTCCAGCCCACGATCCTGGCGGTGGCGAACAGCGCGGTGTACAGCTCCTTCGGGATGTCCAGCATGTCGTAGACGAACCCGCTGTAGAAGTCCACGTTGGCGGTGACGCTGGTGGCGTTGGGGCGCTTCGCCAGGATGAGCGAGGGGGCGAGCCTCTCAACCGATTCATATAATCTGTAATCGTCCAGCCTGCCCTTCTCCGAGGCCAGCTTCTGGACGAAGGACTTGAACACCTCCGCTCTGGGGTCCGAAAGGGTGTACACCGCGTGCCCCATGCCGTAGATCAGGCCCTGGTGGTCGAACGCCTTCTTGTCCAGGATGTCGTTGAGGTACTTCTTCAGCTCCTTCTCGTCGTCGGTGCGCTTGACATGGCGCCTGATGTTGTCCATCATGTCCATGACCTTCAGGTTCGCTCCGCCGTGCTTCGGCCCCTTGAGGGAGGACATGGCCGCCGCGATGACGGCGTAGGTGTCCGATCCGGAGGACGTGGTGACCCTGGTGGTGAATGTGGAGTTGTTCCCTCCGCCGTGCTCCATGTGGAGGACCAGCGCGAGGTCCAGGACGGTGGCCTCCAGGTAGGTGTACGACTTGTCGGGACGGAGCATCCTGAGGATGTTCTCGGCGGTGGACAGGCGGGGGTCGGGCCTGTGGATGTACATGCTCTCGTCGTTGATGTAGTGGTTGTAGGCGTGATAGCTGTACACCGTGAGCATGGGGAACACGCTGATCAGGTAGATGCACTGCCTCAGCACGTTCTCGATGCTGTTGTCGAGCGCTTTCTTGTCATAGGATGCGAGGAAGAGGATGCACCTTGCGATGGAGTTCATGATGTCTTTGCTGGCGGCTTTCATGACCACGTCCCTGACGAAGGTCACGGGCAGCTTGCGCTCCTCGGTGAGGTGGAGCTTGAAC
>CAVKKO010000070.1:8421-9917 GCA_963656905.1 Bacteroidaceae bacterium | reverse complement strand
CTCGCAGTTTCAGGATTTGCACATATGGTAAAAGACTCAGTATCTGTGGTGTATTCTCCTCCGATCACAGAGAGAACGGTCATCTCTTCCGTCGTGTATAACGCCTCTGTGTCAAAAATCCACCAGTTTGTGTTCATTGTCACATCTTTCATTGTCACCATCGAATCAGGGGCAGTATTTGCCACCTTTACGAATGCACCTTGGTCAGTATCTCCAGAATATGTTCCTCCGTTCAAGGTGACAACGCTGTTGGCAGTGATCTTGATGAATCCCCACGAGGTATTGAAGCCAGATGGGATGGTCATTCCGCTTCCTGCCTTAACCCCTATCACTGTGAAGCTGGACGATTCGACCGTAAATAGGCGATTCTCTGTGACTTTGTTGGTGATGGTATACCCGTTCAGGTCCAATGACACATCATAGCCCGAAGGTACTGTGATATTGGCGGACTCTTCACTATTCCCTGTGAGGGTGACTGTTATCGAAGTCCCGGACATACCAGAAATAGCACCGAATGCCTCGTTCAGAGATGTGTACGAATTATTGCCGATCGTTGCGACGTATTTTGCACCGTCATCATCGGTTGTAGCCTCTGAATCCGCAGAACCGTCCGTCGATGCTATGCATGCGCACATCACGACCGCCATAATCACAGCCGCTAGCGATATTGCTTTCATCACGTTCATATTTCCTCCCAGGCGGAGGAAAAGGAGAGAAACTGCGTAGCCCCCCCCCCGTCGTCATCTTGAGGATGATGAACATTAAAGCGTAGTCCTTGATTTTAACATGTTCGTCATCATCCTGCGTTTTATCCGTTCCATCCACCCGGAGGATCGGGCCGCCACGCTCTCCGTCACAGCCTTTTCGATCCTCCGAAGGCTCCGATCCCCCATGCATCGCGGTTTTGTTTCCGCGCATCACATATTATACACGCGCCCATACAGCGTCGATCCCAATGCAAGGACAGGAAGGAAGGTACGGGGAGTTCGGAGGGCAGTACGTCCCCGAAGCCCTGATGAACGCGGTCATCGAGCTGCAGGAAGCCTATGCGAAGTACAGCCGCGACCCGGAGTTCATGGCGGAGGTGGAGAGGCTCAACCGCGAGTACACCGGAAGGCCGTCCCCGCTCTATTTCGCCAAGAGGATGACCGAGGACCTGGGCGGGGCCAAGGTCTACATCAAGAGGGAGGACCTGAACCATACCGGGTCCCACAAGATCAACAACGTCATCGGCCAGTGCCTGCTGGCCAAGAGGATGGGGAAGACCCGCGTGATAGCGGAGACAGGCGCAGGCCAGCACGGCGTCGCCACAGCCACCATGGCCGCATACCTCGGCCTGGAGTGCGAGATCTTCATGGGCGCGGAGGACGTGGAGAGGCAGCTGCTGAACGTCTACAGGATGGAGCTCCTCGGAGCCAAGGTGCATCCCGTGACCTCCGGCTCCTCCGTCCTCAAGGACGCCGTCAACGAGACCCTCAGGGAATGGTCCAAGAGGA
>CAVKKO010000070.1:1485-8241 GCA_963656905.1 Bacteroidaceae bacterium | reverse complement strand
TCAACGACTTCGTCGATGACAGAGAAGTGAGGCTCATCGGATGCGAGGCCGCCGGGAAGGGCATAGACACCGAGAAGCACGCGGCCACAATGTGCAAGGGCTCCACCGGGGTGTTCCACGGGATGAAGTCCGCCTTCTGCCAGGACAGGTACGGGCAGATCGCGCCGGTGTACTCCATATCCGCCGGCCTGGACTATCCGGGCATCGGCCCGCAGCACGCTTACCTCAAATCGGTCGAGAGGGCTGAATACGTTCCTGTCACAGACGACGAAGCGGTAGACGCGTTCGAGTACCTCTCCAGGACCGAGGGGATAATCCCTGCGATCGAGAGCTCCCACGCCGTGGCGCACGTCATCAAGCTGGCGCCTGCGTTGGGCAAGGACAAGATCATAGTGGTGAACCTCTCCGGCCGCGGGGACAAGGACGTGGCGGCCATCGCCAGGTACAGGGGGCTCGAGCTCCATGACTGAGCCCTTCGTTCCCGACAGGTCCCTGGTGTCCCACATCATCGCGGGATACCCTGACATGGAGACCACCTGCAGGCTGATCCGCGCCATGGACGGAGCCGGGGTGGACATGGTAATCGTCGAGATCCCGTTCTCCGACCCGATCGCCGGAGGCCCGGAGATACAGGGCGTGCATGCCACTGCCCTGTCCGCGGGAGTCACCACCGACCTGATATTCGACAGCCTGGAAGCCATCAGGAGCGACTGCCAGGTGCCGATAGCTGTCATGACATACTACAATCCGATCTTCGTCTACGGCGCGGAGGCCTTCTGCAGGAGATGCGCCGAGTCCAGCGTCGGCTACCTGATGGTCCCCGATCTCCCCTTCGAGGAGAGAGGAGAGCTCGCTCCCCACTGTGATTCCTTCGGGGTCGTGCCGGTGACCATGGTGTCTCCCACCTGTCCCGAGAGGATGGACAGGATCCTGTCGTCAGCCGAAGGGTTCGTGTACATCGTCAGGTTCGAGGACGCCGCCGGGTTCCCGGAGGGCTACGTCCACGAGCTCCCCGACATGGCGGAGCGCGTGCACTTCCACGGCCTGAAGTGCATCGCCGACTCCGGCCCGGAGAGGCGGGAGCCGTCCTGGAGCATGTCGATGGCGCAGTGGACGGCACCGACGTCATGACCCTGGTCCTGAGGCACGGACGGGACTGCGTCCAGTTCGTCGCCGACTACGCCCGTGGCGTGCGCACCAGGATCTGAACGGTCAAACCGCCCGGGAGCGATCCCGGGCATTCCCGACACCTTTTCACGTGATTCCGAGCATGGCATGGACTGTCGCTCTTCACATATTGTATTTTTTTATACATCAATGAACAAAATGTTGATATAGTGCAGGGCATTGACAGCGTCTGATAACATGACCGGAGACGACGGCATATACGGCGAATACGGGGGGCAGTACGTCCCCGAGACCCTCATGAACGCTGTCCTTGAGCTCGACAGGGCCTACCGCAGCTGCATGAAGGACCCGACCTTCCTCAAAGAGGTGGACGACCTCAACCACAAGTACACGGGGAGGCCGTCGATGCTGTACTACGCCGACCGGATGACCAAAGACCTGGGTGGCGCCAAGGTCTACCTCAAGAGGGAGGACCTGAACCACACTGGGGCCCACAAGATCAACAACGTCATCGGCCAATGCCTTCTGGCGAAGAGGATGGGCAAGACCCGCGTCATCGCCGAGACCGGAGCCGGCCAGCATGGTGTGGCGACAGCCACCCTCGCCGCATACCTCGGACTGGAGTGCGAGGTGTTCATGGGCGAGCACGACGTGGAGAGGCAGGCCCTCAACGTCTACAGGATGGAGCTCCTCGGAGCCAAGGTGCATCCCGTGTCCACGGGAACGGGGGTCCTCAAGGATGCCGTCAACGAGACCCTCCGCGAGTGGACCAACCGCGTCGACGACACCCATTATGTTATAGGCACTGTCATGGGCCCCGCCCCGTTCCCGGAGATGGTCTGCGAGTTCCAGAGCGTCATCGGCAGAGAGGTGAGGCAGCAGATGATGGAGGCCGAAGGGCGCCTACCCGATTGCCTCCTGGCCTGCGTCGGAGGGGGTTCCAATGCTATCGGCCTGTTCCACGAGTTCATTCATGACGAAGGGGTCAGGATGATCGGCTGCGAGGCCGCCGGCAAAGGGGTGGACACCGACAGGCACGCCGCCACCATGACCAAGGGCACCACGGGCATATTCCACGGGATGAAGTCGCTGTTCTGCCAGGACAAGTACGGCCAGATCGCGCCTGTCTATTCCATCTCCGCAGGCCTGGACTACCCTGGCATCGGCCCGGAGCACGCCCATCTGAAAGCGATGGAGCGGGCCGAGTACGTCGCCGTCACCGACGACCAGGCGGTCGATGCCTTCGAGTACCTTTCCAGGACCGAGGGCATCATCCCCGCGATCGAGAGCTCCCACGCCGTCGCATACGCCAGGGAGATCGCTCCGACCATGTCCAAGGACGACATCATGGTCGTCAACCTCTCGGGACGCGGGGACAAGGATGTGGCGGCCATCGCCAGGTACAGGGGGAGGGAGATCCATGACTGACCACTCCAAGGATCTGGAGAAGGTCTTCTCCCGCAGGGCGTTCATCCCGTTCGTGACCTGCGGGGACCCGGACATCGAGACCACGGAGAGGATAATCAGGGCCATGGCGGCCGCTGGAGCAGACCTGGTGGAGCTGGGGATACCCTTCTCGGATCCCATAGCGGAGGGGCCCGTCATCCAGAACGCGGACGTCCGCGCACTGTCCAACGGCGTGACCACCGATGACATCTTCGACATGGCCGAGCGCATCAGGGCGGACCTGGACATCCCCATGCTGGTGATGACCTACATCAACCCCGTGTTCGTCTACGGCCCGGACAGGTTCATGGAGCGTTGCAGGAAGGCGGGGATATGCGCCGTCATCGTCCCCGATGCTCCGTTCGAGCAGAAGAAGGACCTGCAGCCTTATTGCACATCGCACGGCGTGAAGCTGATCTCGATGATCGCCCCCACTTCGGAGGACAGGATCTCCTTGATAGCTTCACAGGCTGAGGGCTTCATCTACATAGTGTCGTCGATGGGGGTCACGGGGGTTAGGAAGGAGTTCAGCTCCAATCTGGAGGACATGGTGGCCGCCGTCCGCAGGTCCACGGACATACCTTGCGCCATAGGGTTCGGCATATCGACCCCTGAGCAAGCCCGGAGGATGACCGACTTCGCCGACGGGGCGATCGTCGGGTCCGCCATCGTGAAGATAATCGCACAGTACGGCAGGGACTCTCCAGAGCACGTGGCGGAGTTCGTCAGGAAGATGAGGGCTGAGCTGGACCGTTAAGAATATCGGAATGCGTCCTCGGAAAGAGGATTAGTCTTCTTTCCGGGATGTCATTCCTTCGGATTGTACTTCTCCACGAGCTTGCGGATCAGCTCGTCATCTGCGAACTTGATGACGTTTCCGTTAGACTTCCAGGTTACACCGCTCTCGATCAGCTCTTTGAAATTCGCTATAGCCTCAGGCGTATCGATGACCATGTCCTCGAAGAAAGACTTGTATGCCATTTATCCACATCTCCAGAAGATGATGATGCTCGGAGTAGTTAAACAATATGTGCATCAAGTTAACTTGATATTAGAATCTTAGAGTATTGTCGCCGAATCGCCTCTAATCGATGCCGTGCCGATGCGGCTTCGATTCGAAAGTCCTCTGTCGTGCCCCGTACCGGCGCGAATCCTTATCCTTCATGACGCAGAATGGCCTCTACATGGCGAAAGGTTCCATCTTATGCACAAGGATGTCTTCGTAGCCGAACTTTCTTTCGTTCACGGCTGCCTGTCCGCAGTCCGGAGCGCATCGTCTTCGGAACACATGCCATATGGGACTTTCCGTGACGGTGCCGCTGATATGCGGGCCTTGTATGAATGGTGGAAGAAAAGGGCGATGTCGGAGAAGCGCCGCGACGTCTCTGATTTCCTGTTCTGGTCGGGAATAGACGATGTGGAGCCTCTCATCCCGCGTTCTCTGGGCCTTAGCCTGTCGGATTCATATTGGATCAGGCCATCGGGCTCCGATCTGCAATGGGCCGATGCCAACTTCTTCGAGAACCGGTATTCCTACGACCTGGGCGATGCGCTGTTCGGGGAGACCGAGGCGAGGGCCGATCTGGACTTCGCATCGCCGGACCTTGTCACGGACGGTATGCTCAGGAAGCGGTGGAAGATGATCGACGGAGAGCGCCTCCTGGTCAAAGGGGACGGCGAAGGATTTTGCCAAGAGCCTTTCAACGAGCTCTTCGCATCGGAGGCCATGGACCTGCTGGGGATTCCCCATGTGGAGTACGGCCTGATGCAAGAGGGCGAATGGACCTGCTCCGTGTGCAGGGACATGGTCGACGGGAGCACCGAGCTGGTCCCGGCGGCCCGTGCCATGTTGTCGATGCGGTTGTCCGATGGCTGCGGATATTACGACCATTACGTCGCAGTTTGCAAGGACCACGGGATAGATGTCATCGGCGACCTGGACAGGATGCTGGTCGCGGACTTCCTGATAAGCAACAGCGACCGCCACTTCAACAACTTCGGCATCATACGCGATGCGGAGACCCTGGAGTGGATCTCCGCAGCACCGATATACGACTGCGGTTCGTCCATGGGGCATAAAGTCTTTACGGAGATGTTGGAGGCGGAGAGAGTGAAGAAGTGCAAGCCGTTCGCCAGCACTTTCTCCGACCAGATGAGGCTCGTGAAGTCGACCGATTGGCTGGACCGCGAGGCTCTGAAGTCCCTGCCTGCATTGGTTGAAGATGTGTTCTCCGATTCGAACGGGTGGATCATCCCGGCCCGCACGAAGGCCTTGGTGAAACTGGTGGAATCCAGGATCGCCGGGCTTGGATGATCCGAGCCTCATCGGATGGCAGATATGAACCTGTCTATCTTCTCATGGTCCTTGAACCCATCCGTCTCCACGCCGGAGCTCACGTCGACTCCGTAAGGCGACAGCTCCCCGACGGCCCGGGCCACGTTGTCGGGATTTAGCCCTCCGGACAGGATGTAGTCCCTCTGCACCTTGGATGCGATGGACCAGTCGAATGTCTTTCCGGACCCCATGCCCGCGTCCAGCAGGACCATGTCCGCGCCGCATGCCTCGATGTGATCCATCATCGAGCCATCCCTCAGGACGAACGCCTTGATTATCGGGGCATCGGTCATCTTCCTGAGCCCGCGGATGTACTCCTCGTCCTCGCAGCCGTGCAGCTGGACAACATTTATCGCTCCGGAATCCACCGCCTCCGCCACGGCCCTCGGGTCCTCGTCGACGAACACCCCCACGGTCCTGACGGAAGGGTCCAGGCCCTTTCTCAACGAGATGGCCTGTTCGAGCGAGACGCATCTCCTGCTGGGCTTGTAGAACACGAACCCAGCCATGTCCGGCCTGGCCCGGTTGAGGCATTCCACGTCCTCCGGCCTGCGGATCCCGCAGATCTTGACGACGGTCATCCCTTCAGCCCCTGCATCAGGCCGGCCCTGTCGTTGCAGCGCATGAATGCCTCGCCCATCAGCACGGCGTCGAAGCACGCGTCGGACAGCTCTCTGATATCATCCTTCGAGGATATCCCGCTCTCGGACACGGTCAGGGCGCTGTCGGGGATCCTGTCCCTGAGCCTCAGGCTGGTCCCCAGGTCGACGGTGAACGTGGCAAGGTCCCTGTTGTTTATCCCGATGATCCCGGCTCCGCAGGACACTGCGCGCTCGATCTCCTCGGCGTCGTGCGTCTCCACCAGCGCGGACATCCCCAGGGACTCCGCCAGGTCGATGAAGTTGGCCAGCTGGGTGTCCTTGAGCACGGATGCTATCAACAGGACTGCAGAAGCCCCCAGCTCCTTGGCCTGGTAGATCTGGTATTCGTCCACGATGAAGTCCTTCCTCAGCACGGGGACGGACACGTGGTCCGCGATGTCCTCCAGGTACCTGTTGGACCCTTTGAAGTAATGCGGCTCGGTGAGCACGGAGATCGCCGAAGCGCCCATCTCCTCGTACTCCTTCGCGATGGACATGTACGGGAAGTCCTCGGATATGATGCCTTTGGACGGCGAGGCCTTCTTGACCTCGCAGATGAAGGACATGCCGTCTTTCTCAATGGCCCTTCTGAACGGGTAGCCGGTGCGCCTGGGGCGCACGCGGGAACCCTCCATGACTTCGGGCATGGGCCTGACGGTCCTCTCGAAGGCGACCCTCCTGTAGGTGTCCTCCACGATGTCGTCCAGGATGGTGGCCTGCTTCACGGAGCTGACGCGGCTGATCCCGGGCATGGCGCCGTCGATCATTGCGATGCCCCCTTCGTGAGGGCGATGTACCTCTCCATGGTGTTCAACGCTTCTCCGGAGTCGATGGCGTTGGCGGCCATCTCGATCCCTTCCCGGATGGATGTTGCTTTCTTTGCGGTGAACAGCCCCGCTCCGGAGTTCAGGAGCACGGCATCGCGCTTGGCGCCCTTGGAGCCGTTCAATATGGACCTTGTGATGGCGGCGTTCTCGGCGGGGTCGCCTCCGACAAGGTCGGAATGGCTGCTCCTGGCGAGCCCGAAGTCCTCCGGGGAGACGGTGTACCTCTCGATAGTTCCGTTCCTCATCTCCGCCACATCCGTGACGTCGCACACCGAGAGCTCGTCCAGGCCGTCGCGGCCGTAGACCACCATGGCATCCGTTACCCCGAGCCTCTCGAGGGCCTCCGCCATGGGCATGATCATTTCGGGAGAGTACACTC
>CAVKKO010000070.1:0-1448 GCA_963656905.1 Bacteroidaceae bacterium | reverse complement strand
CATGGCATCCGTTACCCCGAGCCTTCCGAGGGCCTCCGCCATGGGCATGATCATTTCGGGAGAGTACACTCCGGACAGCTGATGGGACGCCTCGGCGGGGTTGGTCATGGGGCCGAGGATGTTGAACACGGTCCTGAAGCCCAGCGCCTTCCTGACGGGAGCTACGAACCTCATGGACGAATGGTACTTCTGGGCGAACATGAAGGCGAACCCGCAACTGTCCAGTATTCCCGCGGTGGCTTCAGGATCGGTGTCTATCCTGGCGCCGAGGG
This sequence comes from Bacteroidaceae bacterium, assembly GCA_963656905.1. Lineage (GTDB taxonomy): Archaea > Thermoplasmatota > Thermoplasmata > Methanomassiliicoccales > Methanomethylophilaceae > Methanoprimaticola. The sequence goes on along the minus strand of CAVKKO010000070.1, from coordinate 1,176 downwards.
CTTCCAGGACGTCCGCCGCTCCGCACTTGCTGCTGGCCGCTCTGTTCCCGTGCTTCGCCACGGGGACCCCGCAGGCGGCGACCACGAAGGACGAGGTGGTGGAGATGTTGAACGATCCCGACCTGTCCCCTCCTGTTCCGACTATCTCCAGCGCATCGCGGTGGTCTCCGGGGAGCTTCAGGCCGTGGGCCCTCATCTCGGATGCTGAAGCAGCGATCTCGTCGACGGTCTCTCCTTTGACCGCCAGGGCGGTCAGGTATGCGGCGATCTGCACGTCGGTGCACTGGCCGCTCATGATGGCGTCCATGTCCTCTCTGGCCTCCTCGTATCCGAGGTCCTCTCCGCGGGACAGCTTGATCAGAGAATCCTGCATCATATCTTCACCTCCATGAAGTTGGCGAGCATCCTCGGCCCTTCGGGCGTGAGGATGGACTCGGGATGGAACTGCAATCCGAACACCGATGCGGTGCTGTCCTGCACCGCCATGACGTCGCCGTCGTCCGCGACGGCGACTACTTCCAGCGATTCTGGGATGGTGGAAGGGTCGGCGGCGAGGGAATGGTACCTGCCGACGACGGTCCTGCTTTCCAGGCCCTTGAAAAGGGGGCAATCTTTGCTCAATGAGATCTCGGAGGTCTTCCCGTGCATGAGCTTTCTGGCGTAGGTCACGGTGGCGCCGTAGGCCTCGCAGATGGCCTGGTGGCCCAGGCACACTCCCAGCATGGGCACCTTCCCGCGGGCCTGGCGGACGAAGTCCTCGCAGATCCCCGCATCGGCGGGCTTGCCGGGGCCGGGAGAGATTATCACCCTGTCCGGCTCCATCGCCAGTATCTCCGAGGGGGCCATCCCGTCGTTCCTCACGACCCTGACGTCCCTGTCCAGGGAGCCGACGAGCTGGTAGAGGTTGTAGGAGAAGCTGTCGTAGTTGTCTATCAGGACGGTGGTCATTCCAATCCCTCTGACGCGATGCGGACAGCTTCCGTCACTGCCTTGGCCTTGTTCAGGCACTCGCGGTACTCGTTCTCCGGGACGGAATCCGCGACGATCCCGGCCCCGGACCTGACGAAGACCTTGCCGTTCTTCTTGTAGGCGATCCTGATGCCGATGCAGACGTCCATGTTGCCGGACAGGTCGATGTACCCGATGGCGCCGCCGTAGATGCCGCGCTTGCAGTCC
>CAVKKO010000069.1:0-9962 GCA_963656905.1 Bacteroidaceae bacterium | reverse complement strand
TCTTGTGTCTCTTTCTTTCAGCACTCCTTGAAAGCGTTTCAGTTCGCACGGGGGGCAAGCACATCCGCTTTCTTCCCTCCTTCCTCCGCCAAGGAGGAACCATGAAGCATTTGATTATCGGATTGGCCGTGGCAATTATGATGTTCTCAGCGGCAGTATGTGTTTCTAGCATTGAATCTAGCGAGGATGTCGAGGCTGCATCTGGAGATGTCGTATCCGTAAACGGGATAGGTTATGGCACATTGGATGAAGCAATTAAGAGCATAGCTTCTCAAGGAACCATCATTGTCCGTGCAGACATCACAGTCTCGTCTACGATCACAATCCCTGAAGGAAAGACCATATCGTTGGATATGGCGAAGCATACTATAACTGGTGACGGATCCCTAGGGGGGAAGCTGTTCCTCATTGAAGGGACATTGGCTGTCACGGGCAATGGGACAATGAAAGCTAGCGAGGATGCTAGCGGATGGAACATGTTCGATAACTATGGGTCCTTGACAATACAGAACGGAACGTTCGAAGGGGAAGTTCGCTCGGGTGTGAAGTCGAATGTGATCAAGGCCTACGATGGCTCGACCACCACTATTTACGGCGGGGATTTCACCGGATCTCCTTGTTGCATCCGCAACGAGGGTACGGTCAAAGTATACGGCGGGACGTTCTACAGTGCGGCTTGCTCGACGTGCAATAGCAATTGGTGGAGCTACTGCATCATAAACAACGGGGCGATGACCTTCTATAACGGGACTGTTACCGCGACTCAGGGCGCGATGGCTGCTTCGGCGGGATTCACAGAGATATACAACGGAAGATTCATTACACAGGACTGTGCGAAAGGTCATGGGGCCGCATTCTACGCTTTGTATGTTGCGGGCGAATTCGGAGTGACGTCATGCCTGGTGCACAATGGGGAGTTCACATCATACAACAGGTCTACCGTTTATGTGGGGAACTCTGCTGACGGAGGAATGGAGGAGTCTGCTTCGCTGGTTGTAAACGGAGGGAGTTTCTCAATCGCCAACAACAGTAGCGCGAACATAATCTACATGGACAGGGGGACAGCGAAGATCCCCTCGGCCTCCATCAGGGGAGGGACTTATGACAGGGCAGTGAGCTCGAGCATCATAGCATCCGAGCACTCCTTGGTAGAGAACGACGATGGGACCTACTCTGTTAAGTCTGACAAGGGAACGGACATCGACCATTCGGGCTACGACGGTGAGTACATCGCTGAAGACAGCAGCATAACGCTGGATTCCTCCGGAGTCAAGGGTGCTACAGTCACTGCCGTCTTCCCCGAGGGCATCACCCTTGATATCACCGGCGATTTCTCCAGTGGCTCCCATACCATTTCAGCATATCCACTCGATAAGAGCGGATATGCGTTCGATTACGCCCTGGCCTACGAGATCTCAACGCCTACCATCACTGTGGATTCAATAACAGTGTCCGTGCCGTACACAGAGGATATCGGCAACAAGTCCGTCTCAGCCACCGTCTACCGCTATGCAGACGGAGTGCTGGAGAAGATCGGGCCCGCGACCTATTCCAACGGGGTCCTGACTTTCACTACCTCGCAGAACTCCGAGTACTACATCGATGTCACCCTCACCGACCCGATCCTTCCGGACTACGACGATGACGACTACGTACCGCCCTACGTGGTTCCGACGAAGACCAAGGACAACGGTGATGACGACAGCGAAAAGGTCTTGGCCTGCGCCGCTGCCGCTGTCGTTGCAGCCCTGATGGCCGCTTTCCTGGTCATCGACAAGAAGCGCTGATCATCTCAAACGGATGGCTCCTGCCATCCTTTCTTTATTTCCTTATAGGGGGCCGTCCATGGGACGCTTCGCATCCAGCGGACGGCTTCCCGCATCAGTATCATATATCGAACATGCCTAGACATGGGCGTGAGCAACATCCTCGTCGACGCGGTCCTGGACCGCGGGAAGGTCATCTTGGCATTATGGGTAGTGGCTGTGCTCATACTCGTGCCGCCCGCGTTCAAGATGCTCGAGTCGATGGGGGGAGGGATCGATGCCCTCGTTGACCAGGACAGCGAGTCCGAGAAGGCATCCCAGGTCATCTCGGCGTACTTCGACAATCCTTACGTGGACGAGTCCAAGATCCCTCTCATAGCGGTGGAGTACCACGTCCGCGACGGGTATCGGCAGCTGATGGGCGACGAGGAGGCCGGGATCCCCGCTTATTCCGATTACCTCACGTCCAGGTTCGTGCAGTCGACGGACTGGCTACTGAAACTGGACGTCACGCGCGGGGGACTGGTCGTCCTGGCTGAGGACATGGGCATCTCGTCCGGGGCCATGGTCATCGGAGTGCTGTACAACAGCTCCTATTCCGAGGATGACATGACGAAGGACACTTCGATGCTGAGAGATGCGATCGCGACGTTCACCGACGACTACATGTACGAGCTGTACGAGAAGGAGGCGTTCTTCAACGTCTACGTCACAGGCAACCCCGCTCTGACGCACGATATGGACTCCGAGTTCTCCGCGACGGCGCTTTTCGCCATCGTCCTCGGCATAGTCCTCACCCTGATCCTGACCGGACTGTTCTTCGGTTCGGGGATATCCACCCTGATAATGACCGCGTCCGTGGTCCCGCCTCTGGTGGCGACGATGGCCGTGCTGTTCGGGCTGAGCTCGATCGTCGGCGTGTTCGTTGTATCCGCAATCCTGGTCCTGATGGCCGTGATGGTCATGAGCTTCATCAACTGCCTTTACGTGATATCCGTCTACAAGAGGGAGCTGGCCAAGCTCGGGGACATGGACCGGGCTATGAGGAGCACGGTGGAGTGGACTTTCGCGCCCATAATGTCCACTTCCGTTTGCCTGTTCATCTGCGCCATCACGCTGTCGATCATCGGGACGGGCGCCTTCGAGTCCATGGGGGTGTGCCTTTCGTTTGCCACTCTCATATCGATGGTGTCGTCGCTGACGATGCCCGCCACTCTTGTGAGATTGACGAGGAATGAGCTGTTCTGGACCGCCGACGCCGACAGCAGGAGGCTGCCCAGGCCCATAGCCAGGCTGTACTCCGTCATCGGGAACGTCTTCAGGAGGTTCATCGGAGGGGTGTCGAGGGTGACATCCCATCACGGGCTTGCTGTGATAATCGTCTCATGCTGCCTGACCGTCGGGTGCGTAGGATACCTGGTGGACCAGGAAGGCTCCAACGACGAGCTCCCTTACGACATGTCCGATTCCCTGGCGACCGGGGATTCCAGGTCGGGTATGAAGGTCCTGAACGATTACGGACTGGGAGGGGTGCTGCATCCGTACAGCGTGGTGCTGGGCTACCCGTCTGTCCTTGGGACGATATCCGGCTCGGATGCGCTGCAGAGGCTGGACTGGACCGATACTGCGGCTGTGGACGAGGTCTCGGCTCTTGCCAAGTCCATCTCGGAGTCCGACCCGGACAACATCGCCTATGTGACCGCCGCGGTCACCTGGTCCGGCCTGCTGGCGCAGGCCGGGTATTCCTCAGAGGACGATCCAGAGGATGTGCTGTCCGAGGTCCGTTCGATATTGGAGAACCAGAGCGTCGCATTGGCCCAGGAGTTCGACAGGACCGTCCTGAAGCTGGTGGCCTCCGGCCACAGCTACCGGGAGATCGTGGATTCCTGCGGGCCTTACATGGATTACGCCCTGAACATGGCTGTAGGGACGATAGGATACGAGATGCTCTCCGACAAGACCGTGGCCGTCACCCACCTGCTGGTCAGGGCGGTCACCGAGGAGTCCTCCGTGTCCGGGAGGTCCCTGGACACGTCGAAGGCCATACAGTCCGTTGTGGACGGTTTCAAGGAGTCCTCCGCGGCAGACACCGTTCTGATATCGGGAGTCGGCATGATGTACCGTGAGCTGGTGGACTCGGCCGAGTCCGGGTTCGTGAAGTCCGTTCCCCCGGTGCTGTTGATGTTCCTTATCGTCATGTCCGTGTCCAGCTCTGTCGGGACAGCCGCCAGGGGAGTGGTGACCACGGTCCTGAGCGGACTGGTCTCGCTGTGCCTCACTGACATCCTCATGGAATCGATCTGGGGCAGCGTCTCACTTTCCGTGCAGGCGTTCATGCTCACCGTCTGCTTCCTCATGGGCACATGGTTCAACGCGGTGCAGGAGAACAGGATACTGCACTGCAGGAAGGAAGGCATGGGGTGGAGGGAAGCATCCTCCACGATGCTCTTGTCCCTTCAGCCTGTGCTGGTGATGGCTGCTCTGGTCCTTTCGGGATGCTTCGCGGTGTTCTGCATCTCGGGCATCCAGATGCTCGCCCAGCTCGGGTTCGCTGTAGCATTATGCATCTTGGTGGACGCTTTCCTCGTCCGCACCTTCGTCGCCCCATCCATCTGGAGCCTCAAATGGCGCGGAAAGGCATGAGCCTCCGTCGCAGTCCTCGTCGGTCACGAACTCCGGAGCGCCCAGGTCTTTGCGGCCGACGCAGAAGTAGCAGACGATCAGAACGGACAATACGGCGATGCTCGCCGCGATGCAGCATTCCCTGATGGTCGATTCGAAGATGGCTATGATGTCCTGGACATAGGCGGAGAAGTTGGCTATCACCCAGCTCTCCACGTCCTGGACGACCTCTCCCTCTATGCCCTCGATGTAGCCGCTGAGGGAGTTGTCGATTATGCCCTTGTACACGGCCATCCCCAGGATGATCCCGACGAAACGGCAGGCCATCAGGATGCTGGTCATGGAGCCCTGGTGCTTCTGGTTGGTGACCGCCTGGAGGCTGGCGAGCATCTCGGTGATGATCAGCCCGAAGCCGAGGCCCATTCCGAACAGCGAGAATCCCACTCCGGCAAGGCCCCTGGGCATCAGGATGAACGCACCCATGAAGGCGATGGCGATCATTATCGATCCTGCCAGGACCATGGGGCGGATGCCGTCCTTGTAGACCATCTTCATCCCAAGCAGGGAAGTCACCACTCCGCCCGCGATCAGGCAGAACAGCATCTTGCTGGCCACGTACAGCGAGATGCCGTATGAGACCATCATGAACATGACGATGAACTGGAGCAGCCCCAGTCCGCAGAATCCGGCCAGGAACATCCCGGCCATGAGGCCGATCTCGTGCTTCCCGATGCCGTGGGGGATGACGGGGTCCTCCGCTCTCCTCTCGACCCATATCAGGAGCACGGCGAGTATGATGCACAGCTCCGCGAAGGCCAGGCTCTCGTAGCTGAACAGCTCGAAGGAGTCGTTGACCATCTGAGTGTAGCTCATGACCGCCGCGATGGTCAGAAGGGTCAGGACCATTCCCGGCACGTCGCGGACGAACTCGCGGGGCATGTCCGGCAGGCTCCTGTGGGCCACGATCCCGGACACGAGCACTATGAAGGCGCTGATCACGACCATCGCTTTCCAGTCCTGGACCTCCATGGTGAAGTAGTACCCGATGGCGGTCCCGAACAGGGAGCCTAGACTAAACGTGAGGGTCATGACCTTATGGGGGTCCAATCTCTTGCTCCTCGGCAGTTTCCCCACGTATCCCAGGGCGACGGTGAACAGGAACCCTGCACCGCATCCCTGGACTATGCGGAAGGCGATCATCATCTCCACGGAATCGGCCATGCAGAGGCCGATGGCGGAGCCGAAGAACAGGGCGGTCCCCATCAGGACCCCGTCTTTCGGGCCCAACCTGTCCATGAGGGCGCCGGCGACGATGACGACGGAGACTTCAGCGATGATATAAGCGGAAAGAAGCCAGCTGGTGATGTCCGAGCCGGTCTCGACCATGATGTAGTACTGCGGTATGCGCATGTACATCCAGTTGAGGCTGCTCATGAGCATGCACATGCCCAGCGCGGCTATCGCGGCGAGATTGCTCTTCTTCCCCATCGGGGGCCAACTATGTGGCCGGGATATATGATTCATGCGGAGAGGGCTTCGGGCGGCGGCGCGGGATGGCTGGGGCTCCGCTCCCGGCCGTTGCGGCGCCCCTTGACGATCGCCATCGCTTCCGGCGGAACCTCCAATCGTCATTTATATGACCGACCACAGGTTAGGGCACTCCGGTCGATACCATCGGATGGAAGGATGCAGCCCTGTCAGCGGGCATTATCGCGGTAGTCGCATGCGTGTTCGCAGTCACCATGATCAGCGAGGATGTGTACAACAGGGGCCCATTCGAGATCTCCTACGAGCTCGACGGAGGGGACAACGATCCCGGCAATCCGGCTGTCTACAGCAAGGGGGACGAGATCGTCCTCCAGCCTGCGACCAGGGACGGCGCGATATTCATCGGATGGTTCACGGATTCCGGATGCACCTACAGGTTCAAGGGATTCACATCCGCGACGACGGGGGACATCACCTTGTACGCCGGATGGGGTACAGATACCAGCCCCTCCGGTGTGGTCTACACCGCAGAAGGCTACTGGGAGGACGGCACCCACACCGTGAAGTTCACCGGGACCGTGAAAGTATCCAGCCTCTACTACAGTCCCTACAGGCTGTCGTACTTCGTTCAGACCGATTACGATTTGGAGCTGACCGAGTACAGGTTCGGGGAGGCCGTGAAGGCATGGACTCTGGACGAGACGGATTCCGGATGGGGATCGTCGATGATCGGATACCTGGAGTTCGTCGGAACGGATTCCGTTCCCGGCGGATCCGGGGACGTGGAATGCAACGTGTACAGGACCGAGTCCCCCGACGGAAACGGCCTGAAGCTCTGGTACGGCATCGACGATGATAAGCTGTACAGGGCCGAATGCGACGGCGCGCAGCTGCACATGACGATGGCCTATTCCCAGGATGCCGAGGTAGAACCGGTCCAGGACGTGACCGTGACCGTATTCGGGAGCTACGGGATCCTGACAGGATCCGACGGGGTCTGCACTCCGGGGATGGTCCTGACCGCCACCGCGGTCCTTGCGGACGGCGCGGTGTTCGATGGATGGTACGATGCCGACGGCAAGCTCCTGTCGAGAGACCTGACGTTGAGATACGAGATCGGCACGTCGGACCCCGTCCTGGAGGCCAAGGCCGCGGACGAGGCCATGGATGTCAAGACAGGCGACACGGTCACGCTGGGGACAGGGTTCCCTCTGGCCGATGCCGTATGGGTCATCTCTTGCAGCTTGGACAGCTCCGTCACCGAGACGCTGGAGGGGGCTTCGCCCTCGTACACATTCCCCGTTCCGGGGACCTACACGATGAGCGTCATCGGGAACGATTCTGAAGGCGTTGAGCGCAAGTGGGCCCTGGTCTACGATTGCGACGGGGACGTCACGGTGGATTACTCATGGACCTATAACGAGACGGAGTACGCCCTGAGCCAGACGTTCCTGTACTCCGATTATCTGGCATACAGGGGCATGGAGCCCGATGAGAAGAGGTGCTACACCGGGCCCGAGTCTGCCCGGTTCATGACGCCCGGCGACAAGTACGTGATGTCCCTGGCTTCCGAGCTTCACAAGATGGCCTCCGGCATGGACGATGCAGCCGAGGCGGAGTTCATCCTGAAGTTCGTGCAGTCCCTCTACACGGTCGCCGATGACGATGGGCTGTGGAGGTATCCCGCGGAGACGCTGTTCACCAAGGTCTCGAACGATGCCAACGGTGCGATCCTGTACAGTTCCATCATGGCGGCGCTTGGGCACAACGCCTCCATCCTGCTGTTCCCCGGGCATGCGGCTTCGGGAGCGGAGATCGATGGCGCTTCCGGAACCTATTACACCTATTACGGGGTGAAGTACCGCTACTGCGAGTGCTCACCCGGCTCCGGCCTGTCGGTGGGGGAGAAGCCTGATGGCGTGGCCAACCGCGTCTCCGTGATGCTGGAGTGCCCGCCGGCCGAGGCGTCCTGATCTGCGGCAGGACGCTTCATGGCTGGCGTTCAGGATGTCCGTGCGAGCCTCGGTTTCATATGCCGTGTCTTCTCATCATCCAAGCCGAATCAGAGAGTTAACGCCGATTCGTTCTGGTATCCGATCGATGCTGGGTCCGCCTCCGGCCCGTTCGTCCCGACTGCCGTCTGGACCTCCGTACCGGTGGCTTCTCGGCGTTACATGGACAGAAACATCGGATAATGAGGATTATCCTCCATCCGCCATGGGCAACCATCATATACGGTCAATGATTCATCATGAGCATGGATATCATGCTGATGTTCTGCCCCTACTGTGGCGGAGAGCTCGGTCCGAAAGATGATGCCGGGAATGTCTGCCAGAGCTGCGGGAAGAACATCTACGCTGAGCGCCAGAGCATAGACAAGGTCATCCCTTCGGGGGAGGCGGGCTCGGCGTTCAGGGATGCGCTCGCCGCAGTGAACGACGGCAATCCGAAGAAGGCCCTCGACATAGCCGAGGAGCTCAACGAGAGCTCTCCCGGAGCGGACGCCCTGTTCCTCAGGGGAGCCGTCTACGCCTACATGGGCGAGGACGGAAAGGCGGCCATCGACTGGAAGAAGGGCCTGGAGGCCATGACGTCGTTCACCAACATCGATGCATACGTATGCATCATGTCCAGGGCCATTTCTGATATGATATACTACAAGGAGAAGGAGTTCATCGATTTCGAGCCTGTGAAGTACATCGACAAGCTCTGCGACGAGATCCATGCCGATACGGGGGAGTCCTGCAAGGCCTTCTTCTTCTACACCGTGTACAATGACTGCGAGATCATGATGGACGAGCTGCAGGACGAGGGCGTCGAGGTGTTCAAGGACATCATCCCGCTCCTGTTCCGCAGGACGGTGGAGTACCACCGCAACATGCTCTGCCTGATCCAGGTCATCGATGCCTATCTTGCGAAGATGGGGTACAATCCGGAGACATACGAGGACGACGACATGGCCGACCTCCATGTGTACGACCTGATCAGCTGCGACCTCAAGAAGTACACTGCGGGGATGACTGCGGAGGACATGAGGAAGATCATGTTCTCATGGGACGACACCTCGCTGAGGGCCAACGAGTCGATCCTGGAATCGATGATGCCCAGCTCTAAAGATTCTGTCTTCGGGAAGCTGCTGAACAGGAAGAGCAGCTCCGAGGAAGCCCAGAACGAGCCCGATGCTGTGGACCTGTACGTCAGGAGGCTCCTCCTCCTGGACAAGCCCGACGCAGAGGAATGCGCTCCGCAGTGAGATCCCGGGTGCGGCTGGTCTCTGTCCGCGCTTGATAGGACTGCATTCGCAGGCTCCGTTCGCCGGAAGACGGGATTTTTATACTACGATGCCTGTGATAGCGACAGAACCTGAGAACCCTGCCCGAAGGCAGGTAAAGGGTTTGTTGGCACGCCTCACGGCGTACTGATTGCTGATGCATCAGCGATGCACTGGCCCGGTCGGCGTATCGCCGATACACCAGCTGGAACAGCCCAATAATCGGTTGGGCAATTCCAACAACCAGGGCCGTCAGCTCCTAGGCCTTAGGGCCCGGGTCATCTTCTTTGGCGATCTTTCTCACCTCCGACGAATCTCAGGGTCTTTGCCCGGACGCAGATCGGAAGCCTGCGTTCAGACTCCCTCCCTGGTGAGCAGTGCTTCGCATCCTCGGAATATAGGCTGATTGTGAGGTATTAATATCGGTAGTTCTAAGAGTATACTACCATCCTTATAGCATCGGACTCGGGGCCGCACGGTTCAGATGAAACCGCTATGCTCCAGCAGGATCTTCAGTCCGATCAGGATGAGGATGATTCCTCCCAGGAGCTCCGCTTTGCTCCCGAACCTGTCCCCGAACTTGCTTCCAAGCTTCACGGCTATCGCGGAAAGGACGAACGTCGTCAGCCCGATGATGGATGCGGATGCGAATATGCCGTCTCCCGTCATCGCAAGGGATATCCCCACTGCAAGGGCGTCTATGCTCGTCGCTATGGCGAGCATCAGCATCGTTCCGATGCCCAAGCTGGCGTCAATGCCTTCTTCCTCGTCGGAGAAGGATTCGCGGACCATGTTCAGCCCGATGAGGGCCAGTA
>CAVKKO010000068.1:0-10011 GCA_963656905.1 Bacteroidaceae bacterium | reverse complement strand
GAACGCCTGCCAGGGGTCGTCCGGAACGGATTTCCGGGGTTCCGACAAAGGCTCTGGCTCTTTCTCGGGCTCATCGGGTTCCTCGGTGCTCATGATCGCTGTGACACGATCGAGATCGGCCTGAGCGCGATCCACCTCAGAGGGGTCTATGGAGAAGTCCCTCGCGATCTCGGCGGCCCTCTTCCCTTCCTTCTCGGAGAACCATCTTTCCACCTCTCTGGGCAGGATGACGTCCAGCTGCACCCCGAACGCCGACACGGGCTTCCCCTTGCGGGGCTTGCCGCGGTCCCTCACGGCCGCAATCACGGCTTTGACAAGGATCTTCATCTCCGAAACGAAGGTGTCGTTCTCCACGACGCTCAGCACATCGCGCTCCAGCGCCTTCTTCCTGCCGGTGGGCCAATAATAGTACTTCTCGTGGTTGAAGACGTCCATCTTGACCTTCCTGGAGCGGAGCATGCAGTACTTGTGGACGGCGCCTCCGGGGCGGCTGCCGTTGATCCTCATCAGCACGCGGGCGGCGATGTGGGCGCAGTCGTCGTTGAACGCCGCGCGGATGGGCTGGTCGGACTTCTTCTGGTCCAGGATCTGCGCCGCCACGAGCATGGTCGCGGCCGACACAGGAGTGTCCTCCTCCCCGTCAAGTAGCATCTCGATCATGTCGCAGGCGGACAGTATGCAGGGGTACACCGTCGGGTCCTGGATCTGCAAGCCTTTGGCGAAAGCGTAGTCCAGATAGGTCCTCCCGGGCTTCTTGCTGCTGCCGAACCAGTCCTGCGAGATGTACTTGTCATAAGCCCTGCTCAGGCCCGCCAGCTGGTCCAGCACATACCTGATGTCGTCATAGGCGTTGATCAGCTCGCATTTGTACAGCCAGAGGTACCCTTCGTCGGTGGCGCCGTACCTCCCCGTCCTGGCGCACTCCCTCCACCACAGGTAGTACTCCAGCGCCTCCGGGGACAGATGATGGTAATCCGGCTCCCGGCATCCGGACGGGACGTACTCCCATTCATCCGACGGCTTCTGGTCCAGGTACCTGGCCATGTCCTCGCGGAAGTTCTTCAGCGTGCAGTCGTACTCGAAGCCCTCGCTGCTCATCACGACGGGGACCATGGCATCTCCGATGTCGCGGTCGCGCTTCGTGCCGCGGACGGTCTTCGGATGCCGTTCCGGCCGGATGATGTCACCGTGGTTGAGGACCCTGTCCACGATCTTGCGGTATTCCTTGCCGAACACGCTGGCCACAGACGGGCCGTTGCCGAGGCCCATGTCCTTCTCCATGGCCCTCTGGCAGTACCTGATCATGGCTCCGAGGAACGTCTCCAGGGCCTTGCCAGCAGAGACGTAGGTCACTGCATACTTCTCGCTGCCGAACCAGACGGGATCATCATGGTAGCCGTCCGAGAACGGCTCGATGATGTCCGTCCTCTCTTCTCCGTAGGTCTCCAGGATGCCCTTGCCGGTCGTCCTCCTCATCTCGGCATCCACCACGGGCAGAGCGGCGTTGAACAGGCCGTAGGATAGCGAGCAGTCCGCTTCCGGGTTCCAGTAGTTCTCGAAAGGGTATCCGGTGACGATGTCTATCAAATCCTCGGGGATGCGCTCGGGCTCGGGGAGCAGGAGCTCGGAAATCAGGATCTGCCTCCATATCCCGCTGGGCACGTACACGCGGGCAAGGTCGAGATCGTTGGCGATCGCATAGGAGAACATGGCCCTCGATGCGGTGGCCGATGCGGGGAAGCGGGTGTTCCTGGCCTTGCATGCCCTGTAGTATCTGAGGAGATGCTCCATCACGGCCTCGGGGTCGTCTGTAGTGTTTACCAGCTCCGTCAGGAGCAGCCAAGCGTATCCATCGTCGGTTGGCAGCACTTCGCCGTCGTAGAAGCGGTCTCTGAACCACAGGTAGTACTGCAGCTGCCTCTCGTCGAGGGCTTTGAAATCAGGGGTCGTGCATGGGCAGTCGACGAATTCGCACCTCTTCCCGTGCATGCCCCTGTGCTCTTCGATCTGCTTCTCAAAGTCCTCGCTGGGCTTGCGATCGTCATGATCGCGACCGTTGTTGGTCTGGAAAATAATCATCAAAGCACCTCTGCGGTGACGATGGTGTGCGATGCCATGGTCGAGGTACTGCGTATCGGATATTATAAGGAGGACATGCGGAGGGACATCAAGACTCCAGTATTTCCATGATTCTGTCTGCGACATATAGCCTGTTTCTGCGCTGGCCCGTGGTCTCCCTGATGATCCCTTTCGATTCCAGGTCGTTCAAGATCTTCAGCGCGGTGGTCGCCGATATGTCAAGCTCAGACTCCAAGTCGCACGCCCTCACATATGGGTTGGCGAAGAGCATCTCAATCGCCCTCGCATGGTTGGTGCGGATCTCGCACATCAGTTCCTTCCTGTACTTCAACAGCCTGTCGATCACAGCGATAGATCTCTCCGCCTGCGTGGAGAGCCCTGTGAGGAAGAACTCGATCCACTGCTCGACATTGTCATCCTCCCTGACCGCGCTGAGGCGGTTTATGTAGTCCGTGCGGTAGGCGTTGAAGAACTCGCTGGGATACAGGACAGGATGCGTCAGGGCGCCGCTCAGGCGCAATATCAGCATGATGGCCAGCCTGCCCATCCGTCCGTTGCCGTCCTTGAACGGATGCACCGTCTCGAACTGGTAATGGGCCATGGCGGCTCTGATGATGGGGTTCTCGTACTCTTCCGAGCCTACGTAATCGAACCATTGGGACATCAGCCAGGGGACGATGTCGGACGGCACCGGGACGTATCTGGCAGTCTCCAGGTCGTCGCCCGCATTGCCTACGAACACCTGGCAGTCCCTGTACGATCCCGGGTTGCGGTCGGATCCGCGGGCTCCATCGAGGAGGATCCTATGGAGCCTGAACATCAGGTCCTCCGAGAGGCGTTCTCCTTGGCCTATGGCGTTCAGGCCCGCATTCAAGGCATCCCTGTAGTTCGTGACCTTTTTGTTGTCCTCTGCCTTCTTGAGGTCGCGCTCCGGCTGTTTGGACAATCTGTACATGTCTGCCAAGGTCGTGCCTGTACCCTCTATCGCAGAAGAAAGGGTCGACTCCTTCAGTGCGAACGCGGTCAGGATGATGTCGCGCTCTGGACTGCTCATCTGCGAGACCTTCCCGTCCAACCTCCCCAGAGAGATCATGGTATCGTCGATGAGCTTCCGCATCTTCGCATCCAATCTGAGCTCGAACGGGAGCGGATTGGGGTGGAAATAACAGTATTGACCGTTGTCAGCCCATCTGACCTCGCCCGACCTCACGGGGTGGAATGCGTTTTCGTCCATGTCATATTCAACTTTGGTGGAATATAAAAAATTATATTCCAAAAAATCAGCGTTAAGTTGAATATAGATTATGCAGGAAACGGATAGAATCTCAGTCTCAGAGCTCTTTGCCTTGTTTGCGTTCCGATTCTATACCATTCGTGTGCAGATCGTCATAATGGCGAGCGAGGTCACGAAGCGCACAGAGGATGAAGTCCGAGCGGCTGGAGTACTCTTCGGTAGTATCGACTATGCGGTCAACCTTTTCCAGAAGTCCATCGGGTACACGAGCCCCGACATACGTCGTACGGTCTTTTCTGGGCACAACGGTGCTCATGAGAAGCGGGCTATTATCAGTTGGTAAAGCAATAGTTGAACAATTGATTATCAACACATATATGCTCAAGTCCGAAAGGCGCATTGTGTACGTGGTCTAAAAAACTATTGTTACACTATTGTTGTACGTTTTAATATTTTCAACGCATACCGAATTTTATCGAGTTCAGAGAAAAAGGACACTTGGTGGTGACATATGCCTGCAATCGAAACTCAGAGTGGGAATCCCGCGAATGGCCGCGGGAGGCGCGATTCGACAATCGCTGCAGAACAGAACGACCAGATTGTGTTGCGTCTTCGTTCGTATGTTGGAAACGAAAAAGACCATAGGTTCGAGTGCGGACCAGGATTCACCCATTCCCTAATCGTGGACGGAACCGCAAGGGGATCGTTGACCGGAGATGTCGGTTACAGGCAGCTCAGCAAGAAGTATTCCACATCATCCCTGTTCAGAAAGGTGTATCCGCGCATCGAGATACTCGATGCGTACAACGGACTCATTCCCATCCAGGTCAGGAATCTTACAGTCACTCTGTCCAACAGGGAGCGTTTGGAAACAGATATACACATATATGCTAAGAGCAGGGTGAACGATTCAAATGCCGTCGAGAAGCTGGTGCAGCTTTTCAATTCGAACGAGGTCCAGAAGACAAATCGTTGCGGTGGCGACGAATACTGGAAATACATCACTGCACCGGGCGTGCGCAGCATCTTGGAGCCCCATTTGAGGCTAATGTTCAGGGAGTCCTTCGCAAAGGTCGACGATCCCTTGTCATTCCTGAATGTTCTTCAGAGCGACATCATGGGTGATGCCCGCAGCGATGGGCTGTTGGCGACATACGGATTCTCAGTGCCGTTCGCGGAGGTCAGTTTTGACGAGTCGATGTCGGACTACACGCGCAGGATGATCTTGGAAGCGAGGTCCAATGCCGAGGTGGATCACGAGAAGCTCAGAATCACACACGAAGGCAATATGCTGAAGCTGACGTTCGCGAAGGAGGAATACAACTTCCTCAACGGGGGGAGCTGAATGCCTTTCGATGAGTTCGACGTCATCAAGGTCGTTATAGCAGTCGCATCCGTGGTGGCACTGTATCTGTTCAGGCGCAAAATCACCTCCACGATTATGGACCTTATGGCCGGCGGCGACGCGTCGCGTTACAAGGGGGAATCGTCGCAGGCCATACTCGAGAGGATAGAGTCGCGCATCAACGAGGTGATTAGGTGACCGGAGCCGAGTCGTTCTCCAAGAGGTCGACGATCATCAAGATGGATGTCGTCACGGAAGACATCAAGAGGCTCTGCGAAGGAGCGCCATCAGGGTATGATGTCGCTAAGAAGTATCTGGTCGAAGCCAGAGCCATCTTGATGACCGATCAGAAGAAGGCGCTTAAGCTGATTAAGAAAGCGCATTCCGAGATCAAGCAGGAATCTGTGGTCGCTACAGAGTACAATGCAGTCCGTGAGAGGATAAGATTCGCCGATGACCGCAAGCTCGAAGCTGTCGAAGCCGAGTACATGAAATGCATCTCGAAGGGGGATTACAAAGGTGCCCGTAAGCAGGTCCATAAGCTCGTTGAAGGGACCCGCGAGCTGGGGCATCCGATCAAAGTCGCCGCGTACAGTAAGGCCGAGCGCTCCATTCGTTTCGAGAATACGTCGAACCGTGCGGTCGTAATCTTGCTGGTAAGAGGCGTAGGCGGGGTTCATGTGAGTCCTGCCTCGTTTGCTCTGGAGCCCTTCGGAGATAAAGTGGTGTCATGCACTGGCGTCGATGGCTGTTCCACAGACATAACTGTCGAGTACCAGGACTTGGGAGTGGACAGGTCGTTCACGACAACTGTGGCTTTCAGGTGATAGCATGCCTGTCGATCCGAAGTTCGTCGAAATCGCATCTCAGTATATGGATCCTGCGGAGCTGGGCCGTCTGAAGGACATGATGTCCATGTCCCGCAAGGAGTACCTGAACCATGTTGCCGTGAGCAATGGCATAATCGAGGCGGCTCAATCTCTGGATGCTGAGATGATTTGGGACATCCGCCCGAACGCCGAGGATCATTTTGTAATCGGACGTCTGAGGATCGATAACAGGGCTCAGAATGCTGAGACGGGCCGGATATCTATAACGCTGAACCGGAACATATTGGAGCCCAAGACAATCGAGATCGTGCCAGGAGGCCGTATCGATGTGGATGTGAGTTTGGAGGAGGCTGGTTTCACAGAATCTATGGTGCCTTTCGACAAACCTGTTGCTTGCACTGTTGCATTCACAGACGGCTATGGCCGTGAGGTGTTTTCTCGTTCACGCGAATTGACGTTCGTGCATTCAAGGCAGGAGTCGTTGGCATGTGCAACTATATTGCCGTCCGAGATCGGCTCGGATAACGGGACTCCATCTCTCGGAATCTTGAACGTGACCGTGTTCAGAGACGGTTTTTCACATATTTCAGTCTCCGTCATGCACGGGGTTGACGAAGTTCTAGCACACAAGATCTCTGTTGAACAGGGCAGTTCCGTCGATGTTCCCCTGACCATTCCCAAGATTTCAGCATCAGCAGACGCATGGGGCGAATTCATAGTGTCTGCATCGTGCGGAGGCATCGAGTTCTTCAGGAACATTGTTCATTTCTCATCCGATAGGCCTAGAGCAACAGATTCCCAAGAAGATGCCATTCCCACTAAGCGCATATTCGGAGAATGTCGGTTCCAGCGCGTCATTGACGTTCACGAGAGCAAAGACGGCAATGTGAAGATGGGCGAACTGGCTCTCATCAATTCCGAGTCAGAGCCGCAACAGGTTTCGATCAGCTTGACGGTTGGCGGAGAACAGGTATTGTTCACCAATCAGACGCTGCCGCCATCATCGGAGTCCAGCACAGTTCTGACGTGTACTGCTTTGTCTCTCTTCAAGCAGGAGGCATACTCCGTCGATGCGTGCTGCAGAGTCATGGATTCCGGAGGCCTATCGATACTCTGTCGCAGCATGACTGTTGATGTCCTGTCACAGTACGATCTCGATCTCCATCAGCTTTCGACCCGGACTGTGGAGTTCATCAATCCTCTCAATGCTGCCGTAAAGGCCTTCGTAGATGACCGTGAAGGTCCGTTGGCCAAAGCCATGGGCAGCAATTACTCCGTGACAGGATATCAGGATCCAAAAATGATAACAGCTCAGATGCAGGCTGTGTACGAAGCCCTTCACGCATACGGCATGTCTTATGTATCGGATACGAGCACGTTGGAGGCAGGGTTCCAGAGGGTCCGCACCCCGGACAGAGTCCTTGCGGACCATACCGGGAACTGCATAGAGCTGTCCATTCTGTTCGCGTCGATTTTCGAGTCCATGGGGCTGGAGCCCGTGGTGGTGTTCCCGAGGGGACATGCCATCATAGGCGTGGTCACCAGGACGAATATCTACGATTCGGGGGCGAAGCCTCCAGAGTCAAGCAAGCTGGTCCTCAGGATAAAAGTGGACAAGTCCCGCTATTTCGAAGCAGTGTTCATTGAATCGACGATGTGCCCATGCGACTGGGCCTCCTTTTCGGAGGCCGTGGAGGAAGCACATTCCACGGTGTCGAAAGAAACCGAGTACATCTCATGCAGGGGCAGGTATGCACTGGTCAAGAAGATGAGGAAGGACGGTGTGAAGACAGCTTTCAGGTGATGTTCGATGGGAAGGAAGAAGTTTGGAATCAACGCGGAGATGAACGCGGCCACGATAATTGCGCAGATAAAATCAAAACGCATCAATCGCAGTAGGCAGAAGCACATTAATTCGGTGTTCGAAGAGCTGGATGATGAAAAGAGGAACAGTGTAGCGGAAGGAATTCTGAATGAAGGATTAGAGGGAAAAGTCAGAGTAGAAACTGATAGGGATGGGAATCACAGCATCTATGCTTTGGAACAGAGAAGGAATAACAAGCCCATCATGGCGATCGTAGTTGCTTTCGTAGTGGTGATAGCTGCGTTTTGGGCATATACGAACTTCATTCAGGAGCATCCGATGGATGGATTGCAATTGGACTGTGATGGAGACTGTGCGTATGTCGGAGAGCCGTTCGTGATAGAAGCGACGATATCTCCGTCGAATGTGACCGACCGGACTTTGCAGTGGGAATCTAACCTCAAGGATGTAACCGTAACTGTGGATGGAGACAAGGCCACAGTGATGGTCGGGCCGACCGTAGGTTCTGGAGAGATTCTCGAAATAACCGCGGTCAGCGAGAAGTATGATGTGGAGCAGTCCGTGTCCATATCGGTCAGAAACAAGGTCGAGGTCAGCCTTGACTGTGCTAGCACCAGCGTATTGCCCGGAGACAAAATCGATATCTCATTCGTGGTGCAGCCTGAATCTCTGGCGGTCGAACCGATCTGGAAGATTGACAAGGACTATGCGACATTGTCCTCTGATGGATCCACGGCAAAGGTTGTCGTAGGTCACGGGGTGAAGAAAGGAGATCGTTTCACCGTCACCGCCAGCATTCCTAAGACCAGCATAGAAGCATCTTTGGATTTCACTGTCACAAGCGGGCTCGTGGTGGACCTTTCGGCATCTTCGAAGACTGTGGATGCAGGCGATTCTTTCCAAGTCACGGCGACGGTGAAGCCAGGCATGCCACCTGGCTCCTCGATAATCTGGTCAGTCAGCAGCACGGACGTGACATACTCTGCGGACGACACATCCCTGAACGGCAGTATGTCTTCCAAGATAGGTCATGGAGTCTCTGTAGTAATAACCGCGTCGGTGAAGGGGTACGATGCCAAATCTCAAATTGTCATAACGTCGAACAATCCTTCGAGGATCCCTGTCGACGTGACGACTGCTTCGGAGCTTCTGAGCCTGGATGGGTCTGATAAGATATTCAATCTCAGGAACGACATCGACCTTTCGGGAATGTCATGGACCCCATTCGAGTTCAAAGGAACGTTCAACGGGAACGGGAACACGATATCGGGCATGAATGTGACAGTGGGTTCACGTCCTAATTCTGGAATCTGCTATGGAGGGCTGTTCTCGATCAATACCGGAACTGTCAGGGATCTGACGATTGCCGATTCATCGATTACCATAAAACCCAGCACGAACGGGCAGAAGACGATCGTGCACGCCGGCATAATCGCAGCCATAAACAAGGGCACGATAGAGGACTGCATCGTCCAGGGAGTGACCGTCATCGCCCACAACTCGAATCTTGATGATCGCAGAGCGGAAAGCAATTTCAACAAGCTCTGCAACAGCTGGCCAGAGGGCGCCCAGATGACCTTGAATGCCGGGGGGATTGCGGGGACCAATGAAGGGGGCATATCGTCCTGTGCCGTGAATTCTTCCACGATCCAGTCGAAGCTGATGAATTTCAACTACGATAACGATCGCAAGTGCGCTACGATTTATGTCGGCGGCGTCGTCGGATACAGCACAGGCAGCGTCACATCTTGTACCAACACTTCGGGAGTGCGTGGTGAGTTCGAGCTGAAGGATTACAACAATTCGGGATACTTGGCGGATTACAAACCCACTGCGTATGGCTATGCTGGAGGGATTGCAGGGTGGGCATCGAAGACGCCTACCGGTTGCAGTTCAACTGTGAACCCTACCGTGACGTCCAGTGCTAAGGCTCCGGACTTCTGGGGCGGGACCAAGGGCTCTACGAGCAAGATCAGTTGGAGTGTGGGTGAGGTTGCAGGAGGTACTTCCTGATCCAAATGGTTGATTCAGAATAGGCTCGGTTTTTGCGATATCGCGTTTGGTTGCGTAATTGTGGGACGGAGTCGTGTGTTCAATTGAATGTAAACCGGAATAGAGAGAAACAGACATAGGAGGAAGAAGAATGAAAAGGGGTAGTTGGATATCTCTATGTTGTGTCGGAGTGTTGTTGTGTTCTGCGATAGCTTTGTTCCCCGCATCGAGTACAGATGCTGTGATTGAGGAGGGGTACTATAAAGAGACCCAGGGGAAATGCGGAGACAACATAAAGTGGGAATTCAACAAGGCAGAGAAGACTCTCACGATCTCTGGGGCGGGCGCGATGTATGATGCTAGAGAGGGGTTGTGGCAATATATAAGCCAGGATCTGATGAAGAACTATTACACAATCTCTCATGTCGAATTCAAGGGAAGTATAACATACATCGGCAACTGGGTGTTTGCATACTGCTCAGCGAAGACAATCAACCTGCCAGATACTCTGGAGGGCATAGGTGAACACGCGTTTAAATTTGCTAAGATAGAGTCTTTGATTCTACCTGATTCTGTGAACAATATCTCGTCCGATGCTTTCGAGAGTTGCAACAGCCTCAAGGAGTTGAAACTGCCTGCCGGCATGGAGAAGTACTATAAAGAGACCCAGGGGAAATGCGGAGACAACATAAAGTGGGAATTCAAC
>CAVKKO010000067.1:0-10326 GCA_963656905.1 Bacteroidaceae bacterium | reverse complement strand
CCCGCCCGTGAAGGGATACGAGGGCAACAAGCGCTCGTTCCAGAACGGCGGAGCGCTCGGATACAGGGGAGCCGCCATCAACGATCTCATCAACAGGATGCTTTGAGGTGAGGAGATGCCTAGCAGAACCAAGAAATTCAGGGGATACAGGACCCACGGCCGCGGAAAGAAGTCCGGGCGCGGAGCAGGTATCATCGGTGGACACGGTATGGCCGGGTACGGCAAGACCGGGAAGATCGGGATGCTCAAGAACGACCGCGACTACTTCGGCCGCCACGGATTCAAGAGACCCCAGTGCATGGTCGAGGCCAACCGCACTATAAACGTCAGCGAGCTGGCAGAGCAGATCGAGAGGTTCGTCTCGATGGGCTTCGCCACCAAAGAGGGCGACGCGTACAGCGTCAACCTCACCGAAGCTGGCATAGACAAGCTGCTCGGTACAGGCAACATCGCGGTGGCGGTCAACGTCACCGTCGCCGAGGCTTCTGAGAAAGCCCGCGAGAAGGTTGCCGCAGCCGGCGGCTCGGTCGTAGAGTGAAACGGAATTAAGGAGAGGTAATGATGGAAGAAACACCAAGCCTGTTGTACAAGGTCAAGCCCCTGTCCGACAGGCTCCCCTCCGTCAAACGTCCCGAAGGGCATGTGCACTTCAGGACCAAGATGATGTGGGTGATAGTCATACTGGTACTCTACTTCGTGATGACGAACGTGTACCTGTATGGTCTGGACAGCGAGGAATCGCTGGACCTGTTCGCACAGTACAGGACAATCATGGCGGGAGCTTCGGGATCGCTGCTGCAGCTCGGTATCGGACCGATAGTCACTGCATCGATCATAATGCAGCTCTTCGTTGGTGCCAAAATCATCAAGCTCGACCTCTCCAAGCGTGAGGACAAGGCTTGCTACCAGTCTGTCCTCAAGCTCCTGGTCATCGTGATGATCGTCTTCGAGGCGATCCCCCAGGTCTTCGGCTACCTCGTGCCTTCGGGCGCGGCCGAGGACCTCCTGGGGAGCGGTGGAGCGAAACTCCTTCTGATCGCCCAGCTGTTCGCAGGCTCGTACATCATCTTCATGATGGACGAGGTCGTGTCCAAATGGGGTATCGGAAGCGGTATATCGCTGTTCATCGCGGCCGGAGTGGCACAGGCATTGTTCACAGGTGCTCTGAACTGGAACCCGATCGACGCATCGGCTGCCATGAGCATCGACAATCCGCCTGGCGGAACGATACCCAGGGCTCTCTATTACGTGTTCACGCTCTCCCCGCAGGAGATGGCGAACGGCGGATACGAGGCGCTGTTCATCGGAGGATCCAATCCGGTGATTGCGTTGATCGGTACGCTGGTCATCTTCTTCGTGGTCGCATATCTGGAATCCACGAGGATCGAGCTGCCCTTGTCCCACGGCAATGCCAGGGGAGCAAGGGGCAGATACCCGATCAAGCTGATGTACGCGAGCAACATCCCTGTCATCCTGATGTCGTCCCTGCTTGCCATCGTGAGCATGGTGACGCTGCTGTTCTACAGCAACAGCTTCCTCAGCGGCATACCCGTGCTGGGAGGCAACGAGTACATCGGATACTTCGAGGACGGCTCAACATACGCTGCCGGAGGTATCGCATGGTACCTGTCCGCACCTCAGGGGATCGTGGGTTGGCTGATGCCGATCCTGGACCCCACGACGTACGGCAACGGCCATAACGCCATCCAGAACCTCGCGCATATCTGCATCTACTTCACGGTGATGGTCATGGGTTCGATCCTGTTCGCCAAGTTCTGGGTCGAGACCACGAACCTCGGGCCGGAATCGGTCGCGAACCAGATCCAGAGGAGCGGAATGCAGATCCCCGGATTCCGTCGCGACCCCCGTGTCCTGAAGCGTGTCCTGGAGAGGTATATCCCAACCATCACGATCATGTCGGGAGCGATGGTCGGAGCGCTCGCAGCCTTCGCGGACTGCGTCGGAACCACCGGAAACGCCAGCGGAACCGGAGTGCTCCTGTGCGTCGGTATCATCATCCACTTCTACGAGGCCATGGGCCGCGAGCAGATGATGGAGATGAACCCTGTGATGAGAGGATTCTTCGGATCGGAGTGATGAAGGATGCCAAATCCCGGAAGCCCGCAGAGCATGCAGCAGATGCAGCAGCAGGCGCCTCCCATGTCGAGCAAGACAATGTTCGGCATGCTGGCGGTCATGATGGTCATGATGATCGTCATGACCTTCAGGGCCCAGATAGGGTCTGCCCTCGACGTGGTGTTCAAGTTCATCGCGTTCGACGGGCAGTACCCTGTCGTGACCCTTGTGATCGCAGGTCTGATCATGATCACCGTGAGCACGGTGGTCAGGAGCCTGATGTCCGACCCTATCAAGATAGCTAAGAATCAGCAGATCCAGAGCGATTTCAACAAGGAGTTCCGTCAGGCCAGGATCGAGAACAACCTGTTCAAGATGAAGAAGCTCCAGGAGATGCAGCCTCAGATCATGGCGATGTCCATGGAGGCCAGCACCCAGCAGATGAAGGTCATGCCCATCAGCATGATCGTCCTGCTGCCCGTGTACGCATGGGTCTGGTTCTTCATCAATCCTGAGAGCGCCGGCGGAGGATCGTACTTCGCCGAGGGGTTTGCAACCGCCCACATCCCGTGGGCCGAGAGCTTCGATTTGAACACCTACCTGATGGGATTCTTCCCTGCGTGGATCATCATCTACACCATGGTGAGCATGCCTATCGGGCAGATCGAGAACAGGCTGCTGAGGTTCTACTTCCTGAAGAAGCACCTCAGAGAGCTCGACCTCGAAGTTAAGAGAGCTGAGATTGAATGAGAATAACCATCAGCGGTCCGCCCGGCTCGGGAAAGACGACCGCCTGCAGCAAGCTGTCCGAGGCCCTTGGCCTCAATGCGGTGGTCTTCGGAAAGATATTCCGCGAGCTTGCTGCAGAGAAAAACCTTACCTTGGGGGAGCTCGGCGCCATCGCCGAGAACGACCCCTCCATCGACCGCATGATCGACAGCAGGATCCTGGAGATCGCCAGGGCCAACCCCGATATCATCCTTGAATCCAGGCTGTCTGCCTACATGCTGTCGCGCAACGCCATACCCGCGTTCAGGATCCTTCTTGATGCGAGCCCCGAGGTCCGCATGGCCAGGGTCGGCGTCCGCGAGGGCGAGTCTCTCGAGGAGGCCACCGCCAAGACCGTGGAGCGCCAGAAGTCCGAGGCCAAGAGGTACATGAAGTACTACGGCATCGACATCAGCGACTGCAGCGTCTACGACCTCGTGATAAACACCGACGACATGACGCCCGACCAGGTGCTCGATCTCATCCTCGAGAAGGTGCGTGAGTGGGATGCTTGTCAAAGATCCTGATGCGATTCCCGACAAGTGGGGCTGCAGGCCCTCTGACCGTACCCTCGGAGAGCTCCTTGCAGGCGGCGTGATAATTCTGGACAAGCCTTCGGGCCCCACATCCCACCAGGCGACCGCATGGGTGCGTGACGCGCTGAAGTGCGAGAAGGTGGGCCACGGCGGCACATTGGACCCTTATGTCAGCGGAGTCCTGCCGGTCACTCTGGGGAAAGCCGTCCGCCTGACCGACGTCGTCCTTTCTTCGGACAAGGAGTACATCTGCCTGATGAAGCTCCACGCCGACCGTCCCGAAGCCCGTGTCAGAGAGGTCATGTCCCGCTTCGTCGGGAAGATCTACCAGCTCCCTCCGGTTCGTTCCGCTGTCAAGAGGCAGGTCAGGATAAGGACGATCCATGAGCTGGAAGTGCTCGACATCGACGGTCGCGATGTGCTGTTCAGGATCCATTGCGATGCCGGGACATATGTGCGCACCCTGTGCACCGACATCGGCGACCTGCTGGGATGCGGAGCCAACATGACGGAGCTCAGGCGCACCCGTTCCGGCAAGATGGACGAGTCCCGTGCCCGCACTCTGCAGGACATCCGCGACGCCTATGTGTTCTGGCAGCAGAACGGCAGGGGAGAATGGCTCAGGAGCTTCATCCTTCCCATGGAGGTCCTGGTGGAGCCGTTGCCCAAGGTTGTCGTGAAGGCTACTGCGGTGGATGCGGTCTGTCACGGCGCGGACCTGAATGTCATCGGCGTGCACATGATCGACGAGGACATCAGGAAGAACGCCCTTGTCGCCATGATGACCGCCCGCGGAGAGCTCATAGCTCTCGGCAGGATGGCGATGTCCACACAGAAGGTAATGGATTCCAAGCACGGGGTCGCTGTCAAGACCACGCGCGTGCTCATGGATCCGGGCCATTATCCCAGGATGTGGAAGTACTCCACCGACCTGGAAGAGCTCCGTTCGGAGCCCAGCTTCCTGGAATGATATATTATATCCCGATTCCCATCGCGGACCGAGGCTTCTTAATGTCATTGTTCGAGAAGAGGGAGCAGCTGTACGGCCCCGAGACCGTTTCCGTCGGAGACCTGGACCTTTCCGTCGACGGCGGATACCGCAACGTGGTCACCATCCCTCTCGATGTGAAGCCCAAGCGCATGATGTACGCCCATGTGGTGTCGGATTTTCCCGTGGACGTGGTCATCGCCAACGACAAGGGCATGGCCCTGGGGCACAAGGGAGGCGTCCGCGATTCTGTCATGGGCCCGTACCCGACAGAGAAGCTCAGGAGCATGGGCATGCTTCTAGGCGTGTACCCGGGCGACAAGGCCAAGGTTCAATTGGAAGTATGGATGGAGAAGGAATGAAACCGTCCTTGGATTCTCTCAGGACCGGGTTGCTCAGCCCGGAGTTCATAACCCGCAGGTTCCTTCCCGCATCCCTGCTCGTAGCGATCGCTCTGTTCGCCGTTCTGATGCTCGTCGATGTGCCCTCTTACTCGTGCATCTGCGCCCTGTCGGTCCCGTTCACGGCGCTGGGCGCATTGTACATGGTGCTGGACAGGCATTGGATCTCGCTGCTGATATCGGTGGTCCTCACGATCGTCGTATGCGTCGTATCGGTCCCGGCGGGATTGATCGTCCTGTGCCTCACCATGGGCGCGGAAGGATTGGCCACCATGGCCTCTGCCGCGCAGT
This sequence comes from Bacteroidaceae bacterium, assembly GCA_963656905.1. Classification (GTDB taxonomy): domain Archaea; phylum Thermoplasmatota; class Thermoplasmata; order Methanomassiliicoccales; family Methanomethylophilaceae; genus Methanoprimaticola. Next base: position 5,266 of record CAVKKO010000067.1, on the reverse strand, counting down.
GCAGGGTGTTCCTCAAGCCCGTTGCTTTCCTGTCATCATCGGCATCGGAGAGCAAAGGCCTCCAGACGATGGTCCGTTCGCTGTTCGGGATACCCGAAGGCATCGATACCAGGGACATCGAGTCCGATCACAGCATCGTCAGGCACAGCATCCCATGGAAGGACATGGTCGGCACCGTCATCCTGGCGCTCCCCGTCTCCATGCTGATCTGGGTCGTCATCCTCATATCGCCGCATCTGGGCGGGAGCGGCATGGGGCACCTTTCCGCGCTGATAGCCCTTATGCTGTATCCCGTGTCCGTGGCGCTAGTGCCTGCGATCTACCGCTCCCTCAACGTGAGGGTCGGCACCAGGTCCGGGGACATGTCCCTGTACCAGGGGCTTAAAGGGACCGCAGTGAAGTTCTCCATCGTCATGGCGCTGATGTTCCTCATCGTGCTCGTGTTCTCCGACTACGGCGAAGGCGAGCTGCTTAACATCGTCCTCTGCATGGCCATCTCGGCTCTGATGACCGTCATAGCCTCGCTGTTCTACTACATAGGCCATGAGCCAGATGTCGTCGCCAAGGTCTCGGAGGACTGGGGCTCCTGCAGGAAGGTGTCGCTCTACTGCGAGCTCGATATCATGAGCCCGCCGTCATTGTCCGACGGTGTGCCGGGCACGCCGTCCCGCCGCGACCGCGAGTGATGCGGGTCGGGCCCTCGCGGGCCCTCGCCGCTCACATGTACTTGTCGTTGAAAGCCGCGTTGAGCTTTCCGGGACCGTCGAGGCCCTGGATGATGGGTTTGAAAACCTCTCCGGACGACATGCCGGGAGTCTTGTTCAGGCCGATGATCTCGGGCTCGTGCCAGTTGGTGATGATGACCTGGTACCTCTGGACCTTGTCCTCCACGCTGATGCAGGGGACGTCGGTCTTCCTGAGGATATCGAGAGCCACATCGGCCAGGACCTGGATGTCCTCGGGCGTGACCTCGTCGGGGATCCTGATGAAGAACGTGTGCTCCTCCGTCGAGCCGTTGAGCATGTATGTGACCTCTGCAGGCTCCACGATCTCCTCGAACTTGGCCTCTTTCGCCTTGTCCTCCTCGAGGTCCTTGGCCAGAGCGAGCATGCGCCTCTTCCATACCTGGGGGATGTCGATGTATATCGCATCCTCTCCGAGAATCTTCCACATGAAGGCAGGCTAGCATCAGCCGTTTTATTATTGTTTCCGACACGTGCGCACATGCGCGCGCGTTAGGTTAAAGAGCAGTCATGCTTACGGATGACTCAGAGGTAACATGCCCGAAGAATTCAAGGTCACGCCGTGGGAGGTCACGGGGAACATAGACTACGACCTCCTCCAAGAGAAGTTCGGCACAACGCCGATAGATGACGCCCTCCTCGAGAGGCTCTCGGGATACGGCGAGCTCCACTACATGCTCAGGCGCGGGATCTTCTATTCGCACAGGGACCTCATACCGCTGCTCGACGGATACGACAAAGGGAAGCGCTTCGCTCTCTACACGGGAAGGGGCCCCTCCGGGAGCACGCACCTGGGGCACATCATGCCCTGGATCTTCAACAAATGGGTGCAGGACACCTTCGGCACGGAGATGCTCTTCCAGATGACCGATGACGAGAAGTTCCTGTTCAAGGACCTGACCCTGGAGGAGACCGGGAGCATGGCCTACGAGAACGCGCTTGATTTCATCGCCCTCGGCTTCGACCCGAAGAAGACGCGCATCATAGTGAACACGAAGAACGTGGACAAGCTGTACCCCGTGGCGTTGAGGGTGTCCAAGAAGGTCACCTTCTCTACTGCCAAAGCCGTCTTCGGGTTCGACAACTCCACCAACATCGGGTCGATATTCTACACAACGATGCAGTCTGTGCCTGCTTTCCTGCCCTCCATCGACTCCGGAGAGACCGTTCCGGTGCTCATCCCCTGCGGGATCGACCAGGACCCCCACTTCAGGATAACCAGGGATGTGGCCCCCGGCCTGGGCTTCCCCAAGCCCTCGCTCATCTACTGCAAGATGTGCCCCGGGCTCTCCGGAGGGGACAAGATGTCCTCGTCCGATGCCGATGCCACCATATTCACCACCGACACGCCCAAGACGGTCAAGAAGAAGGTCGGAAGGGCGTTCACCGGAGGGTGCGTCTCGGTGGAGGAGCAGAGGGCCAAGGGCGGGAACCCCGAGGTCTGCTCCGTTTTCAAGTACAACTACTTCCTCTTCGAGCACGACGACGAGAAGATCAACGAGCTCGCCGACAAGTGCAGGAAGGGAGAGATCCTCTGCGGGGAGTGCAAGATGTGCCTCACGCAGAAGATAAACGTGTTCCTGGAGGAGCACCAGGACAAGAGGGAGAAGGCCAAGGACGTCATCGCGGACATGGCCTACGACGGTTTCGAATGGTGATTTCATGGTCGACAAGGAAATTCTTGAAGGATTGAGCTACAACGAGAAGAGGCTCCTGATCGCTCTCGGCGGGGCAAAGGGCCCCGTGACGGTCGGCAGCATCATCGCTGAGGGAGGGTTCTCCCTCGAGGTCGAGGTCATGGGCGCGGCATCCTGGCTGGAGTCCAAGGGCCTGGCGAAGATCACCGAAACGACCGAGAAGTTCTTCGTCATCGGCGACAGGAGCGTCATCGAGAACGGCCTGCCCGAGAGGACCGCAGTGGACCTGATTTCGGCCAACGGCGGCCGCATGGGCATGGACGAGCTGGCCGAGAAGATGTCCGGAGGAATGGACAAGGTCGCCGTCGGATGGTTGAAGAGGAAGGGACTGGCGGACATCGTCAAGGACGGGGAGTCCAAGGTCCTGGTTCTCACCGACAAAGGGAGATCGCTGAAAGATGTCCGCATGCCCGACGAGGAGCTCCTGGCCCGGATGGCTGACGCTCCCCTTCCCGAGGCAGAGGCCGACAAGGGCCTGATCAAGGACCTGAAGGGCCGTCAGGGCATGGTCGCCGATAAGATCGTCACCGAGCGCAGCGTGGAGCTGACCCCTCTCGGAGAGGAGGCGGCTGCATCCGGCATAGAGCTGAAGCCTCAGATCACCGACGTCACCGACCGTATAATCCAGAGCGGAGAGTGGCGCGACGCGGAGTTCAGGAAGTACGACATCCAGACCTTCGCGCCTTCCGTTTACGCTGCCAAGAAGCACATGCTCTCCAGGCTCAGCTCCCAGGTCAGGAGGCTTTTCCTGGACATGGGCTTCACGGAGATGTCCTCCGAGTACGTCCAGCCCGCGTTCTGGAACCTGGATGTGCTGTTCACGCCCCAGGACCACCCCGCAAGGGACCTGCAGGACACGTTCTACCTGGAGAGGCCCGCATCTATCCACATCGACGACGAGTCTCTGGTCGACACGATACGCAACATCCACGAGAACGGAGGGGACACAGGGTCCACCGGATGGGGAGGCACCTGGTCCAGGGAGAGGGCCGAGGCCGCTCTCCTCAGGACGCACAGCACCGTCAGCAGCATCAAGTACATCGCGGAGCACCCCGACGCGCCCCAGAAGGCGTTCTCTATCTCCAGGATCTTCAGGAAGGAGTCCATCGACTCCACCCATCTGCCGGAGTTCACCCAGATCGAGGGCATCATCATCGACGAGAACGCCAACTTCGACATGCTGATCTCGATCATCCGCGAGTTCTACGCCAAGATGGGGTTCGACCAGATCCGCATCAGGCCTGCTTACTTCCCGTACACCGAGCCCTCTCTCGAGCTGGAGGTCTTCTTCAACGGCAAATGGATGGAGCTCGGCGGAGCGGGCATATTCAGGCCCGAGGTCGTCGCGCCCTTCGGAGTCAAGTACCCTGTCCTCGCATGGGGGTTCGGCTTCGAGAGGCTCGCCATGCTGAAGTGGAACATCAAGGACATCAGGGACCTGTACATCTCAGACATGGACACCCTGAAGACAAACCAGGTCCTCTGAGGCGAGGACCCTCGCCCTTCTCATAAGGAGCCTGCCCGCGCGGTCGTCCATGACCGCGCAGGCGGCCGACTCCATAAGCTTCGCGGCCGCTTCCCTGTTCCCCATGGCGAGGTAGCAGTCCGCCTCCCATATCAGCTCCTCGTCCAGCCTGAACAGGCATCCGCTGTCCACCATGCACCTGCGGGCCTTGCGAAGGAACACCACCGCTTCGGAGTGCCTGCTGTTCGATGCCATGCACTTCCCGAGTGCCATAGCCATCCAGGCTGAGCCGTCGTACTCGTCCAGAGCCTTGTCCAGAGCCATGTCCTTGTTGCCTTCGGCCAGCAGCAGCTCGCATTCCAGCCATGCCCTCTTGTCGGCTTCCGCGCGCCTCATGGACCTCTTGGCCACGTCCAGCAGGCCGGACCTGATGGCGCACAGCGATGCGATCCAGGCCAAGGGGTTGTCTTCGGTGTCCATGTCCAGCTCGTCCAGGATCCTGGCGGCCTCCCTCGTGGGCTTGTCCATTATGGTGTACGGGTCGCAGAGCGCCAGCTTGGTCGCTTCCTTCTTCCTGTTCCCGTTGTAGAGGTGGGACAGCCTCTCGACGGTGCTTCCGCCTGCCAGGACGCACAGGTCGGCGGCCAGCGCATGCCATCTGACGGTCTCCACCTTCGATGCCCTGTCCAGGTAGATGCGGCGGACCTTCGGATGGATGCTCACGAACCCCTTGACATCGACAGGCAGGAGCGGGTGCTTGCGGCCCATGGGGAGCTGGCTGCAGGGCATGGGAACCTTCATGACCATCAGCGCCCCCAGCAGGTCCCTGTCCTCCTGCGGGAGGGCGTCGAAGGCATCGGGCCTGCAGTGGTTGATGTTCATCGGTACCAGCACGTCCTGGGCGTCCCTCTCGGACACGCCTTCTCTCTCCAGGATCTCCCTGCACATCCTCTCGCCGATGGACGTCAGGTAGTACACCTTCCTGTAGTTGGATCCGGAGGGTGCGAACCTCACGTATGCTCTGGACCCGTGCACCATCCCGTCGCGCTCCAGCTTTCCCAGGAGCACCGACACGTGGGATCTGGAGATGCCGAGGGCCTCTCCGATCCCGTTCTGCGTGATCTCATAGGGGACCGCGAACCTGGAGTTCAGGTTCACGTCCCTGTACTTGTTCAGGAACACGACTATCATCTCTGACTGCGTCATATCGCTCATGAGATGCTCTCGGCTTCGGAGATTATAACCGAAGCGTGACATTATAGCACTATAAAACTTAGAATCAGGCCTGTTCCGACGGTCACAATCAAAAAACGATATCAAACATGTCCGCAATCGCCGATGCATGTCACGGCTTCTCATCT
>CAVKKO010000066.1:0-10380 GCA_963656905.1 Bacteroidaceae bacterium | reverse complement strand
GCCCAGTACAGCCCGTCCATCGTCCAGATGGTCACGAGTTCTACCGCCGCGACGGCGATCATGCATGCCCAGATGATGATGTTCCATTTCATGATCTTGGATCCGTCCAGAGGGGCGATGGGCAGCAGGTTGAACACGGCCAGGAACGAGTTGAGCATCGCCAGCAGGAAAAACGGCACCAGGATCGATGTCTCGTTGAACATCACGGTCCCGATTATTCCAACCGCTGCCAGGGCGATGTTGACCGCAGGGCCTGCGACGCTGACCTTCCCGTTGGTCTTCTGGTCCATGTTCCCCGCGATGTACACCGCGCCGGGAGCAGCGAACAGGAACCCGATCATCGACGTGATGAGGGTGATGGCCAGCCCCATGGGGAACATGCGGTACTCGGACCACAGCCCCGCCTTCTGGGCGACCAGCTTGTGGCCCAGCTCGTGGAGCATGAAGCTGAGGACGACCAGGACCACGCTGAGGCCGAACAGCCCCAGGTAAGCGGCGGTCTCGGAGCCGGTGTGGTACCTGAAGTAGTTCATGGCGAAGCCTGTCCTGTAGAGGATCGTGAACGCCACGGACAGTACCAGGATCGAGATGATTATGTCCCTGACCTCGGTGCGGCTGAACTTGGGCTTTCCGAACCCGGGGTTCACGCGGGTCAGGCCGTCGTTGTCTTGCATGGGGCCTTGCATGTTGCTCATGGTTATAAAGGTGGACCATAATCGTGCAGAACGGTTCGAATGGTTCAGAAGAACGCTGCCCACGGGAAGGAGCAATGCAGGTGGTGCGACAGCTGCGGGACCCTTCTATTAGGGGGTTCCTGTTCGCGCTGCGGCTCCGAGGGGCGCATCTTCCAGATCAACAGCCCGGGGGACATACGTCCCTGCATGGGCGACAGCATCGGGATGGTCTTGGGCCTCTTCAGGGAGGCGTTCGGCACGTCCCGGCCTCTCGAGGGCAAGGTCCTGTTCCTCAACAAGATCCCGGGCGAGGACCGGAACGACGAGGTCATTGCCGACGGTGCCGTGATCGCTGCGATAAGGTTCGACCTCAGGAAGGACCGCATGGTCCTGGACCTGAGGCAGGCCGGGGCGGAGATGCTCGAGCCGTACGCCACCAAGAACACGGTCCGCTTCGGGGGCATGTCCGGCCACCTCAAGGGCAAGACTGTTCCCGGCTCTAATATAATTGAATATACGGGACGGTTCGAAGAGGGCGACCCGTTGATCCTCAGGAAGGGGCAGAAGGTCGGACCCGGCACCGCATTGGCATCATCCGATTCTCTGAAGGAGGCGGAGCGCGCGGTGAAGATCAGGGACCTGAACGCCCCGGCCGAGAAGCATCCCATTGCGGACGCGGACCTGGACGTCTTCGTGGAGGCCAACCGCGACCACATCGTCCGCATATCGAGGCGCGCGGTGAAGGAGATGAAGCGGTTCCTCGGAGAGAGGAACACGAAGGGCCTCCCGGTCACGGTCTCGTTCTCCGGAGGGAAGGACTCCCTGGTCGCCTACGGATTGGCGTCGAGGGTGGCCGAGTCCCCCGACCTGCTCTACATAGACACGGGCCTGGAGTTCCCGGAGTCCACCGAGTACGTCCGCAGTTTCGCGGAGGCCCACGGCAACAGGATCCATGTAGCCCACGGCAACGAGGGCTTCTGGGAGAACGTCGATACGTTCGGGCCTCCCGCCAAGGACTTCCGGTGGTGCTGCAAGGTCTGCAAGCTCGGACCCATGACCGAGACGATCTCCCGTGATTTCCCGAAAGGGACCATAACCGTGGAGGGCAACAGGAAGCTTGAGTCCTTCGCACGGTCGGAGATCGGGCTGGTCACGAAGAACCCCTTCGTCCCCAACCAGGTCAACCTGAACCCGATCCGCGACTGGTGCTCTGCCGAGGTCTGGGGTTACATCCTGCTGTTCGGCCTGGAGTACAACCCCCTCTACGACCGTGACTTCGAGAGGATCGGGTGCTACCTGTGCCCGTCCTGCCTGACCAGCGAGTGGAGGAACACAGGCAGGATCCATCCCGAGCTGTATTCCAGATGGGAGGGCCATCTGCATTCCTATGCCGAGTCCCGCGGGCTGCCACCCGAGTACGCGGACCTGAGCTTCTGGAGATGGAAGTCCCTCCCGCCCAAGATGGTCCAGATCGCCGACGAGATGGGCATCGACCTGCGCCCGAAGTCTGCTGCGGGACCGTCGATGAAGATGCTCAAGGGAGCATCCCCCTGCGCTGCGGGAGGGTATTCCGTGGAGGCGATCGTCACGGTTCCCAGGACGAGGGATTTCTCGTACACCGCCGATGCTCTCAGGACAGTCGGCGACACCAGATATTCGGACGAGTACGAGATCGCCTTGCTGAGGTTGCCCGTCGGAAGGGCCAGGCTCTTCGGCGGAGGGCAGGTTTCGGTCAATGCCCCCGACGAGAGGAACGCGAAGATGGTGTTCGAGAAGGCCGTGAAAGCGCTGATAAGGGCGATGATGTGCACCGAATGCGGGATATGCGCCGAAGGATGTCCCCGCAAGGCCATCCGCATCCAGGGCGGGATGAGGGTCGATCCGGCAAGATGCACATCCTGCGGGAGATGCGAGAAGTCTTGCATGGTCGTCCACTACTACGACAAGCTGATGGATTCGGTTCCCGGGAGCAGGCCTCGCAACCATTAAAGCCTGCGCGTGTTTCGTGCATTCATGGATTGGATTCTAGGCCTGGCGATGATCCTCGGGATAGGGCCCGCACTGGCGCTCATGTTCCTGGGAGTCCGCAACTACACCTACCCGCGCGTGGAGCAGCCGTTCTTCTCCGACCCCACTTTCTTCTCGATGCTGGTGGTCGGAATGGTGGCAGGCTCCATCCTGTTCTTCGCGATGGTGGCGCTGGGCTTCGCGACCAATATCGTGCTGATGGTGCTGATGGCCGTGGTGGAGTCCATGGCGATGGTCGTCGTGATGAACCTCAAGAGGTTCCGCGGGAAGTCCGATTCCGTGTTCTACGGCTACGCATTGGGGCTGGGGATGTCCTGCGGCATGTCCACAGGCATATGCTTCGTCACCGCCTCTAGCATCGACACCGTCGACGCCTCGGTGATGATCCTGGTCGTGATATCCGTGACCATGTCCATGATTCTCGGCTCCGCCGGGACCAACGTCGGAGAAGGCATCGCAAGGCACAGGGTCATGGAGTTCGCCCTTCAGGCGGCCATCCCGCTGATCGTGTACAACATCCTCCTGACCGTGATGCTCCACGGTGGGGAGATCGGAGGCAGCATCGTCTACTACCTGAGCGCAGTCGTCGCCGTGCTGTTCGCAGTGATGGTCTACGGCCGCACTATGGTGAAGCAGCTGCCCTCCGTCGTGCGCGAAGTGCTCAGGATGGAAGGCAAGCGCAGGGATGACATCCCCAAGTGAGCCTTCGGGAAAGAAAGAAGGTGTCAGGCGCGGTAGCGGCCGATCCTGACCTCGGAGATGATGCAACGGTCCAGCATGGCCGAGACCATCTTCTCCGCGCGGTCGCCCGCAATCTCCCTGACATCGTCCAGAGTGAACGTCCCCTTTATGGCCGTGAGGCCCTCTGCGAGGATGCACATCTTCTCGTCAAGGTCGGAGCAGTGCTCGTATCTGTAGACCATGGTGGAATACGGATCCGCTTCTGCGATCTTCTCCTTCTTCTTCGCCATGTCCGGCGGGACGAAGCCTGTGGCCTGGGACAGCGCCTCCCTGACGGCATCCTGGTCCTCCGACTTGAACACGCATCTCAGGGACGATGCCTCCTGGACGCAGCTGCAGTAGGGGCAGGACGATTCCTTCTTCGACAGGTCCACGACCCTGGGCCTGCGGCACACGCCGCATTGGACCAAACCGTACATCAGCGGTACTCCGTGAAAACGAGGGCCGCGATGCAGCAGCCGTAGTTGTCCAGGGGGATTTCCAGCTCCTCTGCGACGAACTCGATCTGCTCGAACTCCACCCCGCGGATGCGGGACATCTCGTCCATCTTCCAGGTGAGGATCTCCTTCAGAGAGTCGGCGGAGCCGTGGATGTGGCCCTCTGCGACGTATCCTCCCTTCCCGTCCTTCCTGTACGCGTATGCGATGCCCGCGGCGATGGTCTCCCCTTCCGTCCCCCTCATCTGGGCCAGGACGCAGTGGGTCACGGCGCCCATGGGCATCTCGCAGATTTCGATCCTCTCCGCGCCCACCGGGATGACCGACGACACGGAGACCAGGTTCTGCTCCCCTATCCCTGCGGATATCAGGGCTTTGTCGAACGCGTTGAGGTCGGAGACCTCGCTGACAGCGGAGCTGCGGGTTATGAAGAATTTCGAAGGGACGAGTTCCATGTTGCGGCCCAGGGCTTACGCATATTTCTGTTCATCCGTAGAATCCCGCGGATTCCGAGGGGTCGGGGCCGGCATTGACGTTCTCCATGTGCCTCTTGATCTCGGCATCCTCCTCCATGAGGATCTTGGGGCTGACCTTCAGTCCCGGGACTATTGACGCGACCGCAGGTATGAACACGGCGGCGGATCCCGGGTCCGGGAGCGTCGGGTTGGCGGGAGCCAGGAGAGCGGCCACGGACATGCCGAAGCCGGGAGCTTCATAGAGCATCACGCCTGTGGTGCCCTTGATCATGCCGGACTCCATGACCCTGAACTTGGACTTCTTCACCATCCTGGCGGCTCCATCGTCCGATCCGCATGCCAAGGGGACATCGGAGTCGCTGGTCCTGCCGATGCCGTCCAGGCAGACCACCTCTTTCACTCCGCTGTACCTGAGGTACGACAGCACGGCCTCGACGACCTCGTAGCAGTCCTCCGGCTTGGGTGCGTATTCCGAGAGGCAGACGATGGCATCCCTGCCCCTCTTGGCGGTGTGCTTCCGTCCGTAGAGCCTCACGGGAGGGTATGCCTTGCCATTCTGCACGAGGCAGTACGGGGGCATGCTCGGAGACGACAGCCCGGCCACGGGCTCCATCCCCAGCTGGGACACGTAGTGGTTCGCCATGATGGAGCTCACCAGGCCGATGCTCGGGAACCCGATCACGGCAATAGGCTCTTCCAGGCCCAGGTCCGCGTACTTCATCGTCTTGACAGGCATATATGACCGGATTGTCCGTCAAGTATATTAAGAAGTTCATTCCCATTTCTGTGTTCCAGGCCTTTCTGCAAACGCATATGCTGCTTCCAGGCTCATGTTTATAAGAAGGTCCACGGTTCGACTGCCTATGAACGGGTCATCAATCTTCACAGCCAGCACATCCGCCGGGATACCGGTTCTCGTGGAGGACATCCCGGGCAGCCGCAGCGCCGCGTTCATGGTCGCCGCAGCGACCGGGTCCAGGGACGAGCATGAGGGGATCTTCGGGATATCCCACCTCCTGGAGCACACAGTGTTCAGGGAGACGACGTCCAAGGACTCCTACCAGATGGCGAAGGAGATCGAGGGCGCCGGAGGAGAGCTCAACGCCTTCACCGGCAGGGAGATGACTGCATTCTACGGGATAACAATCGAGGAGACCGCCGATATCGCCAAGGGCATAGTCGGGGACATCTTCGCCAACCCGCTCATCAACGAGAAGGACACCGAGCTCGAGAAGAAGATCGTCCTCCAGGAGCTGAGCATGATCCGCAACGAGCCGGACAGCTACATCCGCGACCTGTTCGAGTCCGCGCTGTGGAGGGGCCATCCTCTGGAGCAGGACGAGGGCGGGGACGAGAAGACCGTCGAGAAGCTCACCCATGAGGACCTCCGCGCCTACTACGAGGACAGGTACCGGATCCCTAACATCGCGGTGTACGCTGCGGGAAGGGCGGACCTGGACGAGACCGTCGCCTGGGCGGAGGAGGCCTTCGACGGCATGGCCGGCGGGAAGAGGAACCCCCGCAGCCCGCCCGCGACGCCGAAGTCCGATTACAGGTTCGTCAAAGGGGACGCCGACCACTGCCAGGTGGCCATGGGGTTCCCCGCATACGGCTCCGACCACAAGGACAGGACCGCCGCCACGATGCTGGGCGCGGTCATGGGGATGGGGACCAGCTCCAGGCTGTTCCAGGAGGTCAGGGAGAAGAAGGCCCTTGTCTACTCGATCTACACCACCGTCTCCCAGTGCAGCGACGCTTCTTCTCTTGCGACCTACATGTCCTGCACGGACGCCAACGTGATCGAGGCTATGGAGACAGTCGCATCTGTGACATCCGATCTGGTGAGGAACGGGCTGGAGCCCGGGGAGCTGGAGAGGGCCAAGAGGCTGGTCAAGGGAGCGAACGTGCGCTCCATGGAGTCCACCGCCAACAGGCTGTACAGGCTCGGCGTGAACCACATGCTCAACGGGAGCCATCAGACCCTGGAGGAGCGCCTGGCAGCGATCGACGCCGTCACCGAGGACGACGTCATGCGCGTGGCGCAGGACCTGCTCAGAGGGGACCGCCTGAACACGGTGGTCCTCGGAAAAGGGAACAGGGAGATCAGGAAGTACGACGCCTCGGCTCTGAGCCTGTGATCTCCTTCATGAGGTGGAGCACCGCCCTGCAGGCGCTCTCCACCGACGATTCCACTTCAGGAGTCATGGTCTCCGTGACGGTCTTGATGTCCTGCACCTCGATCGCCACGAACCTGACCTCCTCGGGCATTATCGAAGGGTCCATCTGACGGCCTATCTTCATCGCGGTGGGGAGGTTCACGTCGTGGGTCGCAGCATGGGCGATCGCGTCGTCGAAGTCCGACTCCTTGTACAGCAGGACCGTGCCGGGGCCGTACTGGCCGGTCTGGATGGCATCGACGATTATTGCGTACCTGTATCCGTGGATGACCGGAAGGATGTCCAGTCCGCCGACGGCCTCCTGACGGCAGTCGACTCCTTCCAGGCACATTCTCTCTATGGACTCCGACACCCTCAGCCCGACGGCATCGTCGCACATGATGGGGCTGCCGAGCCCCACGACGACTATGCCTTTCAGTCCTTCCCCGCTGTTCATGCGGGTGAATGCGCGGTCCTAGGATAATAAAGGGCGGATGTCGGCAGGCATTATCTACAAGGATAACGCTCCGTCCGAGCATGGACATATCCGTGAGGAACTCCCAGGTCATAAACGGCAAGGCGATCACCGCACGTCAGCTGGAGGCCCTCCTGGCCGTCAGGGATGCCGGAAGCCAGACCGCCGCCGCCAGGGCCATGGGGATATCAGTTCCTGTGGTGCACAAGTACATCCGCGCCATCGAGGACGCTGCCGGGGCGCCCATCCTTCTGACGACACCGTCGGGCTCCGTCCTCACGGAAGAGGGCGAGAGGATAGCGGAGCTCGCCATGTCCATGGACCGCCGCTGCGAGACCGACAGGGGCTTCACGGTCTGCTGCAGTCCGGTCACCGAGGACCTTGTCATGTCCGTGATATCTTCCCTGAAGATCAAGGACACGAACATCGTGATCTCCGACGACGAGTACAACATCCGCATGATGAGGGAGGACCGGGCCGACCTTGCGATAATCGACGACCCGCTCTACCTCTTCGATGCGGAGGAGTTCGAGATGGAGGAGATCGGCTACATGGGCATGGTCCTTGTGGACAACGGCCCTTCGTTCATCAGGTACAGGTACGGCGCCCAGAGGGTGGCATTCATGTTCCTCGACTCGGAAGACAGGCAGTACACCATAGACTCCGAGACATTCTCCCTCCCTGAGCTCCTGGGCTCCAACAAGAGCTTCTTCATAGACGAGTTCATGCTCACGAGGCGCAACCTCAGGCTGAAGAGCGCGGTGGATCCCGGAATGCTCAAGCACGCCATCACGGCCATCTACAAGGAGGAGACGAAGAGCATTTCCAGGGTCGTGAAGGCGCTCATGGCCAGATACTCCTGATATTAGGATTACCCTATACGGTAATACCATATGCTGGCTTACTAGCCCTATTAAATATCATCAATGTGTGACAACGTTCGATACATATGGTTACGCCCAACCCCGATTTCGCAAAAGAGATCGCCGCAGCAGGCGGCGAGGAAGTCAAGATGTGCTTCCAGTGCGGAACCTGCACGGCAGGCTGCCCCTCCGGAAGGAGGACCTCCTACAGGGTCAGGAAGCTCATGAGGATGGCCCAGCTCGGAATGAAAGAGGAGATCATCAACAGCGATGAGCTCTGGGAGTGCAGCACCTGCTACACTTGCGTCGAGAGGTGCCCCAGGCAGGTCCCCGTCGTGGACATCGTCATCGCCCTGAGGAACATCGCCGTCGCCGAGGGCCACATGTTCGAGAACCACAAGAACACCGCCAGGAACCTCGCCAAGTACGGACACACCGTCTCCGTCCAGGACAAGATCACCGCTCTCAGGGAGCAGCTCGGACTGCCCGGCGTCCCGCCCACCGTCCTTGCCAACGAGAAGGCCAAGGCCGACCTGGACAAGATCCTGACCCTGACCGGATTCGACAACATTACAAAGGAGTGAGTGAAATGGCAAAGTACGCGTTTTTCCTCGGATGCATCGCACCCCTCAGATACCCCGGAATCGAGAAATCCACCAGGGAGGTCTGCGCCCACCTCGGAGTCGAGCTTGTCGACCTGACCGACGCGAGCTGCTGCCCCGCCCCCGGAGTCATCAGGGCCTTCAGCAAGAAGACCTGGCTCGCAGCCGCCGCCAGGAACCTCGCTCTGGCCGAGCAGCAGGGACTCCCGATCGTCACCATCTGCAACGGATGCTACGGATCCCTGTTCGATGCCGCTCACGAGCTCGCCCACGACCCCGAGCTCCTCGAGGAGGTCAACAAAGTGCTCGCCGAGATCGGCATGCACTACAACGGCACCACCAAGGTCTACCACTTCGCCGAGGTCCTCTACAGGGAAGTCGGAATCGAGAACATCAAGGCCAAGGTCACCAACCCTCTGTCCTACCAGGTCGCGGCATTCTACGGATGCCACTTCCTCAAGCCCAGCAACATCAAGGGCGTCGACGACCCCGAAGACCCCCACATCCTGGACGAGCTGATCGAGGCCACCGGCGCCAAGAGCATGCCCAGGAAGCAGAAGATGCTGTGCTGCGGAGCAGGAGGAGGTCTGAAGGCCGCCTTCGGAGACATCTCCAAGAAGTTCACCGAGACCAACCTCGAGAACATGAAGGCCTCCGGTGCCCAGTACATCATCGACGTCTGTCCGTTCTGCCACCTGCAGTTCGACGGAGTCCAGAAGGACCTGGGATACAGCATCCCTGTCCTCCACCTGTCCCAGCTCTACGGGCTGGCCATGGGAATGGACCCCAAGGACCTGGCGCTGGACGTGCACATCACGCCCGTGACCCTCTGATCCTTCGGGACAGATCCAAATCACTTAGCCCGGCCGCAGGGCCGGGCTGACCCTCTTTATCCTCATCTTCTTTCATCGTTGCGATGCAGATCGAAAGGCATCGATTCTGGTTTTCATTGAATAATTCAGTTAATTATTTTAATTATAATAATGATTAATTTAATTATTATTCAGAGAATAATTAATTAGACTAATTATTTATCCTCGGAATCGAATGGCATGTTCATGAGGGAATCCGTGGATTCTGTGCTGAAAAGGATCATAATCGATGCTCATGAGGACGAGATCATCGAGTTCAAGGACCGCAGGACCCTTGGCAAAGATGATGTCGGGAAGTATTTCTCCGCACTGTCCAACGAGGCGAACCTGCTGTCAGCAGACAGCTCCTGGCTGATATTCGGGGTCCGTGACGACGGCGAGTTCGTGAACAGCAGCTATCTGGACACGATCGAGAGCCAGAACGAGCTCAAGAGGTACATCGGGGAGCAGACATCGGGCGATCTGACGTTCATCGGGATCCACGAGAGGTCCATAGACGGGCGCAGGGTGGTGCTCCTCGAGATACCGCCGGCGGTTAACGGCTCGCCCACATCGTTCAAGGGCTTCGCATACGAACGTCGTGGAGAGAGCCTTGCGCCGCTCAGCGATTACAACCGCATGCGCATCATGGGCGAGTCTGCTCCAGACTGGAGCGCGAAGATCGTCAAGGACGCGTCGATGGATGACATCGACCCCGATGCATTGGCCTTTGCCCGGAAGAAGTTCATCCAGAACCGTCCTTCGCTCGCAGAAGAATGCGGAACGTGGGACGATGAGACCTTTCTCGACAAGATGGACCTCAGGCGGAACGGCATGATGACCAATGCCGCACTGTTGCTGCTGGGCAAGCATGAGGCTGTCGGGAAGATGGATGTCCCGCCTGCGGGGATGAGGTGGGTTCTCAGGGACAAGGACAATGCCGTGATGGACAGCGAGGTCTACGGTCTGCCTTTCCTATGCTCCGTGGAGCATATGTGCAAGAACATACGGAATCTGAAGTACAGCGTGTTCTTGGGAGACGATCTGACGAAGACCAACTTCAGGACCTATGACGAG
>CAVKKO010000065.1:0-10415 GCA_963656905.1 Bacteroidaceae bacterium | reverse complement strand
ACCAGCGGGTCTCTAAAACCTAGCCAGCGGGGTTCGACACCCCGGCCTTTCGCCATTCATCGATCGGTTGAGATTATGGTTGGATTCACAGACCCACAGATACAGCGCCTCATAGAGTACGGCGACCAGGACTACTCCCACATGGACTATCCGGATGCCGAAGAGCGCGACAGGCAGTTCGCCAAGCTCATGTCCAAGACCAAGGCGGCGAACGACGCAGGCATAAGCGACTTGATAGCCAATCCGCGCAGGCACGACCTGTCGGAGCTGGAGGCCGCCATAGCCGCCAAGCTGACCGCAAGGGGTTTCATAGAGGTCCGCACGCCGATCATAATCTCCAATGCCGCACTGGCCAAGATGACCATCACTCCCGACCACCCGCTGTACAAGCAGGTGTTCTTCATCGACGACAAGAGATGCCTCAGGCCCATGCTGGCCCCCAACCTCTACGTCGTCATGAGGAAGCTCAGGGACCACACCGACGGGCCCGTCAAGATATTCGAGATGGGATCCTGCTTCAGGAAGGAGTCCAAGAGCTCCCGCCACCTCGAGGAGTTCACCATGATGAACCTGGTGGACATGGGCCCCGCCGGAGACCCCACGGAGTGCCTGAAGGCCTACATCGACGATGTCATGACCGCCGCCGGGCTGGAGTACACCCTCACCAGGGAGGAGTCCGATGTCTATGTGGAAACGCTCGACGTGGAGGTCAACGGGATGGAAGTCGCTTCCGGAGCCGTGGGCCCGCACATCCTCGATCCCGCGCACGATGTCCACGAGCCCTGGGCCGGAGTAGGCTTCGGGCTGGAGAGGCTCCTGATGCTCCGCGACGGGAAGAGCAGCGTCAGGAAGACCGGGAAGAGCATAACTTACCAGGACGGGTACAAGATCGACTGATTCTGAAGCTGATAGGATGATAGAAGAGATAATAGACAGGGCACGCAAAGGTGCCGTGACGGGAACGGATGATGTGACGGAGCTCATGTCCGTCACCGACCCTCAGGAGCTGGAGCTCCTGTTCGAGGCCGCCCGCAGGTCGAGGGAAGCCGTTTTCGGCAAGAAGATCTTCACCTACGGGTTCGTCTATTTCTCCACTTACTGCAAGAACAACTGCAACTTCTGCTACTTCCGCAGGTCCAACTCGCAGATAGAGCGTTACAGGAAGCCCATCGAGGAGGTCGTGCAGCTCGCCGGCAGCCTGAAGGACGCCGGCATCAACCTGGCCGACCTGACCATGGGCGAGGACCCCGCGATGTACGCGGACGACTACAAGCTTCTGATCGACATGATCTCCCAGGTTCGCGAGCAGGTGGGCATAAGCATAATGTCCTCTCCTGGAGCGCTCCCGAAGGAAGTGTTCCCCAGGATAAGGGAGGCCGGTGCCGACTGGCATGCCTGCTACCAGGAGACCTACAACCGCCGGCTGTTCGAGTCGCTCCGCATAGAGCAGAGCTTCGACGACCGCCTGAACCAGAAGGTCTGGGCGATGGAGGCCGGGCTCCTGGCCGAGGACGGCATGATGATCGGCCTCGGAGAGGATGTGCGCGACCGCGCCGACACCATCCTGAAGATGGGCAACCTGGGCTGCCAGCAGATCCGCGCCATGACGTTCGTCCCGCAGGAGGGGACTCCCATGCAGGGCAACGTCGCCATGGGTTCCATGGACGAGCTGAAGGCCATCGCCGTCATGAGGATCCTGTTCCCGGACAGGCTCATCCCCGCAAGCCTGGACGTGGAGGGCATAGCCGGCCTGAAGACCCGGCTGTACGCTGGTGCCAACGTCATAACGTCGATCATCCCGCCGTCGAAGAACCTGGCGGGCGTGGCCCAGCACGAGCTGGACATCGAGAACGGCAACCGCTCTGTGGAGCACGTGTTCGAGATGCTCGACTCTCTGGGGTACAGGAGGGCCGAGAGCTCCGAATACGTCTCGTTCCTCGATTCTCACAGGCCCGGAGGCGCGTAGGATGAGACTATGCGTAGTGGGCGGTGCCCTGCAGGGCATGGAAGCGGTGTTCCTGGCGCATGAGGCCGGGTACGAGACCGTTGTCATAGACAGGAAGGCGGAAGCCCCTGCATTGTCGATATGCGACGAGCCCCATGTGCTCGATCCTTTGAAGGACGTCTCCGCCGCGCTGGAGATATTCTCGTCTTGCGACGCGGTGCTGCCGGCGTGCGAGGAGCTGGACCTCTTGGAGCTTCTGGACGATGTGCTTTCCGATTCCCACATCCCGTTCCTCTTCGACCTGGACGCTTACGACATCTCTTGCTCCAAGCGCGACTCCAACGATATAATGGAGTCCGTGGGCGTGCCGCTTCCGGGGCATTGGCCCGAGTGCGGGTTCCCCGTGATAGTGAAGCCGTCCTCCCAGAGCGGGAGCATCGGCGTGTCCGTGGCGTTCTCCCAGGAGGATGTGGACAAGGGCCTTGAGATCGTCAGGAAGCTGAACGACAAGCCCGTCATCCAGGAGTTCGTCCACGGGAAGAGCGTCTCCATAGAGGTCATCGGGTCTGGAGATTCGGCGAAGTCCTATGTGACCACCGAGGTCGTACTCGATTCCAACTACGACTGCAAGATGGTCCGCTGCTTCCCCGATATCCTCGACGAGTCCGACGATGCCCAGTTCAGGGAGATCGGAGAGAACGTGGCCGTGGCGATCGGGCTCCGCGCCCTGATGGACGTGGAGGCGATCCTCACCCCCAAGGGCCTGAGGGTCCTGGAGATCGACGCGCGCATCCCCAGCCAGACGCCCGCGGCGATATACATCGCCACCGGCGTGAACCTGCTGGAGGAGCTTGTCACCGCATCTCTCGGCAGCCTTGCGGGAAGGAGATCATCCGGAGGCTCGGGGATCTACTGGCATCTGCACTTCAAGGACGGGGTCCTGAGGACCACCGGCGAGAAGGAGTTCGGGAAGGTGCGGGCTCCGAAGATGGGCTCCGGGCTGTTCGGCTCGGACCGTTATATCTCAGATTACGCCCCCGGCGCCGGGGAATGGCACGGGACGTTCATGGTTTCCGGGACGACTCCGGAAGAGGCGGAGGCCAAGAGGCTCTCCGTGCTCGAAAAGGTCGAGAAGGAGTGCGGCGTGACGGAATACGTCGACGGCACCCCGGAGGTGGTTTGATATGACAAGATTGACACCGGATTTGATCGAGGGAGTGCCCGACGACAAGATAGACCTGGACCAGAGGCTGCTGAAGAGCACGGGGAAGACCGTGAAAGGCATCGCGCTGGAGGCCGCCGGCCTGCCGGATGACACCGACCTGTCGCAGTTCAGGGCCGTGGCCGTGCCCATCACATCGGGGATGGGGATAATCAGCGGTTTCTCCGCATCCGTCGACGCGATCGTGAAGAGGCTCGGCATGCAGTGCCATGTCACCGACGGCACCGATGTCCTGGGCTTTTCGCAGGGCATCGACGAGGGGTGCGATATCGTGATGATGGCCGATGACAGGAAGTTCGTCGCCTACAACACCCACGAGCGCAGATACACCGACAACTCCTGGGGCACCGCCAAAGGATATTCCGTCGCATTGAAGAACGCCGCCGGAGGCCTCGAGGGGAAGGACGTTCTGGTCATCGGAGCAGGCAACGTCGGAACGTGGGCAGTCAAGTTCCTCCAGGAGATGGGCGCCAACGTGTCCGTCACGGACATAATCAGAGAGAAGGCCGAGAGGCTGTCCTCCATCGGAGCGAAGCCCCTGGAGGACATCGCCAAGGCGATCTCCTCCCACACGTTGCTTCTGAACGCGGCGCCGTTCATCATCCCCGGGGAGATCATCGCTGAGGGCTCGATCATCTCGAGCCCCGGAGTCCCCCATTACTACGACCAGCTGGGCCGCAGCAGGGCCAAGGCGATCATACACGACCCCTTGGAGATCGGAGCCGCGGTCATGGCAGTCAACAGCGCAGGATTCACCGTGAAAGCAAGGAAGTGATGAGATGAGGTACGGGATAGCATTGGACATCGGTACCAGCGGCCTGAGATGCCAGGCCCTGGACCTGGACACCAAGGAGACGGTGGCCACCGCTGTGACGGAGAGGCACCCGATCCCCGGAATGAACGTGATCGACCACGTCAACTTCGCCATGAAGGCGGGGGAGGATGTGGCCAACGGCCTCCTGGTGGAGGCTGCCAACAACCTGCTGAAGGAGACGGGCATCGACCTGGGCTCCGTCGAGATCATAGCCGTCTGCGGGAACCCCTTCCAGCTGTCCCTCTTCCAGAACATCGAGATCAGGGACCTGGCCTACGCCGGCAAGAACATGCTGGAATCGCTGGGAGTCGTGTCGCCTCCGCGCAACGGGGACATCATCGACGCCTCTTCCATCGGCCTGGACCTTCCCAACGCGAAGCTGTTCATCCCTCCGGCGGTCACCCACGAGATCGGTGCCGACGCGATAGCCATGATGATGATGACGGAGATCCTCAACGAGAAGGAGCCCTGCATCGTCGTCGATTACGGGACCAATGCCGAGATGGCCCTGGTCGTGGACGGCCAGGTGTACACAGGGTCCGCCGCTGCGGGCCCCGCTCTGGAAGGGCAGGAGATCGAGCGCGGGATGCTCGCCGCCCCCGGGGCGCTGAGCGAAGTCGAAGTGACCGACAAGGGCTGGAGATGCTATATCCTCGATGACACCATGGAGGCCCAGCCCGGAGACGTCATCGATCCGGTCACGGGGAAGGTCGTCGAAGAGGGCCCCATGCACGGCAAGGCAGTCGGGATCACCGGCACCGGCGTGATCGCCGCCCTGGCCAACGGGATGTCCACGGGCATCATCCAGAGCCCCAAGATCCTCACCGACGACGGCAAGCTGCATCTCCAGGACGGCATAGACATCTCGTCCAAGGACGTGGAGGAGGCTGGTAAGGCCATCGGAGCGCTCCGCGCAGGGTTCCTCACATTGTTCGATGCCGCCGGCCTGTGGGTCGACGATGTCCAAAAGGCGTACATGTCCGGAGCGTCCGGATTGTACGTGAACGCCAAGAAGGCCATGGAGGTTGGGATGGTCACTCCCGGCGCCAGGCACATCATCCAGTTCGGGAACACATCCATCGCCATGGCGAGGAGGATCGTCCTCGGTGAGATCGGGATGCCGGAGCTGACGGAGTTCGCCAAGAAGCTCAGGGCCACCCACTGCATGTTCGCCACCTCGGAGTTCTTCAAGAACGTGTACTCCATCGAGTACTCCCTCTGGTGCTCCAGCATGCCCATGGACCAGTACAACCCCATGATGGAGATCTACGGGCTCAAGACGCTGCCAGAGGCCCCCGACCCGTCGCAGGTCAAGGTGGAGCGCCTGGCCCGCAGGGACCTGCCGGACACGGAGAAGTGCAAGGTCAGGATAATCAAGTGCGGCACGCTGCTGTCCGACGTGGTCGAAGGATGCATCGGATGCAGGAAGTGCATGAAGCAGTGCCCGGAGAAGGCCCTGCAGATCGTCCCGGAAGGGGTGGCAGGGTTCCGTGCCGAGATCCAGTCTGACAGGTGCGCCGGACTTGCCTGCAGGCGCTGCGAGGCGGCATGCCCCAAGGGCGTGCTCCACACATCCGAGCTCAAGGTCGTCAGATGACCTCTAAGAAGGGCGCCGGGACCTCCGGCCCCTTCACTTTATCATTATGCTCGCCACGCCCCGGCAGGCTTTCAGCTCGGGGATGACCGCGGCGGGGATCTTCCCGTAGACGACCACTACAAGGATGGCGGCGGTCTTGTCGCCGGTGTCGTCAACCATCGCCTGCCTGACGGACAGGCCTGCTTTGTACAGGACATCCATGATATCGGCGAGGATGCCGGGCATGGTGGAGTCCGTGGGAGTGATGATCACCGACGAGCACCCGATCTCGGGCGCCAGGTCGATCATGGACAGGGTGCATCTGAGCTTCGAGAAGATGTCGTTCAGCGCAGGGGTGGCGGAGATCCTCTCCAGGGTCGCTCTCACGACTCTCCTGTCGACGCCGCATGCGCGGCCGATGGCTGAATCGCTCTGCACGATAGAACCGCAGTAGGCCTTTCCGCCTTCCACTCTGATCCCCTGCTCCAGGAGGAGGACCGCTACCTTCTCCTGCGACGGGAAGCCCGAGAACTCGTTACCGAGTATGTCCATGCCCATAGTATTATGAGGTCATTGATAAACATTATTGTACATTAACCTATTTACGTCTATTTTCACCGAACATTGATGTACATTCATCTAGATAGAGCCGATATTTTTGTAGATAGAACGCCTGTCATATCCATATACGAGATGTTTGGAATCGGAGCCGTCGGACGGCTCTCATAGAAATAATTATTATGTGTGCTACGATGGACTCGATAGGTGCAATCATGCCGAACACCGACGAACTGAGGGAGCAGATCGAGGCGATAGACGAGCAGATCATCGATCTCATCGCCACACGCATGGAGATCGCGGACGAGCTTGCGAAGGCCAAGAAGAAGAGCTCTCAGAGGTATTGGGACGAGCAGAAGGAGCGCGAGGTCGTCGCAAGGTACCACGAGCTCTGCGAAGAGGTCAGCCTCTCCGAGCAGGAGGCCCAGCAGATCGCCGAGGTCCTTCTCAACATCTCCAAGGAAAGGCAGAAGCACATTTTCGAGTGATCCCGTTCGGGATCCCCGCATACGCGAGGCGCAGATGGACGGAAGGCAGACGCGCGAGCTGCTGGAGAAGGTCTCGGCCGGCCGGATAAGCGTGGACGAGGCACTTCTCGCCCTGAAGAAGGAGCCGTTCGACGACCTGGGCTTCGCGAAGATAGACCTTCACCGCGGGATACGCCAGGGCGTCCCCGAGATAATCTACGGCGCCGGGAAGACCCCGGAGCAGATATCGGAGATAGCGCGCCATATGCTGTCCGACGGGGAGGGGGCGGTGATCATCACCCGCATCTCCCCCGAGGCTGCGGCGGAGGTCTCAGACAATATACAATTAGAATACGACCCCGTCAGCAGGATCGCCGTCGCCGGGTCCGGGCTCCCCGAGAAGGTCGGGAAGGTCCTTGTGATCACTGCGGGCACCAGCGACATACCGGTCGCGGAAGAGGCCGCCCGCACGGCCGAATGCCTGGGCAACAACGTGGTCAGGGTCTTCGACGCTGGCGTCTCCGGGATACACAGGCTCCTGGCGCATTCCGACGACATCATGACCGCCAATGCGATTGTCGCTGTCGCAGGGATGGAAGGCGCTCTCGCCAGCGTGGTCGGCGGCATGGCCGACTGCCCTGTCATCGCCGTGCCGACCAGCGTCGGATACGGAGCGTCTTTCGGAGGATTGGCTGCTCTCCTGGCGATGCTGAACTCCTGCGCCAGCGGCGTCAGCGTCGTGAACATCGACAATGGGTTCGGTGCAGGGTATCTTGCGAGCATGATCAACCGCCGCGTCGCTTCCGTCCGCAAGGATTGATATCCGGCAACTGGCGTCCAGCAGGCTATCCGTCGTTCCTCAGTATGTTGTAAGATACATCAAAAATGATGATGTTTACAATAAACTATAAATATAATCATAGTTAATCTATTATTCAGAATCTTGCGCCATGAACAAGATTTCATGCCTTTCCGCATTCAGTCCCCTCCTACCTGGGTGCGGAAGGGTTTGCTTTATATTGATACAATGAATCCCGCCGGCGTGGAGCCTTACGACACTTACTGGAATTCGTTCCTGCCAGCGTTCTTCGATAGGATGAGCCTCCAGATGAGGAAGAACATGACATCCATCGTCGAGCCGTACGGCCTCACGCATGCGCATGCCATCTATCTGATCGCCCTGAGGCTCCAGGACGGGCAGACCATGGTCGGGCTGTCCCACTTCCTGGACATGGACACGGCCAATACCAACCGCGTCATCAAGATCCTCCGCGAGAAGGAGCTGGTCTGCGACGACAGGAAGAGCGAGAGCAACAAGAAGTACCGTATATTCCTGACCGAATCGGGAAAGGAGCTCGCCGACAAGGTGATGAAGGGGGTCAGCGACCTCAACGAGAGCTATTTCGCTGACATACCCCGGGAGAACATCCTCATCATGCGCAACACGTTGATCCAGGTTCTGAACAACATGAACCTGAACATCGACGATTACATGCACTCGAAGTACGACAACCCGTTCTACACGCTGCTCCACCTGGTACCGCAGTCGGATGACGCCTACGAGACCATCCCCGCACGCGTGGGACGCAAGAAGAAGGCATCTTAAGGAACTATGATACCTCTTTAATACGGTCAAGGAGATGAAGAGACGATGGCAAGGATAGTAGCTCTGGTCGGAAGCCCGAACGTGTCCGGGAACACATCCGGTATAGTGGACTCCATTCTCGACGGAGCCATGGGGCTGTCTACGAGCACCATCGAATGCTACAATCTCTGGAAGATCCGTTCCAACGACCGCGGCGACTACATACTCCACTGCCACGACAAGGTCAAGCCCGCCCTGGACGAGTCTGCACAGGCCGTGATGGACAGCATTCTGGCAGCGGATCTCATCGTCTTCGCCACTCCTGTTTACTTCGACATGCCCACTTCCCAGTTCCAGCTGGTCCTGGAGTACATGTACAGCATGATCTCCGCGGACTTCTCCAAGTCCAAGCTCAAGGGCAAGAAAGCCATCGTCGCCGTCAGCTGCACCGAGATCAACGATTCCACCCTCAATGTCCTGGACACTATCGTCCGCTCGCTGGGCGGATTCCAGATCGAAGTGGTGAACAAGATGATCTACCAGGACTGCAAGGGCCCGTTCAAGGACGATCCCGAGGCCAGGAAGAAGGCCGCGACGGTCGGATCCAGGTTCATCTTCACCTTCGATGTGGAGCCCGAGGACGAAGTCCTCCGCCTCAACTGAGCTCTCGTTTTTCCTTCGGAAGCCCTTGCCAGACCAGTCTGCTCGCATTATATAGATGCAACATCATGTACATCCAGCGTTTCTGGCTTTGATTCCGGGCAGGATTTGCCTGTTCTGATGTGCCGGGAATGGAGTTCATGGGATCTGACGTTCGATGACAGATGTAGGCTACAGCTCGGAATACGAGGTCTATCTGACCATGCGCAACGGCATACAGATAGTCACGAACGAGCTCAGCCTCCAGATACTTCACGAGATGCGCCACAGAGAGGTCTCCCCGTCGGAGATGGCGATATCCCTCAATCTTTTCAAGTCCACCATCCAGGGCAGCATCGGAAGGCTCCTTCGCATGGGCATAATAGCTTCAGACGTGTGCATCGACGATGCCCGCAGCACCGTCTACCACATCGATGCGATGCTCCTCTTCTCAAGCGACACCAGCGAGGACTGGCAGCTTTACGCCAGGGCCGCGTCCCTCGACAGGATCATGGCCAACGGCCAGTGCACCAACAGGGAGGACCTGTCGCTTTACGGAGTGTCACTGATGGAGAGCGGGCTGAACATCATCCAGGGGCTGTTCAACGTAGGGGTCGCCCTCGTCAGAGGCATGGACGACCTCAACTGGTGGGACGCCATGCTGGGGTCCATCGTGTCGCAATGCGCCGAGTACGGGATCACCGTGGAGATGGACACTTCCGAAGCGCTCACTCTGAAGTTCTCGTCCGAAGAGGACATCTCCGATGTCCCGCTGATAATCGTTCCGATGCTGGGGGCCCTTCGTGCGCATTTCAAGTTCTTCATAGGCTACAACCTCTCCCACGAGATCCAATTGTCCGTCACAGACAAGGGCCGCAAGGTCTGCATAAGGCTGGACCCGTTCCAGGGCCAGGAATACGATACCGAGGTCGGTTTCGTGGATCCGCTGGGCTCTATCGGGAAGACGGAGCCTTTCGCCATATACTCGATCAACGGCAAGGCGACGCTGTTCACCAATGCCACCATGATAAACATACTGGACACGCTCTTCGACCACGATCAGAGCTTGAACGAGCTGGAGAAGTCCACCTGCGTCCCGAAGGCCACAGTGTACGCTTCCGTGTCCAAGCTGATGGCCCTGGGAGCCGTCGAGATCGACGAGGATTCCGGGTCTCCGAAGAAGTACAGGCTCACTGCAGAGCCGCTGATGTACATGGACGAGCCGGACAACACGAACGTGACGAAGCGGTCGGAGATAGCCGAGAGCTTCCGCAAGGGGGAGATCGACTATTATTCCGCGGTCATCTCATATGCGCTGGAGTCCGCGCGTTGCATGGGCATCCATTTCGACAAGATGTTCATCCGTTCCGGAAGCAGCACTGCGCTCACTCTTCTGAAGAGGGAGAAGGACATCGATCCGGAAGAGTTCGTGCGGATCGGATGCAACATGGTCTCCAATCCGGACCGTGCATCGGTCATATCGTATCTTCCGATCAGGATCCGTCTGGACCGTTCGCGCGATACCCTGTGGGATGCCTGGCCCGGAGATTTCGTCATGGGATTCGTCGACGAGGGGCTGAAGATGCTGCTCGGGATGAAGTATCCGATC
>CAVKKO010000064.1:0-10421 GCA_963656905.1 Bacteroidaceae bacterium | reverse complement strand
TTTCCAGGTCTCGTCGACTATATTGTGAGTGGTCTTATTACGCATATTGCAAAGATCCAGAGCGCTATTGATGAATTCATCCGGGTCGGTATTGATCGTTTTTACATTCCAGTTCTTGGAGTATATTTCGGATATCTCTGGCCACATGCCGGAGAATGTTATGTACTGTGCCAATGCAATATCCTTGAAATCTTTCAATGGTGGGTAATTAGAATATTCGTAGAACAGCTTCTTTAGATGACCGTAGCTTGGCGAATTCCTCGTTTTGCGATCCCTCCCGAGGGAATCTAATTTGTCCTGCAGTTCTTCTATCATGTCCGTATCATACAATATGATCTGTTTTGCATCGGACGATACATGGGATCTGACCAGCTCCTCGCCGCTTCTCATCAGGTTGAGGAGGACTTCGTTGTTGAAGTCGGAACCTGTGCTTTTTCCCAGATAATCCAGATTCAGGGCCGTTATCAGGTATGATCTCGATTCTCCCGTCAATTTCTTGAAATCGGGATCCTTGAGCAGGAATTCATTGACGTTCGATTCCATTCTGGCTTTCGTATCGTCCGTCGTGGACGACATCATCTGCGTAGTGGCCTTATCGATGACCTCCAAGTCGGGCTTGGGCTTGGCCATCTCTGTGTCGACCGTCTTCTTGAACTCCCTGAGGGATTTCACCTGTTCATCTTCCGACTTGGTGGTCAGCTTGTAGTCTTCACAATCTTCCTTGTCCAGGATGTCCAGGAATTCGGATGGGCAGGATCCCCGTGTGCTGCACAGATACAGCAATTTTCTGGCACGTGAGATGGAGACATAGAACGAGCGCAGTTCCTCATTCACCATCTCATCGCGCATCTTCCTCAGTTCGTTTCTGAGCTGTTCCTGATGCGTCAGATGGTCGATGTCCAGAAGATACTGTTTCGCAGTGGAACACAGTGTATTCATGGATTCAAGGTGTGAAATGGACCGGAGGAAATCGTCGAATTCGGTTTTCATCAAGCTGATCTGAGAATCTATGCCGGATATTTCGTTCGAGACCGATTGCAGCTGCGACTCCAATTCCCGATCGATCGAATCCGCGGTCAGCAGCTTCTCTTCGATCTCGTGGTACGTCTCTTCCGTTGCGCGTTTATTCAGGTTTATGCGGTGCAGTTTGTCCCTGTAGGATTCGATTTCCGGTTTGATGTAGGCATCGTAAATGTTCCGATACTCCTCGATGCCATCGGCGGTGAACTCCAATACGTCGTCTCTGACGTCCTCCAGCTCTTCTTTCAGAGATTCAACATCATCTCTATCCATCAACTGGAATCCGGCTGTATCGCATTCGGAGATGAGTTTGCTGTACTGATCAATCACAGTATTGTTGCGCAGTTCTCTGAGTTTCTTCTCCGAAAGACGAAGATCCTCTATTTTCTTGATCAGATCGTCGTAGTCACTGTCTATTTTCTCCGTATTGGGGAAACTTTTATGGTCCAACTCGACCACGAACACATCATCGTACTCCAGACCCTTGGAAGAATGGATCGTACTGATCAATACGGTGTTGACGTCGTCGGTCCTGACATCCCTGTTTTGTTCATTAGCGAGGTAACGCCTCTCGAATCTGGAGAAGATCGATGTCAGTATATTCCTGCCAATCTCCGGATACATCCAGTCGTTTTCGGAGACGTAATCCATGAATGAAGACAGGCACGGGTCTTGAACGACCCTGTCCTCGGACGTGTCGTTCTCGACTATGCACGCATACGCGCGGCAATAATTGCTGACCATCTCTTCGAAGTCGGCGGCAGGATGGAGCGTGATATCCAGATATTCGAAGAGTTTGACCATGTATCCCACTCTGAACAGCGCACCGCTTTCGTCGGCGGTGAACGGTTTCACTCCGGTGATGAAGGATTTCAATTCCATATTGGAGTAACGGCCTTCCGCCAGCTCGTTCAGCAGATCGTAATTGGCCTTGACATTGTACCTGCATGCGATGAACGTCATCGCCTTGAGGGCTTTGTATCCGGAGCTGATGTCGGAATCGGGTCTCGAACCGATGATGACGGACGGGATGTTTAGACCTTCGAGCGCTTTCTGAATGTCATCGTGACATCTCGATTTGCGGGAAAGGATGCAGATACTGTCTCCATCTTTCGAAGGATCGTATATCTTCCTCACTTCGTTGGCGAGTTCTTCATAGTTTTCCGAGACTCTGCAGATGCGGACTTTCTCTCCGGTGTTCTGGTACGGTGTGATCTCTACACCGTTTTTGGAACGTTCGCCCATCATTCTGAGGATCGAGTTCCCGGCCCTGACGATGTAGGGGTTGTTGCGGTAGTTTACCGTCAGGAACACGGTGTTGACGTTCTTGTCTTTCTGCATGTCCCTGATGATATCTACGTCCGAACCTCTCCAGGTGTATATGGTCTGGTCATCATCGCCGACCAGCGTGAAGTGTATGGGGGTGTCGTAGAGTGCCGCGAATATCTCATTCTGCAGTTTGTTTATGTCCTGGAATTCATCGATCAGGATGCATTCGAAGGATTCGCAGAGTCTGTTTTTGAGGGCTTCGTTGCTGTTGATGGTGTTTTTCACGATACACGAAGCGCAGAAGAATTCCACGATCTCGTTATTGCGCACCTGCCAGTCGACGTAGGATCTCAGCAGATTGTCGATTCCGGGAATATTGACGGTGAGGCCGTTCGCGTGGTTTTCGATCTGTTTTCTGAGTTCCTTTAGTTTCTCGAGATTGTTCTCGTTTCTTTCATCGGTTTCTTCATGGAGGAGAAAATCGTCTTCTTCGATTATTCTGGACAGTATGTTCAGTTTCGTATCGAGTTTCATGTCGAAATTGAACTTGGGATTCTTCGTGAAGCCCATCTCGGACCAGTGGATTTCGATGAGCCTCTTGAAGAAGGCATCGATGGTGCTAGCATTGATGGAGGTCGGGCTCGTAGCGATGCCCAGGTTGCTGTACGATTCGGTCAGTTGCTCGGATGCCGATTTGATCAGTTTCTGAGCGGCTTTCCGCGTGAACGTGAGCATCGCGATCTTGTTCAGAGGGATCCTCTTCACCAGATGGAGATAGCACATCCTTCCGACGAGGGATCTGGTTTTGCCGCTGCCCGCTCCCGCTACGATCAATAGATTATGGTCGCAATTCGCGGAAATTGCCGCTTTCTGGTCTTTATCCACCTTGCGGAGGTCGTCGGTCAGCTGGAAGAACTGCTCCGGATCCACGAGCGGCAGGCAGGTGCTGTCGGGGTCGACCTGACTGCCATTGGAATCCCGGAAGATCGGCTCGGCCTCTTCCCTGTAGCTGTTTTTCGGACCCGGCCCTGAAATGGCCTTGTAAACGGGGATCTCACCGACCTGCGAGTAGATGAGAGCGAATTTCTGATTGTCGAGATCGCAGATCCTGATGAATTTGTTAGAAGATGGGAATTCTAGTTCACCGATTCTTATGTACGAGGTGTTGGAGTCCCGGATGAAGAATATGCGAGACGAGAGATCTTTGTAAGAGTCTTCGTCCTTCTGGAAAAAGATCAGATCGAGGAAGTCGTTGAGAGAATCGAACGGTCTGAGAGAGATCAGCCATTCATTGGCAGGTTTGTACGCCTGCCTGAAGAACATCTCCAGTTCTCTGTGGAGATCATCACCGCGCTGCGGTTTGATCGTGTTCTCGATGTATTCCGCAGTGATTCCCGCCAACAGGTTGTGAACCGATTTGTAGCTGGTTCCGCTCTTCTTCTTCACGACCCCGACGTTAACGATCCGATCCAATCTAATCTCTGTTCTCGACAAATCTCCATCCCCACCGATAAATCCGGATCAATATGCTGGCCTGCGTATTGATCCGGATGGTTCTAATGGTTTTCAGTCCGCTTCTGCAGCAGCCATTATGCAGTACACGCGGGCTGCTATCTCTTCTATTTCCAGAGGGTCGAATTCGACCGTATTCTTGATGGAAACGTAATCCAGATAGCACTTGCAGGGCAGTCCGTAGAAACGCATCGCAGCATGCGCGTAGACGGAAAGCTGCAGCTTGTATTCCCATTCGATCGATCTGGATGTTTCCGCATCGGTCTTGTAGTCGTGTATCTCGACATGGTCCGGATACACTGCGAGAAGATCGATGAATCCCTTCAAAACGACGTTCTGTCCTTCTATGGGAAGCATGCATTCTATCTCGGAGTGCAGTTCCTCGGCGTCTTTCACTCCATCGAGTACGCGCCTGATCTCTTCGTGCTCCGGTTTTGAATCCTTGGGATCCAGACCCTTGAACAGCATGCGGGCATCATCGTGCACTTCGATCCCATACTTCGCTCCTTTCGGACACACTTCGTCGGCGATCTTCTCCCCATCGGTCCCATACTTCAAGTTCAGGATGTCGTGCACGCCCATTCTGATTTTTCTCGGTGTGAATTCGGGCAGTGCGGGTTTTTCGCAGATTCTGTTGGGCCCGGACGTCGGATCGTAATTACTCTCGGGGATGATTTCGTAGTCCTTGCCGGACTGCTCTAGCAGTCCTTTCATGAATTCAGAATATGCCTCAACGTCTCCTTCTTTCTTTTTTCCACAGATCAGGGTTATGTATTGTTGTGCTCTGGATACGGCTACGAACATGAGTCTTCTCTCCTCATCGTAGTCTTTCGGTTGGGCTTTTTTGACCAGTGTCGTCTTCCAAGATTTGCAGATTTTATGGTATCCATGGAAATCTCCGATCGTTTCAGTGCATCTCAGGCCAGTACTGTTACTCTGAAATAACACAGAATAGTCCCGTTTTTTCCACATGGGGGTGATCCCGGAGTCCATGAATGGAATAATCACGATTCTAAATTCCAGACCTTTGGATTTGTGCATGGTCATGATTTTTACAGCATCACGATCTATGGTCACTTCCATGGGATACGGTGTATGGTTCTCCATATCTTTCTCTATCATGGAGATCATTCCGGAGATAGTTTGTAAAGAGCTCTTATATTCGCCAGATAAAGCGTTCACCATGGCTTGTACTATGTCTGGATTGAAGTCTGGATAAAAGGCGAATATTTCGGAGAGCAGATCTGTTATTCTCCGTTTCTTAGCAATTAGTAGATTTCTTTGGTCAGTGAGTAGTTTTGGAACATATCCATCTTTGGCTTTTATCAGTTCCATCATATTGTATCCTAAATCGGCCATGATCGGAATGTAACCATTCCTGTCATCCTCGTTGTTGATGTATTTCAGCCACGCTAAGCACATCTTTCCTTCACGAGTGGACATAATGTCCACATCTCCTTGGAGGAATGCTGGAATGTTTGCTTTTTCAAGGGCTCTTTTCACGAGACGACACGATTCTTTTTTGGTACAGAGGATTGCAATATCTCCAAGTTCTACACTGCGTTCATTGTAATCCTCAGTGTTCTTATTGTACTCACAAATCCGGTATGCACCATTGGTCATGTAGTCGCCGATGGCCTTGACGATCTGTTCGGTTTCATCATCAATAGACTCTGCTTTGACGTATCTTATTCCAGTGTAGCCTTTGAAGTTCTCATTCTCAGCTTCAAGTACTTCGCCTACCATGGCGTCGATCGCATCTTTTTTGATAACGTCGGTATTCTTTTTGACACTGGCTGTCAAGTAGAGACAACTGAATGCGGTGTCGACAATCTCTTGTGATGATCTATAGTTGGTATCCAGCCTTATCTTAAGAATATCAGGGATTTCGAAAGGGATTCTTTTGTAATCATCATTCAGGAATGTCCTGATATTTTTGATCGTTTCATCGAAATGGATGATGTTGTGAATAGAGACATTTCTGAATCCATAGATCCCTTGCTTCCAATCTCCCACGCAGCATAGGTGACACTCGTTCAGAAGCATAAGCGATATCATCAGCTGGCTGTTATTGGTATCTTGGAATTCGTCGATCATCATATAATCGTACGAGTTGTGTTCCCGCACCCTTTGGTTATCATAGAGAAGTGTGAGTGCAAAGATGGCATTCAGACTGTATGTTAGTCTGTTTGAGATGATGCAGTGTTTGATGTATGCATGGTAGACGTCGTGGATAAAATTGATCAGGTCGGTTCTGTCGTCATTTATAGAATCCACTATGGCTTGATACCCGATTATGTTCTCCGGATTTAGGTGAGGTTGCTCCGCAATGTCTTCATCGCGGATGAGATCGGTTATTGTTTTACGTAGATTGGATTGGCCTCCTCTGGAACCCGGCGCATCGTTTTCCTTCATGTATTCGTATAGTAACGATTTATCGCCATACAGCTCATTTTCGTAATTGTATCCGAACCATCCGTTTTTCAGCGGGACTATTCCCAAGGACATCAGTTTGTTGATCATGAACAAAACATCGTCAGAATTCTGCGCAGTTATCGGTGAAATATCTCCATAGTCCTCAAAATGGTCTGATATGAATTTGTCAAAGAACATCTGGAAATTCTGTCTGTTGACAGAGTCGTTGACAATCAATTTTGCGGATCTGGTAATTCCCTCCTCAATTCCGAAGAATTTTCCGACAATTTCTGCCGAGTCTATGACAATGGAATAACAAAGTGCATCGAATGTTTTCACAATCACCTTGTCGGGGTAACTCTTTTCTCCGGACCCGTTTTTAAAGTCATCAATCAGTTTTTTCTTGATCTTTGCCTCCATCTCAGCAGCAGCATTGTTGGTGAAGGTAAGCATCATGATCTGCTGTGGCTGGATGGGCCTTTTCCTCAAAATATTGGCATATCTGTTCACCAAAGTGGTAGTTTTTCCCGTTCCAGGCCCCGCATCAACAAGAACCGTCTCATCAATTGCGTTGATAATCGTTTGCTGTGAATCGTTGATTTTACTCATCTGAATCATCCTCATTCACGTCTACGACGATTCCATCCTTTGTGCATACCTTGAAGAAATCACATTTAGAGCAGTCCTTATCGTGATTTGCAGGAAGTTCAGATATGGATTCAGATTGCATCTTCAGATGCATGGAATCAATTAGGTCCATCATCTCGTCAAGTCTCTCTTTTAAAATCAAAATCTCATCATCTTTGAGAAATATGCCAGAATCTGCAACTTCTGCGTAATCTTTGATGGCATTGATGACCGTTTTTCTGTCTTTATTGGCATAACCGAATTCTTTGATAACTGCGTTAATTATCGATTCGTTCTCACACCATTCAGATTTAGGGCCATTGGCTATCGTATTCATGAGGTTGACGAATTTTCTGGGATCTTTGCCACACTTTGATCTGTTGACTTTTCCAAATGTCTGAAGGATACAAGATTCGACATCACAAGCGTCGTTCGACGGATCGTATATGAGCACTTTTCTGATATTTTGGTCAATACTGAAGTCCTCATCGAGATGTTGAGCATCGTTCCCCATGGCGAACAGGAATTGCATTTCGATTTTTGACCAGATTTCATTCGATATTGCAAGGTAAAACAGTGCTTGGAAGTCTGTTTTTTCTCTTTTTTCCAAGATGTTCATCGCTTTTCTGATCTCAGATAATTTTTTGGTTTTGCCCGTTTTATAGTCTATGATAACGTCTGCATTGAGGTCCATTTTTCCATGGATCTTATGTCTATTTGATTCGTAATCCTGTTCACAGAGCGATGATGTCTCGCTTAATCCCAGTTCGCTGTAGAAGAAATTATTGTGTTTTTCAGAGATGGTCACCATCATCTTGTTGCCCTTGAATCCGAGCCCGTCGATGTAGTGTTTTACATTTACCATACTGCATCTTATTCTGTCCGTATCGATGATTCCCAAAGCGGGCGAGGATATTCCGGAGAACCTTTCTGATGCCATCTTCACCAGATTTTCGAATTGATCATTCGCCAGATCGGGATAGCTGAAGTAGAGCTCTGCGAACGAATGTATCAAGTTGCCGAATTCGAAATAATCAGCATCCTTGGAGCTTACAGTGGATTGGAATTGGAATGAATACGGGCACTCGTAGTATGCTCTGAATCCCGATTGAGAGAAATTGTAGTTGTACGGTTCAGGAATTTCAAGACGTTTGTTTAGGATTATTTCATCCGATTCTTTGCATTCGCACCATCTCTTTTTTAGAGGAGTATGGCCGGGGGGCAATAAATCATCGAATTCGAGGGTATCTTCATTTTCGGCTATGTCGAACAATCTACTGAATAAAATCGAAGGTCTTGCGGGTTTTCCACCTTTAGATGTATTCACAAGATAGTATCTTCCCGTGCCTTGTTGGATAAGCGCTTCTAATCTGAGTGCCACTCTACATGTTTCATCTTCGATATCATCCACGAATTTTTTGTCGGCGAGATTTAAGTCCCAATCATCCCCCATCCCCAAATATATGACAATAGGTCTGTCGATGAAAACTGAGCTTTTTGAATCTACTAGGAGAACTCCTGTCTTTTCGGTATCGGGTATTTTCTCGTTGTGATGAAGATCTGCAACGCTATCAACAGCATATACTATCCTTTCGACTAGCTTGGCGGTAATTTTTTCGTTGCCGATGTCCAAGTCTTCCAATACGCTTTTCACAGCATCGCCGGTCTCTGCGTTGCAAATCGCCTGTCTGACATCTTCGAATGTATGGTCGCGTACGTTTTTCATCAATGAACGGAGCGTATTCGCCCTACCATCAAGGGTAATCCTATCCAGAAAGTGTTCATCTACATCCGATCTTATACGGACATCCAGGGCACTGAACATCTCGCGTACGTGTTTTGTCCTTAGGGTCTCATAATCAAGCGAAAGTTGAATGAATTGGAGATAGTCTCTGATTTGGTTCAAATCGCGAACTGCAAGAGAATCGATGAATGGAATTTTATTCCGATATAGGGCCGTCTTCACTGTGTCTACGATCGGACTGGAGACATTCATCACGATGGCGAAGTTATTCGGATCGTTATCTTCGATCAGAGCTACCGCGTTCTCGGCGATCTGTCTATCGTTGCCTATCTGATATATTTCGGGAATGCAGACCTGCTCATCCTCGAAAACACTCACATCCAGATAATGGTCGGAGGGGATCATGTGTTTGTCCAGGTCATCGAACATATCGATATTGATCACGGCGACTTCTCCGTGGAGATCCGGATAGAATGTTCTGTTCCCATCGAATTTCTCCATGACCATTTCCAAACTGGGTATGGCTTTCCAGGAATTGTACACCTTTTTGGACGATGATGAGAGATGTTTCTCCACATCCATGGTGTATTGACGGATTTCTTTGATCTTCTGAATTTCTCCATGAACGAACCTGAAGTCCAATTCGGGATTCTCTTCACAGATGGTCTTGACGGTTTTGAGCTCGCCCCATATCGGGGAACCGACTACCTCTACGGATACAGAAGCAGCCAGCTGTCTCGCGGTCATGGCGAACGGGCCGATCAGAGGTTTATCCACCAGCTTATTCAACGCCGTGGCGAGAGGCGCATCATTGGTCAGGACAAAACAACAATCTTTTACTTCTTGATAAATGGAATCTATGGATTTGAGTCTTCTGATATGATCACCCCTACAGAGAATACTCTGGCACGGTCCAATGACAGTATATTCCCCTCTCTATTCTTTAGTATAGAGGTTGTATGATATCAGAGGTCGTTTTTACAGTCTCAATTTATTGATTATCATCATCGAAATAGGCGCATCACCGGCATGATTGAGATGGCCGTTTGTTGAGCCAGGGGTAAATGGTTTGTCGATGGCCACCGCGCTTCATTCCGCTGGAGGCTGAACGGTATGAGGCGTCGTCTGTGTTGGAGTACGGTTCCCGTAAACACATGATCGGCGTCGGTAACACCTATCTGGTCTACCTTCCGGCGAGTCGTCGAGAGCGAAGATCTCCATGATCCCGTTCCAGAAACATGAGAAGGAGGTCCCTACAGATCTCGTTTTGTCGATGGTGTAGCGATCAGTTCTGGTGAGCAGCTTGATGTAACGGTGTCCCCCATCGAGAACTCTGATCCCGCTGTACTGTTCGATATCCAGGATCCCCGAATCCGCGATGATCCGGCGGATCGCATCGAAATCATCGGCATCCAGTTCCTTGGATAACTCCCTCTCGCCCCGGTACATCCTGCTCACATAAGTCCCCGTCCGAAGGTCGATGCATCTGCGAAAATCCCTGTCATGGTAACGGAAATCGCCTACGTAGGACAGTTCTATGCCCGTGATATCTTCGACGGCGATATCTTCCGGAATCGTTCTGACAATCCTATCATGCACCATGGAGGGTGATGTACATTAAGATGTATAAATCTTAATATCATATTAATTCGGACCGTATCATCGGCGTCCGATGGGTCCCGCCGGCCATTCTTCTATCGCCTCAATCCGATGGAACTGGAGGTCCGAATACCGAAATCCATTGCAATATCATTATCAACGATCGTCCCCTCACCATCGGATCGCATGGGACGGAACGGAACAGGAAGGGGCGGTGCCCGATGGGCGACCGCAT
>CAVKKO010000063.1:0-10445 GCA_963656905.1 Bacteroidaceae bacterium | reverse complement strand
GCACAACGACCACGCCGCGGTCAAGCTCTGCCATTGGATGAAGGAGAGCATGCTCCGCGGAAGATGCTGCTACAAGCAGGATTTCTACGGGATCGAGTCGCACCGCTGCCTTCAGATGACCCCTGCCATCAACGAGTGCAGCCACATGTGCACCTTCTGCTGGCGCGTCCAGGAGCATGACTTCGAGGTCAAGGACTGGGCGGAGCCCAAGGAGATGCTCGATGCGCTCATCGAGCACCAGAGGAAGCTCGTCTCCGGGTTCAAAGGCGACCCCAGGTGCGATCC
The DNA here is from genome assembly GCA_963656905.1 of Bacteroidaceae bacterium. Lineage (GTDB taxonomy): Archaea > Thermoplasmatota > Thermoplasmata > Methanomassiliicoccales > Methanomethylophilaceae > Methanoprimaticola. The sequence continues at coordinate 10,160 of CAVKKO010000063.1, read as the reverse complement.
CGTCAGGTTCGAGGAGGCAAGGAACCCCAACCAGGTGGCCATCTCCCTCGCAGGGGAGCCGATCACCTATCCGTATCTGTCAGAGTTCCTCGGGGAATGCCATTCCCGCGGCATGACCACGTTCATGGTCACCAACGGCACCTATCCGGAGAAGCTCGAGGCGCTGGACACGCTTCCGATGCAGCTCTATGTCACGGTAGCCGCCCCGAACGAGCAGGTCTACAAAGATGTCTGCCGTCCCAAGATCTCCGACGGCTGGCAGAGGCTCATGCGCACGCTGGAGATCCTCCCCTCGCTTGACACCAGGACGGTCATAAGGCACACCCTGGTTAAGGACGTCAACTTCGGCTGGGTGGACGACTACGCCAGGTTGGACAAGATTGCCGATCCGGACCTTATAGAGCCCAAAGGGTACGTCTTCGTCGGAGGATCCAGGATGAGGCTTTCCATGTCATGCATGCCGTCGTTCGACGAGATAAGGGACTTCTCCTTCCAGCTCGGCCAGCGCATGGGCATGGAGATCATAAACGAGCGCGCCGACAGCAGGGTCGTCCTCCTGGGGCCGCCCGGCATCGAGACAGATGTCCGCAAGATTCACGGATTGTGAGAAAACGGGGGACTGGCCCCCGAGAGGTTTATCGTCGGTTCAGAGAACGAACCACCAGACAATCAGGACGATGTGGAGCACAAGGAATACATAGACCAGCTTGAACTTCAGTTTCCTGGTCTTGTGCCTGGCGAGCTTCATCCCCGCGACCGCGCCGAAGGGGCCGAAGAGGGCGGCGAGGAGGAGCGTGGACTCCTTCGTGCGCCAGGACCCTTCCTTGGCCTTGTGCTTGTCCCATACGAACGAGACGAACGATATGAGGTTCAGCACGATGTAGATCAGCAGGATCAGCGGAATGCTCATGCGGACAACCTTGCGATGTAGTCATCGACGGCTGCGGGGAGCCCTGCGTCGTTCATCTCGTCGGCCTTCTTGTTGAAGTAGACCGCATCGTGGATGCCGAGCATCTCTGCGACCGCATCGCGCTGCTTGTCGCCCTTTTCGCCGTTGTACATGCACTCGATGAAAAGGTGCAGCTTCTTGCCGTTCAGGTTGTCCTTGTTCTTGTCGAGGAACTCCACCAGGGGCTTGTAGGGCTTTCCTGCGTGGATGCCGGTCCCGAAGATGATGGAATCATACTCATCCATGTTGATGAGGGTGATCTCCTTCAGGTTGAAGATGTCGGATTCCGTCTTCTTGGCGATGTACTCTGCGACCTTCTTCGTGTTCTTGGTCATGCCTGTGGCATAGATGACTGCGCTTTTTCCCATCTTATCACGCTCAGAGCTTCTTGCCCAGCTCCGCGGCCTTCGCCATGACTTCGGCGTTGTCCTTGGCAGGACCGTTCTGGGCCTCGGAATAGGTTATGTCGCCGATTGCTTCGCACTTGAAATAGTTCACCATGACTCCTTTGACGTCCTCGGTGATCTTCAGGGCGCCGTCGTATCCTGTGGCGCAGGTGGTCACGGCGACGAACTTCTTGGGGGCGAAGGTGCACTGGAAGCTGCCGTCGATGAACCCGTAGGTCCTGTCCTGGAAGAGCCTGAACTGGGCGGTGGGCTGGCCGAAGTAGTCGGGGGTGGCGAGGATGACAGAGTCCGCGGCCTTGAAGGATTCGAGGACGGGCGTCATGGCATCCTTTCTGATGCACATGCCGGACTTCTTCTTGCATCCCATGCACGCCTGGCAGCCTTTGGCTTCGATATCGTTGATGCGGAAGACCTCTACGGTGCTTCCGGCGGCCTCTGCGGACTCGATCATCTTGGCGACGATGGCTTCGCAGTTTCCGTTCTTCCTGGGCGATCCGATGATAGCTGTGATTTTCGACATAGTATCGATATGCATGAATCATGTCGGCATATTTATATCTAATTACATTATGATACCAACCATCAGAATGATATCATGAACGCCGACACGAAGGTCCTGAGGTACAACTGCGCCATCGATGCAGCCATGTCCGTCATAGAGGGCAGATGGAAGGGGACGATACTCTGCATGCTCTTTCTCAACGGCCCGATGAGGTTCTCAGAGCTGGAGAAGAGCATAGGGGAAGTGACCTCCCGCATCCTGTCCAAGCAGCTCCGCGAGCTGGAGTCCGACGGCATGATCGACCGCCATGCCGATGCATCCGGCAAGCTGAAGGTCGTTTACTCGCTGACGGCGAAGGGCGAATCCATACTGCCTGTGCTGAAGTCGCTTGCCGAATGGGGTTTAAGGAACCAGTGCATACAGGTCGTAGTACCAGTCGCGGAAGAACCCATCAAAATGAATTCCGCGGCATCCACCGGCGTGGCAGACTGATCCGTAGGCCTGCCGATGGAGTCTCAACCCTTCACAGGCAGGTCGTCAAATGGCATACAGGCTTATCGAGGCGGACCGCGAGCGGGCCGTCGAGCTGCAGGAGATATGTAGCGGAAAGAACTATTTCTCGTCTAAGGCGGACATCAACGGAGTCTGCGTGGAACTGTTCACCGGGAGAAGGGATTACATGGAGATGTGGACCGACAACTTCTACCACATGTCCGATTCGGTGAGGGCGCATGCCAGGATATTCTGCCTCGATGACCCCCGCACCGATCTGCATGCGGAGTACGACATCGCTTCGTCCACGATGTACCTGTTCAACTTCGACTACTACGGATGGGTCAAGAGCATCGCCCTGGGCATGGCCGGGAACATCCTCGAGCTGTCCCATGGCATATACTCGGTCCATGGCGCGGTGCTCGATGTAGACGGTGCCGGAGTGACTCTTATCGCACCGTCCAAGACCGGAAAGACCACGCAGTCCTGGGGGCTCCTGATGCTTCCGAACACCCATCTCATCTCCGATGACTGGTATTTCATCTCCTTCGGCGAGCGTCGTCCGCTGGCCTACGGCTCCGAGAAGAACTGCTACATCGATGCTGACATCGGCGACGTCTGGGAGAAGTACAAGCCCCTGGTGAAGGAGGTCCGTTTCGACAACAAGGGCCGCGGGATCGGCAATGTCAGATGGGTGTCCGGAAGCGATTCCGTCATCCGCAGCACCTCGATGAGGCACATCATACTGCTGAAGAGGGACAAGGAAGACCCCAGGACAAGCTGGACGATGACTGCCGACGAGGCCCTGGAATACCTGGAGTCCCATGATTACTGCAACCCGCACCAGCTCATACGCGATGACGTCCATATGGGAATCAGGCGCGGGTTCTTCAGGGAGTACCTGTCAAGATGCGAGGTCCATATGGTTAACACGGTCTGCGATGCACTTGCCACGCAGGAGATCGTCCGCAGGATAATCAACGGGGGATGTGACTATGAAGATGCCTGACATGGGCTCTGTGAAGGAATCGATCGGAATCGCCAAGGCGAAGGCCCTGGACCCAAACTTCAAGAAGGTCCGCGCTTCGGCCATAGAGAAGTCCTACGGCTTAGGGGTGGTATGGAAGTCCGTGCTGGTTGTTCTGATATCCAGCCTCGTGCTGTTCATCCTGTGCATACTGGTCGGAGACCTCTGGACGTTCCGCGACTACCTGAACAACATATTCTGCAACACGATATCGCTGGTCATCGTGGTCGTCTGCCTGGACACCATAGTGTCCAGCAACAAGGAGAGCAGGCGCAAGAGGGAGGAGGCCAGGAGGATCATCAGGTACAACCGTCTCATCCAGCCCGATGTGGACATGTATCTCGTGAGGAAGAACATGGTCATCACCCCCAACGGGAAGAGCCTGCGCAAGTTCAGGATCGTCTCGGAGTCGGGGATCAAGGACATGGCGGACATGTACTCCCCGTCGGAGCTGGTAGCGGACGTGGGGATCTCGAAGATCAAGAGGTACAGCCATTACCAGACCATCCTGAGGAACGACTTCCAGAAGCTCATCGAGAACGTCGACTTCGTCTACTACCCGGAGATCGCCGAGGCCGCGATGAAGTACCTCACCGCCACGGCTTACGGGGAAGCGGCGTTGGACGCAGTCGTGGGCTACGAAGAGGCCCGTGCAGGCACCAAGAGCATGAGGGTCATGGTCATCGGGATGATCCGGGAAGAGCCCGAAGGCGGCAGGTTCATGGACGCCAACCCCACCATGAAGAACGTCTATCTGGTGCACCAGATGATCGGCGAGCAGGAGAACGCCCTCAACGACTACCTCAAGATGATCAGGACACTCGAGGATCTCGCCGCGCCCGACCAGAAAAAGCTGGACGATGAGGATTACGAGTGACCGAAACCGAAAGGGACGGGGGAATCCACTGTCATGGAGTCCTCGGTCACGGCGCAGTCGTAGACGAGGATGCCGACACCCTTCCCGTAGGCCCTTTCAAGCTCCTCCGAGAAAGCCGGATCGGTTTCCCGGTTGGGCTCGAACATCCTCATCCCCTTCATCTGCACTACGAACGCCACATAGGCTTCGTATCCTTCATCCACGCATCTCTCCAGTCCGCGGACATGCTTGAGCCCGCGCTCGGTTGGAGCATCGGGGAACCTGCAGAGGCCTTTATCCTCGAGAGTGACCCCTTTCACCTCGATGAAGATCCTCCGGTCGCCGGATTCCACGTAGAAGTCGAACCTGGAATCGCCATGGACATGCTCCGGGAATATCCTGGGGCCGGGGCCGAACATGTTCGTGCGGTGAAGGAACTCGCCGAACGCCGCGTTGGGCGCCTGGGAGTCGATGTTTATCAGATTGTCCCCTTTGTATACGGCTATGAGGTCGTATCTCGTCTTCCTGTCGGGATTGCCCGAGTCGGAAAGGACGACTGTGGCGCCGGGGACCAGGATCTCCCGGCACCTGCCGGTGTTCTTCACATGGCATCTGGTCCTCTCGCCGTCTATGTCGCAGAATGCGACGAAACGGTTGGGCCTGGAGACGAAGGTGCCTCGTACAGTTCTCGCGTATCTCATGCATGGGCCTCGCTGTATGGTACACGGAGGATGATTGTGATCTCGCCGTCCAGGCTGGTGCGGAACGCGACGCTGTAGGAAGTATATCCGACCACATCGAGGTCCTGCCATTCCTTGTTATACAGTTCCACCTCAGGCACTGCTCCATCCGGGACGGGGCAGTCCATCGTGATCAGGACATCTGCATCCCTGAGGATGCCGAACGAGATGCTGTGCTTGAAGACAGTAGTCGATGCGCTCGTTGCATCCAAGGACATCTTCAGCATGCCTGCGTTGCAAGATGCCTGATAGATTGTGAACGAGCTGTCGGGGAAGTTTATGGCCATGCCCTCGATGGACGTCCGCTCGGGGATAAGGATCTTCACCGAGCCTGTCTCGCACGTCACTGTCTCGGGGATGTCCTCGACGGTCTTGGCGATGATCACGGAAGGCATGACGAAGCCCGGACGGAGGTCTTGGCTGCTGGCTGTCCTCTGGACCGTGTTGCCGTTTGCGCATATGAAGAGGTCCGTCTCGTCAGCGCTGATGTCTGTGGTCGTGGAGACGTTGTCCATGAGCAACAGCTGGCTGACCTTGATCCTCGGCGGCACGGGGTCGTCCGTTGTCAGGAAGCTACCGACGACGCCTGCGGCATGGCTTCCGGCGACGACCTTCTCTGAAAGGTTGTCGCCCATGATCAGAGCGGAATTGAACAAGGTTCCGACAAGCCCTCCGGCATCGGAGCCGGCGGTGGAGATATCGCCCAAGTTGACGCATATGGTCACGTCTATCACCGCCCCTTCCGGGAACTCAACCAGCTCGCCATCATACCTGATCAATCCGGCTATGCCTCCAACACCGAGCGCATCTGGTTCCGAACCGGATGAGGTGACGTCGCCATGGTTGTAGCAGTATTGCAGGTTGGCCGAGTTGACGAGCTTACCCACAATCCCTCCGGTGGATCCGCCGGAAGTGGATGAGACCGCACCGATGTTGATGCAATCGGTCATCCATATCATCCCGATGCCGAGGATCCCGCCGACGCATTCGTGCCCAGAGACCGACCCGATATTGGAGCAGCCCTCGATGGAGAGGCCGTTGGACTCCTCCTGATAGCTGGCCTTGCCGACTATCCCTCCGCACCCTGGTCCATCTGGGGATGAGACGGAGGCGAAGTTCGTGCAGTCGTTGACGGCAGCCTTGCCGGCGATCCTGCCGGCAACCCCTCCTGTGTACGTGTTCGAAGCAATGGAGGAGCCGTCGTTCATCTCTCCGATGTTGCATCCCGATATGATCCCGTCGCCGCAGAGGATGCCTGCGATGCCTCCGACACAGTCTGAAGATGGTGAGTCGATCCTGACGTCTATCAAGGCAACATCCTTGACGGCCCCTCCGTCCACGATTCCGAACAGCCCGATGGACTCTCCGGCGGAGCCTGTAGTGATCCTCAGGCCTGAGATAGAGTGGCCGTTGCCATCGAACTCGCCGTCGAACGCAGCTCCATAAACGGAGTGGGATGCGCCGTCGTACTTGCCTATGCCTATTGGCGTCCATTGTCCGAGAAGCTGGATGTCCGATGTCAGCGCGATGGACTTGCCTTGAAAGGATGTGCCGCGGTTGACGAGGTACGCCAGGCCGGCAAGCTGCTTAGCGCTGTCGATCTCGAAATACGATCCTTTGCCATCGTACCAGCTGGTGTCTGGTTTGTCCTGATCGCCCTCATCGCAATACCATAGGTATGCCGCGCATGTGCCCAATAGCACCACGGCCACGACGGTTGTGACGATGCCTGTCTTCATCCTGTCCATCTCAACTCCTCCTCCAGGCATTCTGACTGGAGCCTACATGTTCCGATTGCCTCGGCCAGATATGAACCTCGCGATTCCATCATCCGTTTGACCATTACAGAAGGATGCCAACATACTAATCGTCCTTCCCAGATAGCCTTTGCATGGAAGGCTTCAAGACGTACGAGAGGGACCCCAGGGATCCGAAGAAGTTCAAGGTCGCCACGCTCGATGCGCTGCCTCCAGACGAGATATACGTCCTCGACACCGAGACCACCGGGCTCGAAGGCGCCCCGAAGGACCTTGTCGTGGACGTCGGCATATGCAAGGCCTCCCTGCGCAGGGGGACCGTCGAGGACGTCTACTCTTCGGTTCTCGGCTACGATGTGGACGAATGGGACGACTATCATCGCGATGCATGGATTTTCCAGAACACGGACATGACGCTGGACATGGTCGCCGAAGCGCCGTCCGCCATGTCCGTGATCGAGGATGTCCGTCACATCCTCAGGAAGAAGTGCGTCACATCGTACAACGTCAAGTACGACATGGACAAGTTCCTCTTCCAAGAGCCCTGGAACCTGCGCGGCGAGTTCGATCTCTGCAACGACATAATGGTCGCCGCCACGCCTGTATGCAAGGTCCCGGGGATGTACAACGGTCAGACATATCGCTATCCGAAGCTCGATTTGGCTTATTCCAAGATCGTCGAAGGGGACCCCGCCGGGATACACGGCGTGCAGGACCACAGGGCGCTCTCTGATGCGAGGATGGCATCATACGTTATGATCGAGCTGTTCCGCAACGGCGATTACGAGCCTTGATCCTCTTCCTCGTCGTCGGTGTAGGCCTCGTGCAGCTTCTGCATGTAGAGGCTCTCGAACCTGTCCACGGCATGCTTGAAGACATTGCCCCTGATGAGCAGCAGCTCCATCACGAACCATGCAGCCACCACGGCAAGCAGGATGGCGACCACATCTCCCGGGAACACCACCATTCCGATGAGGTCTATGGCGATCTTCGGGAAGTACAGGTACATCGCCGATATTATGAGAACGACGAAAGCCACCAGCGCGATGGGTATGAGGCTCTTGTTGGTCCTGCCGTCGATGGACAGGAACCTGTACCGCGGGGCGATGAGGAGCATCTGGAGGATGCCTGCGGCTGTTATGAAGAACAGCATGGCGGACCTGGCGATGACCTCTGTCTCGGACGATCCGTCCCACTCCATGTGCTGGATGACCGCCTGAGCGGATGAGTACCCGCCGAGGTCGGCAAGATGGGCGAAGTCTATCGTCAGGATCCCTTCGGATGCGGCCCACCACGATATCCCGTAGACCGCCAGCCCGAACACGGAGATCATTATCGCCGACGGGACGCAGAAACGGAACACGTCCGGCAGGATCAGCTCCTTGTTCTCGTCGGGCTTCGCGAAGAGGGTCATGAAGAACGCCATGATCGTGACGGACACGAAGGCGTAGTACGTGTTCTGGATGGGGGTCATGGGGATGTTGCCTATGATAAGGTACAGAGAGACGAACAGGATCGCAAGGACGATGTTCCTCGTCAGGTAGAGCTTGAGGATGTCCCTCATCCCCGATACGGTCCTGCGGCCTTCCACGATGGCCTTGGGCAGAGCCGAGAAGTTGTCGTTCACCAGGACCATGTCCGCGACTCCGCGGGCCGCTCCGGCCCCGCTCTCGAGGGACACGCCCACCTGTGCGGTTTTGAGTGACTTGACATCGTTGACCCCGTCCCCTATCATGGCCACGTAGCGCCCCGAGCGCTTGAGGGTCTCGATGACCTTCTCCTTGTTCTCCGGCTTCATACGGCCGAAGATGTTGGCTTCCAGGACGGTCTCCCTGAACTCCTTCTCGTCCATGGCCTCCAGTTCGGGGCCGGAGACTATCTTCCTCTCGCCGGGGATGTCCGCAAGCGAGAACAGGGCGTCGACTGTGACCGGATCGTCGCCGGAGATGACCTTCAGGTCCATGCCGTTGTCAAGGAACACCTGGATCGTCTCCCTGCAATCGGGCCTGATCTGGTCGCTTATGGATATGACCGAGACGGGCACAAGGGGGTTGAGGACGGGATCGCCGTCAGCATCATGCAGGTCCCCGCTCTCCGATATGCACAGGAGGACGGTCCTGAGGCCTTTGGAAGACTCCGATGCGATATATCCGGACATCTCCTCGACAGAGCTCAGATGGTCAGAGAAGGCAGTGATGGCGCCGACATACATGATCGTCTCGTTCCCGTCGATCCTGGCCTTGACGGCGCTGTACTTCCTCTCGGAGGAGAACTGGATCTCGTCGATGAGCTCCGCATCCGATTCGCCGTAGTGATCGAGAAGGGCCTCCATGGTGCGGTTGCGGCTCCCGGAAAGGGTGGCGAACGCGGAAGCATAACGTGCGACCTGCTCGGAAGGCATGTAGTCGTGGGAATGCTCGTAGGCGAGCCTGTTGGTAGTGATGGTCCCGGTCTTGTCCATGCAGACAGTGTCCACATGGCTGAGGGACTCGACAGAGTTCGATGCCTGGAGGAGGACGCCCTTGTCGGCCATGCGGGCGGCGGCGATCATATATGTCAGCGTTATCAGAAGGAACAGGGCGATGGGCACGACGTCCAGGCAGATCACGAAGACTTCCAGGGTCTCCCCGATGGACTCGTGCGACACGAATATGCATTTGATCAGGGTGAGGAAGAACAGGATGCCCGCGATGAGCATCAGGATCTTCGTGATGGTCCCGGTCTCCATCTGGAGGGGCGTCTTCTTGTCGGTGATCTTCTTGGCGCTCTTGAGCATCTGGTAGGCGTAGTTGTCCGTGCCCACCGCTTCCGCCCTGTAGACAAGCTCTCCGGTGACGCACACGGAGCCCGAGAAGACCTTGTCTCCCTCGTGCTTGCGCACCGTGCTCGATTCTCCCGTGAGGAGGGACTCGTCCATCTCCACGGACCTGCATGACAGCGCGGTGCCGTCCACAAGGGCCTGCTCTCCGGCACGGGTCACGATGACATCATCAAGGACGATCTCGGACTGGTCGATGACCTTCTCCGAGCCGTCGCGGATGACGGTGACCTTGGGCCTGACCAGCAGGGAGATCTTGTCCAGCTTCCTCTTGGCCCTCATCTCCTGCACTGTGGAGATGAGGATGTTCACTATGATGATGCCCGTAGCGGATACGGCGCTGATGACCTCGCCGCAGATCACGAGCAGTATGCCGAGGATGAACAGGATGACGTTGAACGGGGTGGCGACGTTCTTGATGAGGATGTCCAGATAGGACCGGCTGGTGCGGACGTCCGCATCGTTAACTTGGCCCTTCGAAACACGCTCTGCGACCTCGTCAGAAGTCAATCCCTGCATGCCATCTGCTTGCATATATGGTATTTTAAGATTGCTCGACTTCATTCGGACGGGACCGTCTATCCAGAGCAGCCTCGACTCTTTCCCTGATGG
>CAVKKO010000062.1:0-10552 GCA_963656905.1 Bacteroidaceae bacterium | reverse complement strand
CATCCTGGGCATATGCTTCTGGTCCAAGCTGGCCAAGGCCCGGACGGAGATCGTCGAAGTCCCTGTCGGATGACTGAAGGCGCTTTCCGTCGCCTGAGATGCCATGAGTATTATACGTCGGCGACAATCCGCACCTCATGAAACATTCAGCAACATCCATGGGAACCACCGCCACGGAGGCATCAGCATGACCACCAGGGTCGCAGTGCTGGGAGCCTGCGGGAGGATGGGGTCCCTCATCATCCGCCGCGTCCTCGCCACCGAGGGCATGGAGATCTCCGCCGCGTTCGACCTGGTGAACATCGGGAAGGACGTCGGAGAGGCCATCAACGCCGGGACGCTGAACGTCCCCGTGTCCGACTCCAAGGACCTGGCGAAAGTCCTGAAGGAGTCCAAGACCGATGTGCTCATCGACTTCACCATCGCAGCGGCCACAGCTGTCAACGCCCCCGCCGCCGCAGATGCGGGAGTGAACCTGATCATCGGGACCACAGGGCTCACCTCCGAGCAGAAGACCAACATAACGGAAGCCGTCGTGAGGAACAACGTGGCCGCGGTGATATCGTCCAACTACTCCATCGGAGTGGGCGTGTTCTTCAAGCTCATCAAGCAGGCCGCCGACTACCTCGGCAACGCCTACGACGTGGAGATCATCGAGGCCCACCACAACCAGAAGAAGGACGCCCCCAGCGGAACTGCGGTCACCGCAGCGGAGATCGTCAGCAAGGAGATGGGCGGGAAGAAGATCATCTACGGGCGCGAGGGAGTCTGCCCCCGCGGAGACGAGATCTGCATCCACGCCGTCCGCGGAGGGGACATCGTAGGGGACCACACCGTCATGTTCATCGGCAACTCCGAGCGCATCGAGGTCCGCCACCAGGCCCACTCCAGGGAGATCTTCGTCGGCGGAGCCGTCCTGGCCGCCGGATGGATCGTCAACCAGAAGAAGGGCATCGTCTACGACATGTCCGACGTCCTGAACTGAAACTTCAAACCCGGTGCGGAGGGATCCTCCCCGGACCTTTACCAGACTTACAGACGAGACATCAAGGGAATGAGCCTGTCTGTGAGTCTGGACCTATAGTGGATTTACAACGCTGAGAATAAATTGGCGTTGCATCCAGTTTATATATCGGTGCTCCCATCGATAACATGGACCGAGACCGGCCACAGAAGTGGCCGTAAGAGGTTTCAATGGAGCAGTCCGACCAATCCGAGGATTGTCTGGACTACTTCAAGGACCAGGGCGATCTTTGCGACAGGCCACCCCTGGTCCTTCCTTTCGTCGGTGATTCTTTCACCTCCTTGGAAGTCGCTCAGGCCGGTTGCCCACGCACGAGCCGGAGTCCTCGTTTGCGGACCCCCTTTCTGGCAGGTCGAACCAGGATCTGCCGGTATTTCAAAACCGCATACAACTGTTCAAGAACATAGCTTTCTTAGACCGAGCGGTCCGCGGAGAGCCCTGCGAACACCTATATCGGCAGACCCATAACAGCGTCGCATGTTCGGAACCAAAGTCGTGATAGACGGAGAGAAACCTCAAAGCCCGGTGCAAAGGAATCCGTGCCGGGACGTTCTCGTATCTACCGCCCTACGGTTCCAACATCAGTCCGTCGATACGCCTGACCCCTGATCTGAAACAATCTATTGGCTGTCCTGTCACCGGATAGTCTCTACCAGCTTGTGCACCATTGTGCTGGGCTTGGTATCTGAGCACCACTCCAATGTGCACTCATCCTTCTTCTGGATCAGCGACGCGTTCTTCAGGGCAGTGTCGACCATGTCCTCAGTCCAATCTATCCCCTTGGACTTCTCGTACCGGTGTCCTCTGCGCTGGAGCATTATGGAACTCAGATGTTCTGTCATCTCATCCGGAATACCGTACTTCGTGCACTTCTCGAAATGCAGGATCAACCATACCTCGAAGCTGGGATTGGATGCATAGACCTCTATGCCCTTTTCGGCGAACTTCCGACCCCTGTCCACCAGCTCCGCCTTCGTGTATTGGAAGTCGATGTCCATGACGACCGCCACCCTGTCGCCCGCCTTCGGATCGAGACCGAACTCCCTGACATGATTAGCAGCGATCCTCAGCATCTGGTTCAGGTCAGATGTCTCCGTCCCCACGGGCTTCACCACGATAGGACGATCTCTGCCGATGAATCCCCTGAAATACACCACCTCGGACTTTCCGTCGCCGAGGATCAGTGTCTTCTTCGAGGGACGCTTCGTGCCGCTGCGACGCGCCTTCGCTATGCTCCGCGGATTCGCACTCATTGGATCACGTTACGGGGAAGGATCTCGGGTATTGCATCGAATCTGCCGATGAGATATGATTTCCTGATATCGGAATCCTTCCTCACTCCGGTGAAATCGGACAGGCTATAGAGCTGAGATGACCCATTCATACGGTCCTTGTCCGTGAACCATATCTGATCTCTCCTGAACGTATCTGTGTCGATCAGCTCGACATTGTGCGTCACAGCGATCAGCTGAGCCTTGTTCGGGTTCCCGTCGGCAGAGAACTGGTCGATTATCCAACTGACGAGGAGCGGGTGGAAATAAGAACCGAACTCGTCGACGATCAGCGTCTTCCCGTTGGCCAGCGCATCCACCAGCGGCCCCATCATGCCCAGCATGCACCTGGTGCCCGCGGACTCGATCTCGATCGGGAAGACTGTGCCATCGTCACCGACATCACACTCGTCGAAATCGTGCTTGACCAGCATCTTGGCCCTCATGAGCGCCCCCTTATCCTTGGCCAGCATATCGTACAGAGCGGGCGGGATGTCCTTCCTGATATCGGACAGGTCCACCTCCTCGCCCTGGCGGATGATATCGCTTATTCCGAAGTCTGCCGTCTTCAGGCCGTCGAGGATCCTGCCCTTGAGCATCGGATCCCGTTCCGCCATCTCGCACGAAGGCTCCATCAGCATGTCCGCTCTCATGTTCAGCACTATGATGTCCAGTATGGCCGCGCGGACCCTGGAGCAGATCTCGTCGTTGTACTTCGAAGCGACCGCAAGGTATGCGGAGCTGGTCGTCGTGAACTTGGCGATCCCATCGTTGCACCTCTTGTACCCGTCCGGGCCGGTGCGTTGGAACACGCAGGCGCGGCGCCCGTGCGGATAGCGGTAGAGGGACTCCTCCGTTACGGAATCGGAGCCGTACGATATCGAGTAGTCGTAAAGGATGCCGTCGACGATCAGCCTGATCCTCATCTGGACCGGAGACCCGAGGGACTCCTTGCTGAGCCTGAAGGGCTCGTACCAACCGTACCGGTATCCCGCCGCGAACGCATCGCGCACCATCTCCCTCAGGGCCATGAACGCCTTGACGAGATACGATTTGCCGGACGCATTGGCGCCGAAGATGAACGCTGACCTCAGAATGTCGCCGTTTACCGATTCCACCCCGGAGAGCATCTCCGGATGCTCCTTGATGCTTGTGCCCTGCATGCTGAACGTCGCTTTGTCCCTGAACGGACCGAAATTGCTCACTGCGAAATCCACCAACATCTGCATGTCTCCCTTTCCCGATCTGTTATTATCTGTAATTTGATAGGCATATTTGAGATTATTCCACAAATATCACGATTAAATTGTTCAAATCCGAGATCGAGACATCTTATCCCTAGAAACAGGCCGTCGGAGCGCCCTGCGAACACCTATATCGGCAGACCCCTTACCGCAGAGCATGCTCGGAACCAAAGTCGTGATAGACGGAGAGAAATGCGACGGGTGCGGACTGTGCGTCAAGGCCTGCCACGAGGGAGCCCTCGAGCTCATCGACGGGAAGGCGGTCCTGGTCAGCCCCAACATGTGCGACGGCCTGGGGGACTGCCTGCCGGCCTGCCCTCAGAACGCGATATCCTTCGAGAAGCCCGACGCGGGCCTCAACGTCATCGGCACGGCTCCGAGATCATCGGAGTACCACTGGCCCATCCAGATCGCCCTGAGCCCCATCAGGTCGGAGTTCCTGAAGGGGACGGTCGTCATCGGCGCGGACTGCACCGCGTTCGCGTCCAGGGACCTGCACGACAAGGTCATCAAAGGAAGGCCTGTCCTCATCGGCTGCCCCAAGCTGGACCCGAAGGAGAACATGGCGAAGATAAACGCCATCATAGCGCAGAACCCTATCGACAGGATCGTCGTGATCAGGATGGAGGTCCCCTGTTGCAGGGCGCTGTCCAATCTCGTGAGGTCCGCCGCAGGCGCATGCGGAAGGGATGTCGCCGTGGAAGAAGTGGTCGTATCCCGCAGCGGAGCCGTGCTCCCTGCGAGCCAATGAGGTGGAAGAGATGGGAATCAACATAGGCATATGCGAGACCGAGGCGCCCAGCGCGCCCTGCAAAGACCTCCGCAAGAACGTGGTCAAGGCTCACCTGGACGACCCGGCGGGATATGAGCAGTACATGGAATACGACGTGAAGGTCGGCCTGGACGCCGCCAAGAGCGCCGTCGGAGACTGGGAGGCGTTCCTCAAGAGGAACCGCATAAACCCCGAAGTGGACGCAGTCTACATGGACAAGGTCAAGAACGACAAGGACAGAGAAGTACTGGAGCCGCTGTCCGAGCGCGTGTGCACCGGATGGATCGCCATGGAAGGCGTTCCCGATGATGTTCGCGGGAAGATCCTCGCCAAGGCCGGAGACGAGAACATCCTCACCGGATGGGACGGCCTGAGCTTCGACGAGATGAACGAGATGTGCGCGAACTGCCCCCTGTCATGGGACAAGGGCCGCGGATGCATCGGGACCTTCGGGCCGGACAACAGCCTCCTGCCCGAGATCGCCGGGAGGCACGGCTGCCAACTCGTAGCATCCGTCCCCGATGCGGCGAAGTCCGGGAAGAGGTTCACCTCCAAGGATGCGGAACAGCTCCTGAAGGAGACCGAGATCCTCAAATCAGCGCTTCCGGAAGAGGGCAAGATGATGGTCAGGCGCTATGCGGGACCGGTCGAGCGCCTGGAAGCCGTGGCCAAGATCTCGATCTCCGAGGGCTGCGGGTTCTACTTCTTCTGAAAACAGCTTCCTATCAGAGGCTCGGGGCGCATTGCCCCGGGCGCCTGGCCGGCATCTCATCGCGATCTTCGACCTGCGTTTTCCGATGCAGATTCTGCGGAATCCATAGGATAAGGGCGGATGAATGCATATTCCGTAGCGATTTATCCATTTAACATCCATCCATCTTCATCCTTTATATAGATTGGACACGATTTTAATTCCAAGGAGGCAACCAAACATCAGTAAACGGAAAGTAGCTTGGATCTGCGGCGAGAGCGACAGATGCACGAAGCATTCGATTGCATCTGGTGTCGATTGCCTGTCGTGCTGACAGTTGCTCGCAAGACTCGACTGATGACCGCGACAAACCTTGTTATCCAATCACATTAGGCAAACAGACGGCCCGGGTTGTGGGCCGTCGTCTTATCCTTCGGCGCCAGCATCCTCCGGTCGCGCTGTTTTATATCCAATGGAGCCTACGGATTCTCATGAAGGCTTTGAGAGACTATGTCACCGAGATCCCTGACTTCCCCAAGGAAGGGATCCTCTTCAGGGACATAACCACAGTCATCAACAACCCCGAGGGCTTCCGCATGGCCGTCGACGGCCTTGTAGACCTCGTGAAAGACAAGGACTTCGACCTCGTCATCGGGACCGAGTCCAGAGGGTTCGTCTTCGGAGCGCCCGTCGCCTACGCCATGAACAAGGGGTTCATCCTCGCCCGCAAGAAGGGGAAGCTCCCCAGAGAGACCATCAGCGAGTCGTACGACCTGGAGTACGGCCAGGCCACCCTCGAGATCCACAAGGATGCGATCCAGCCCGGACAGAAGGTCGTCCTCATCGACGACCTCATCGCCACCGGAGGGACCACCGAAGCGGTCGTCAAGATGGTCGAGCGCCTCGGTGGCGAAGTGGTGAAGATCGGCTTCGTCATGGAGCTCGCCGGCCTCAAAGGCAGGGAGAAGCTGAAAGGCTACGACGTCGAATCGCTCATCGTCTATGAGGGCGCCTGAAATCCATTCCGGCAGGGTCTCCTGCCGGTTCCTCTCCAATCTTAAGCTTCTACAATATAGTAAACTATATTTCTGGTAAACTGCTAGTTCGTCACGATGGACCTGGACTGCGGACTGCTGATAAAGAACATCGACAACTCTCTGATCAGGATGGCCAACGAATCGCTGGCAGAGGACGATATCACGTTCTCCCAGCTCCGTGTGATGGCCTACATGTACGAGAGCGAGGGACATAAAGCCCACATGAAGGACATGGAGAGGTTCTACGACGTGTCCCAGCCCACGATCACGGGCATCGTCAAGCGCCTGGAGCAGAAGGGCCTTGTAGAGTTCGAGCCCGATGAGCACGACCACAGGGTCAAAGTGGCGGTCCTGACTGACATGGGAGTGGAAGTGACAGAGCGTCAGGAGAACTTCCGCTCCGGGATCCAGAAGGTCCTCCTCAGCCCGTTGGACAAGCGCGAGCGCCAGCAGTTCATGGACATGCTCGAGAAGATCTGGACCAATATGAGGAAGGACGGCAGCATCTGACGATGCCCCGGTCCGGTTGAAAATATGGAGCGGGGGTGTCCCCCATCACTCCGATTCCTTCTCCAGGATCAGCTTGTACCCCACAGGCATGACCTTGATGAACCTGGGCAGGCATTCTGTCCAGTTGTCCAGGATCTCGGCGGCCTTCCTGCTGCCGGTCTCCTTCAGGTGCGTCTCCAGGATGCCTTTCAGCTCCGACACGTCGGCTTCGCTCTCGACGAGGGTCAGCTCGACCATGTCCATGTTGCAGTGCCTGTCGAAATCGCCCTCCTCGTCGAGGACGTAGGCGATGCCGGCGGACATCCCTGCGGCGAAGTTCCTTCCGCACTTCCCGATGACCACCACGCGGCCTCCGGTCATGTACTCGCAGCAGTGGTCTCCCACTCCCTCCGCGACGGCGACGGCCCCGCTGTTGCGCACGCAGAACCTCTCTCCGACGGATCCGGCGACGTACAGCTCTCCGGACGTGGCGCCGTACATGGCGGTGTTGCCCGCGATGGCGGCTCCGCAATCCATGGAATCGCCAGGGACCACTGTGATCCTCCCTCCGGACAGGCCCTTCCCGACGTAGTCGTTGGCAAGGCCCTTCATCCTGAAGGTTATCCCCTTGCTGAGGAACGCCCCGAAGCTCTGCCCGGCGGCGCCGTTGAAAGTCACGTCGATGGTGTCGTCCTTCAGACAGAGCCCGCGGCGGGCCACCTCTCCGGACAGCATGACCCCGACGGAACGGTCGATGTTGGTGATCCTGTAGACCTGCTCCGTCTTCGTCCCGGTCTCCAGGGACTGCATGCAGTCCTCGATTATGCGGCGGTCGAACACCCTGGCGAGGATGTCCGGCTGGCCTGTGGTGCGGATCTTGTCCCCGTCCATCTCGGCCAGCATGCGGGAGAAGTCCATGTGGGACGGCTTCCCCTGCACCGGCTTCTTGACCAGGAGCTCGGTGTGCCCGATCACTTCGTCCAGAGACCGGAATCCCATCTCGGAGAGCATCCTGCGGACGTCCTCGGCGACGAACCTCCAGTAGCGGACCACCTGCTCGGGACTGGAATCGAACCTGGCCCTCTTCTCGGGGTCCTGGGTCGCAATGCCCACAGGGCAGGTGTTGGTCTGGCATTTCCTGCACATGATACAGCCCATGGCGACCATGGGGGCTGTGGCGAGGCCGAACTCCTCGGCTCCGAGGAGCGCGGCGACGACTATGTCCCTGGCGGTCTTGAGCTGCCCGTCCACCTGCACGCGGACCCTTCCGCGGAGGTTGTTGATCATCAGGGTCTGCTGGACCTCTGAGAGCCCGACCTCCCAGGGGGCTCCGGCGTAGCGTATGGAGGACAGCGGGCTCGCCCCGGTCCCTCCGTCGCTTCCGGATATGAGGATCATGTCCGCTCCGGCCTTGGCGACGCCTGCGGCGACGGTCCCTACTCCGGCCTCGGCCACGAGCTTGACGCTCACCCTGGCCTTCGGATTGATGCACTTGAGGTCGAAGATCAGCTGCTTCAGATCCTCGATTGAATAGATGTCGTGGTGCGGAGGCGGCGATATGAGTGTTATCCCAGGGATCGTGTGCCTGGTGGCGGCGATGACGCTGTCCACCTTGAACCCCATGAGCTGCCCGCCCTCTCCGGGCTTGGCGCCCTGGGCGACCTTGATCTGCAGCTCGTCCGCGTTCACTAAGTACTCTGCAGTGACCCCGAACCTTCCGGATGCCACCTGCTTGACGGCGGACCTGAGGTTGCGGCCGTCGGGGCCGGGACGGAACCTTGCGGGATCCTCCCCGCCTTCTCCGGTGTTGCTCTTGGACCCTATGGAGTTCATGGCCTCGGCCAGGGTCTCGTGGGCCTCCTTGCTGATGGCCCCGAAGGAGATCGCGCCGACCTCCATCCTCTTCATGATGGACTCTGCGGGCTCCACCTCGTCCAGCGGGACGGGCGTTCCGCGCTTCACGTCCAATAGGTCGCGGAGGAAGAACCTCCCGTTGTCCTCCATCTCGGCGAAGCGCCTGTACTCCCCTTCATCTCCTGTCTTGACGGCAGACCTGAGGGCCTTGACGGAGTCGGGGCACCAGCTATGCTTCTCCCCGCCCTTCTTGTAAGCGTACTCTCCGCGGTCGGACAGCCCGGCCTCTCCGGAGTATGCGGCGCAATGGACGCCGAGGTACTCCTCGGCGATGTCGTCCAATCCTATCCCGCAGACGCTGGAGGCCGTGTCGCCGAAGTACTTGGCGGCGACCCCGCGGTCTATCCCGATAGCCTCGAACAGCCTGGACCCGCGGTAGGACCTGATGGTCGCTATGCCCATCTTGGACATGATCTTGAGCAGCCCCTTGTCGACCGCCTTGAGGTAGTTGGACTCCGCGGTGTCGGCGTCCATCTTGATCTTCCCGGAGTCGACCATGTCCTGGACCACTGCGAAAGCCAGGTAGGGGTTCACGGCGTTGGCGCCGTATCCGACCAGCAGCGCGAAGTGCTCCACCTCGCGGGGCTCCCCCGATTCCACGACCAGGGCGGTCTGGAGCCTCTTCTTGCACCTGACCAGGTGCTGATGCACGGCGGAAAGCGCCAGGAGCGAGGGCATGGCGGCCCTCTCCTTCGACGCTCCGCGGTCTGAGAGTATGATGTATCCGGCACCGTCGTCCACGGCCTTCTCGGCCTCGGAGCAGAGCCTGTCCAGCTCCTTCTCCAGGGACCCTGCGGATCCTTCTGCGGGGAACGTGGTGTCCAATGTGACGGAATCGAATCCCCTGTACCTGAGGTTCCTCAGGAGGTCCAGCTCCCTGTTGGTGATGACGGGGTGCCTGGCCTTGACGACCTTGCAGTGCCTCGGCGCGGGGTCCAGGATGTTCTGCTCCACCGCCCCGATGTATCCCATGGTGGACATGACCAGCTCCTCCCTGATCGGGTCGATCGGAGGATTGGTGACCTGCGCGAACTGCTGGCGGAAGTAGCTGAAGAGCCTCTGGGGCTTCTCCGACATGATGGCGAGGGGAGCATCGTATCCCGTGGAGCCGATCGCTTCCTTCCCGGTCTCGACCATGGGCTGCATGACCTTGTCCACGTCTTCAACGGAATAGCCGAACTCGGCCAGCTTGACATCGAGATCGTCGACGGAGCGCCCGACCTGCCTTCCCGAGGACAGCTTGTCCAGGTCCAGGCGGTTCTTCTCCAGCCAGTCGCGGTAGGGATACGCATTGGCGAGCCTGCTCTTGATGTCCGTGTCCCTGATGATGCGCCCTGCGGAGGTGTCCACCATGAACATCTTGCCGGGCTTCAGGCGGCCGGTCTCCACGATCCTGACCTGGTCCAGAGGGATCACCCCGGCCTCGGAGGCCAGGATGACCATGCCGTCGTCGGTTATGCAGTACCTCGCCGGACGGAGCCCGTTCCTGTCCAGCATCCCGCCCGCGCATGTGCCGTCGGTGAACAGCACGGCGGCGGGGCCGTCCCAGGGCTCCATGAGGATGGAATGGTATTCGTAATAGGCCTTCAGACTGTCCGGGATCGGATTCCTGTCGTTCCAGGACTCCGGGATCATGATGGAAAGGGCGTTGGGCATGCTCTTCCCGGCCATGGTGAGGAACTCGAACACGTTGTCCAGGGTGGCGCTGTCGCTCATGCCCTGCTGCATCACAGGGAGGACCTCATCCACATTCGGGATGCGGTCCGAGGTCATGACGCTCTCGCGCGCCTGCATCCACGACCTGTTGGCGCGGATGGTGTTTATCTCGCCGTTGTGGCACAGCATCCTGAAGGGCTGCGCCAGCTTCCAGGCGGGCATCGTATTGGTGCTGAACCTGGAATGCACCATCGCTATGGCCGACTCGAACATCGGGTCGGACAGATCCAGGTAGTACGAGCGGAGCTGCTCCGGCGTGAGCATCCCCTTGTACACCATGGTACGGGTGGAAAGGGAGCAGATGTAGAACCCGTCCTTGCCCTCGTAATCCGACGAGGAGACGCTGTTCTCCACGATCTTGCGTATCCTGTAGAGCTTCCTCTCCAGGGTCTCC
>CAVKKO010000061.1:0-10602 GCA_963656905.1 Bacteroidaceae bacterium | reverse complement strand
AACGGTGGCTCCCCTGATTCCGGTGAGGGCGGGGTCGAAGGTCTCGTTGTCGATCATCTCTTTGGCCATGAC
Organism: Bacteroidaceae bacterium; assembly: GCA_963656905.1. Lineage (GTDB taxonomy): Archaea > Thermoplasmatota > Thermoplasmata > Methanomassiliicoccales > Methanomethylophilaceae > Methanoprimaticola. The sequence goes on along the minus strand of CAVKKO010000061.1, from coordinate 10,530 downwards.
CTCGAGGTCTCTCTCACGGACCTCGATGATCTGCCTTCCGGAAAGGGTTCCGGTGTCGACTCCCCTGTACCTGGAGAGGTACATCCAAGCCCTCTGGTAGGGCGAGATGGGGGCGAAGTAGACGGAATCGGTGAACTGGATGTACCTGACACGGTCTCCGTGTTTCGCTCCCTCGATGGGGACGACGAGCTTCCTGATGGGGCACTCGGGCTCTTTGCCCTCCTCTATTGGGGGGTGGATGGACTTGTACTCCTCTCCGGGGTTCCTGTGTCCCATGATCCTGACGACATCATCCATGGAGACGTCGCGCAGTTTTTTCAGTTTGACTTTGGGGTCCATGTATCTGCGCCTGTTCTTGGCGGGGACGGACGACCCAGGGTAGAACTGCCTCTTGTATGCAACCATTTAATTCAACTCCTATAATCGTGAAGCGTGGGTTTGTACTTCGAGAACCTTCCGACTGTGAGCGTGTAGCCGTGCTCTATGGTGCGGTTGCACGCTTCTTTAATCTCCTCGACGCGCTTCTCCAGCGTCTCCTCGTCATCGACGGCGAGCTCGATGTAGAACGCTCCAACAAGATAGTGGAGCTCCACGTCACGGCCTCCGACCTTGATGACCTTGCGCTCCGAATGGTTGTTCGGAAGGCCCTTGCCCGGACCGCTGTTGATGGTCTTGGGGAGGCTCTCGCCAGTCATGTTGATCTGCCTGATGTCGGGGATGACATCCAGCGCGTTGAGCACGACCTCGGTCGTCTCCGCGCTGAGCAGACGGTTCGTGATGATCTGGACTTCGGGAAGCGGCACGCCCGCATAGTCCGCGGTTGGAGAATTGGAAGGACACGACATGTACAATCCTCAGAGCTTCTTCTTCACCTTCTTCGCCTCAGCGGCGACGGCCTGCATGGGCTGCTTGAACTCAGGGATGTCTCCGAAGACCTCTTTGAAGAGACCGGAAGTGGCCTCGGCAGAGAAGGTCTGGGTTCCACCGTCCAGACAGTTGGCGGCGGCGATAGCGGGGATGACGACTCCCTTGGCGTGCCTGGTAACGACGTGGTTACCGTGGAACAGACCGGGTCCTCCTCCTCCGTAGATGGAGTGGCTGAAGAAGGACATACCGACTCCGACACCCTCCGCGCGACCGTAGTCGACACCGGGCAGTCCGGACTCGTGCTCCAGCAGATCGTTGTAGTACAGGATGGTTCCGGGGACACCCTGGGCGGCCCTGGCGGCTCCGACGTTCACCATGACGGCTGCGACCATTCCGGTAGCGGCGTAGGCGTTCCACTTGGGGAGGTCGTCGGTGGTGTAGACCTTGTATCCGCTGGGGAGGGTCTCTTTCACGCGGATGACTCCGTCGTCGATGGCCCTGGCCATGAGGGACTCGATAACGGTTCCCACGGTTCCGGTCTTTCCGTTCTTCTTGACGATGCTGTACAGCATGTTGTCGGCGTTCAGTCCCTCGTAGGCGAGGGCGAGGAGTCCGCCCCTCTCGAAGTTGCCGATCATGTCACCCATCTCGTAGGATCCGCACTGCTCGAAAATAGCGGAGAGGGCGGTTCCCTGCATGGCGTTCCTGTTGACCAGGGAGACGATGTGGTTTGCCATGATGTTCCTGAGGGCGAATCCTGCTCCCTCGTTGTTCTGAGGAACCTCGAGGATGGATTTGACGTTGGCGCCCTGGAAGGTGATGGTCTGGGGGTATCTTCCCCAAACGGCTGCCTTGACCATGTTGGCCTTGTACATGGGAATGTCGAAGGTGTCGATGATGGCCTCGGTGGCGGCTGCGGCTGTGGCGGTGAATCCGGTCGTGTACTCGATACCGGCGTTCATCCTCTCTTCGGGGACGATGACGACGATGTTCTTTCCGTCGGACTTGACCTTGACTTCGGTTCCGTCCCCGTCGTAGACCTGGACGGACTCTTTGATCAGCTGTGCGATCTTGTCGGCGTTCTCCACGAGGGGGATGTCGATCTCCTTTCCTTTGATGATGACACCGCCGCCGGTCATGGAACCGGTCTTGAGGGCTTTCTCGATGCCCGCCAGGTTGACGGCGCAGGTCCTCTTGGTCAAGGACACGATCTTCTTGATCGCATTGTTGCGCAGCGGACTGATGGCTTCGAGCGGAACATCTTTGGCGATGCGTTTTCCGTAGTCGTCATACAAGTCTACTACGTCCTCGTATTTTGGCATTTCATACCTCCTTGTTCATGCTTTGCTGACCATTTCTGGCCAGCCCCCTTGCGGTTACGGGGATTGCCTAAAAGAATATAAAACGATAGGAAACAGGCGATTTTCGGCATATCCTGGCGGTTTTACGGGTATTACGGAAAACGCCAGAAAAACGACGTTAAGGGAAAACGGCATTCTACATGGTATTTAATGATGTTCCCGCATCCGAATCGGTGCATAATCATTGCTGGGTATTGATGCATCAAGTGATACGGGAACATCGATGTTTGCTACTGCCTTAGTCGCGCTTGGCTTTCGGCATGACGGTGACGGCGTAGCGCTCGAGATGCGCCGCGAAGGACGGGATCATGGAGTAGGGGATCCCCAGGGCCAGCTCGTCGGCGGCCATGTCCGTCTTCTTCCTGCACCCGAAGCACCCGAGGGATATGTTCGGCTTGCCGGTGCAGATCGGCACGGCTACGATGTCCTCGCATCCGCACTGGAACGGCGAGGTGGAGAACTCCACCCTTCCGCCCTTCTCGGCCGTTGTCAGAGGGACGACCCAATAGATCCTCTCGGGAATGTCCTCGATCGTGACCACGTCCGGGACGAAGTCGGCGTCCTTCAGGGGGCAGACGACCTCTCCCTTGTTCTTTCCGGGCACGACGAGCCTGTCGGAGATCATCTTGGCCGCCGATGCGGGGGAATCATGCATCCCGATCATGGAATGGAACTCCCCGGAGGCGACCTTCTCGGGAGTGGGCACCATGCCGAGCGCGGAGCACCCGATCATGCAGCTCTGCGACTCCACGGGGAGCTTGAACGACTCCCCCGCCCTGGCTCTGAAGACGGCCTGGCAATGGCTTATCTGGGACACAGGCTCCTCGAAGCCTGCTGGATAGTCCTCGCCCTCTTTGACGAGCTTCACGGCCACAGGCTCTCCCCTGAGCTTCAGGATGTTCTTCAGCGTCTCCGCGTACTTGCGGTTGTTCTCAAGCAATTCGGACATAGGCCCGCAATCCTCCCGGACGCGTATAAAAACGGGGCCGCCCCGCATCGAAAATTCAAGGGCGTTAACATCCGGCATGATGCCGTGATGGTGATGAAGACAGGGGCGGATGCCCCCTGTTTGTCATAGGCGCAAAGGCGCCGAGATCTCGGCTCCGATTTGCTCCGCATCGACGCAGGCGTCGAAGCCAGACTCGGTGGTCTCCTCGTCGGCACCGCCCTCGCCGCCGTCCTCTCCGTCCTCTTCCTCCTCTTCGGGCTCCTCGTAGAAGGCGTTGACGTAGATGAACGAGCCGACCAGGATGACGACTACCGCGGCCAGGAAGACCACATCGATCAGTTCTCTGTTGCTCATTTCCAAGTCCTCCTTTGTCACAGGACAACTGAACATACAATTTAGGGATGCTATAAATATTTTAGGTAATCCGAAAGAATCGGCATCAGACGAGCTGAGACGAGACGAGGTCCTCCACGATATCAAGGAACTCATCCTTCTTCTCCGGAGGTATGGTCGCTCCTGCCGCCACAGTGTGCCCTCCGCCTGTGCCGCCTACCAGCCCCGCAGCCTTCTTCATGACCTCCGAGAGGTTCAGCCCTCTGTCGACCAGTCCGCGGCTGGCCCTGGCGGACACCTTGGTGCCGTCGTCGGAGTCTGCGAACGCTATGATAGGGACATCCCTCGTGCAGTCCGGCGAGGAGAGCATCATCCCTGCGACGATGCCCACGACGGTCTCCTTCACCTCGGATCCCGCGTCGAACCACTGGATGAACCTCCTCTCCCTGAGGAGATGGTTCTCGCGGATGTACGTCATGGCGGAGGAGATGTGCTTCCTGTGGTCGGCCCTGTTCCTCTCGGCATCCTCCAGCGCGGTCATGTCGCCGCGGCAGATACGGAGCCCCGTGACGGCATCGTCGTAGCGGCCGCAGGAGTTCAGGACCGTGGCGAACTCCTTGGCATCCCCCAGGCCGGTGCCCTGGGGCATCGAGGGGAACGAGTACATCTCCCCGAAGGCTCTATGCCTCTGGTCCTCCGGCATCAGCCCCAGCACAGCGGAGGTCACCCTGGACCTCTCTTCCGGGGACAGGTCGCGCCAGGTCCTCCATCTGGAGCCCTCCTTGGCCCTGACCCCGCAGGAGTCCAGCAGGGAAAGGCAGGCGCGGGCGTCGTCGCTGACTCCCGGGATCTGCGGGTCGCTGGAGAACTGGAGGTACTGGTTCACGGGGCGGGTCTCCCTGCCGAAGAACCTGAGGTCCCTGTCGATCACTGCGGAGCCGCAAGAGACGGCGTCGTCCAGAACGGAGCGGTTCATGCTCGCCAGGCCGGAATGGCTGGAATCCTGGAAGTCCCCTACCGCACCGACCACGGCGAGGTAGGAGAGGTCGATGTTCGACGGATCGACCGTCTTGGACAGCAGATATGTCATCCCCGCCCCGCAGATCTCGTAGGAGCCGTCCATGCCGTACATGTGCGGATTGAGATGGTTCACGCCACAGAAGCTGTCTATGAGCGTCTGGCTGCTCCTCCATTTCGGGTCCGGGACGTGATGGTCGGTGACCACCAGCCCCGTCCTGCGGAACTCGGACATGTACCCGCTGCCGAGGTCGCATATCCACACCACGTCGGCGGGGTCCTTGTTTATCGCATCTATGTTCTCGGGGCAGATCTTCTTCTCGAACGAGATCCTATGGTCCTTCCCCAGCCTGTCGCAGGTGATGTCGGCTATCGCCCCGGCGGTTATGCCGTCAGCATCGATGTGCGTGTATATGGAAACGGATCCGGCGTCCCGGATGGCCCTGGCCGCCTGGCGGAGGTCCCTCTCCATGCGGCGGAGTTCACCAGTAGTAGCAGGCATGCTCCTTTACAAGCCTCCCGTAGATGATGTCGGCTATCCTCTCGAGGTTGACGGTGTCCGCACGGTTGTATTCCGTGAGGATGTCCAGCGCGTCCTTGTCGCCGTGCCTCTCCCACATCTTCCACAGGCGCACGGCCTCGGCGCCGTCCACGCCCTCGATGTCCTCGGATCTGGAGATGCCCAGTTCGATCTCCAGCGGCTTAAGGCCGCCCCTGTATCCAACCTTCCTCGAAGCGAAGCGCAGGTCGAACTGGGGGATGTCGAAGTCCACCGAAGGGAAGCTGTTCCTCAGCACTGGCACATCAAAGCAGCTGCCGTTGAAGGACACGATCATCGAAGCCCCGTCGATCGCATCGGACAGGGCATCCGGACCGAGGTCTATGCCTTCCGTCAGCGTGACGGTGTCCCCGCGCCCGTGGACTGTGACCACCGTCACGAGGGCGTCCCTGCTCAGGCCGTCTGTCTCGATGTCCAGATACACAGCATCGTCCTTGAAGCGGTCGAACAGCCTCCACGTCTCGCCTTTCGGGAGCAAGTCCGCCAGGCCGCGGCAGTCCCTGTCGTCCAGCATCTCGGAGGCCTGCATGAGGACGGCATCGCCGCGCTGCTTGGCGTCGGGCTTCATGGTGCCTACAGAGTCCGCGGCGAGGAAATCGTCCCAGGTGCGCACGCCCTGGTCCCAGATCGCCCTCTCCTTCTTCGCGCCGACCGACGGGAGCACTTGGAATGTGTGGGATATCATAGATGCGGATGCATCGTCGAACACCTCTTAAACATGAGGTCCGGAGCACAGGGGATATTCCGGCTACCAGGTTTCGCGTCGGAAATGCCAGGCTCCGAAGATCGGACCTATCCAACAACACGGGCCTGTTGCAACCAGCCTTACGGGTAGGTCGGAACCGATTAAATGCTCCCGGCCGCTGTTCGGGAATCATGCAATGCATCTACTGCGGCGCCGAGATCCCGGTCCTCTATCCGTACTCCATGTGCCCCTCCTGCGGACAGCCCTTGGCTGCTCCCTCCGAGAGCGCCGGGAAAGCGTTCTGAGGCCTTCTCCCGACGGGGCTACCTTTAATGCCCCGTCGGGCATAACCGCCCTCCTATGAGGGTCAAGGAGATACTTTCGGGCGTGCGCATCACCAGCGACAGGTGCCTTATCCTCGACGAGGGGCCCACGGTGGTCCTCGGAGACCTGCACCTGGGCTACGAGCGCGCCCTGGAGATGGAAGGGATGTACGTCCCCAGGACGAACACCGAGTCCATCCGCGACTCCCTTAACAAGATCCTCTGCAGGTACGAGCCGCAGAGAGTGGTCCTCCTCGGGGATGTGAAGCACGACTTCAAGCGCTCCGGCTTCGAAGAGAAGCGCGAGGTCAAGAAAATCGTATCGCTCCTCGGCGAAGCGGCCGAGACCGTGGTCGTCAAAGGGAACCACGACAACTACATCCAGAACATCGTTGGAGACCTGGGCATCCTCGCAGTGGACCACATAGACATAATGGGATACAGGCTGGAGCACGGCCATTCCGACTCCGGCGTCAGGCCAGTGATAATCGGCCACGAGCACCCGTCGGTCAGGATACCGGGCGCGGTGGGCGGAGGACTGAAGATCCAATGCTTCGTCCATGCGAGGAAGGAAGGCGTGATCGTCATCCCTCCGTTCAGCCCTTATTCCTCCGGCAACGACCTCGTCCTCGACGAGAGCTGCGTCATGGCGCCCGCCCTGAGAACCACGGATTTCGCCTCTGCCGAGCTGTACGGCGTGACCGACATGGGGCTCATGGACCTGGGCACGCTGAGGGACCTGTCAGAGGTAAGAATCTGACATGCTGGATATATCTCCGTCGCTAGTTGCCCGCCCCACGTGCGCGCGCATTGTTAGTAATTATATATACAGGCTTGGGCATCCCTTCTGCAAGGAGATAATCAAAATGTCAATGACTCCTAGAGACAGAGTACTCGCAGCAATGAAACAGGAATCCCTGGACAGGCCCCCCGTGGCTATCTTCACCCAGTCCGCCACCCTCGGACAGATGGAGAAAGTCGGTGCCGCCTGGCCCGAGGCCCACAAGAGCGCTGAGCTCATGGCTAAGCTCGGTGCAGCTCAGGCCGACGTCTTCGGATTCGAGTGCGTCAGGGCTCCTTTCTGCCTGACCGCTGAGTCCGAGAGGCTCGGAGCCACTGTCCAGGTCGACAAGAAGGACGCCTCCCCCATGATCAAGGCCCACCCCTTCAAATTCGACCCCATGATGAGCGAGTTCGACGACCCCGCCAACCTCATGTCCCCCGAAGAGTTCATCCAGGGCGGCAGGCCGGCCGAGGCCATCAAAGCCATGGAGATCCTCAAGAAATCCCACGGCGAGAACTACGCCATCGTCGCTGGTAACACCGGACCCTTCACCCTGACCGGAAACCTCGTCAACACCGAGAACATGGTCTTCGGAATGATGATGTGCCCCGAGGAAGTCGACAAGTGGGTCGACGCCGTCAACCCCATCGTCGCCGCCTACACCAACGCCCTGATGGACGCCGGTGCAGATGTCGTCCAGTGCTCCGAGCCTTCTGGATCCACTGACATGCTGGCCCCCGACATGTTCGAGGAGGCAGCCGGATGCCACGTCAAGACCTCCCTGAAGCCCAGGGCCGACAAATACACCGTCCTCCACATCTGCGGAGACACCTACCCCATCCTCGACCAGATGGCAGCCACCGGAGTCAGCGGAATCTCCATCGAGGAGAAGGTCGCCCCCGAGAAGGCAGCTGAGAAGGTCGGCGGAAAGACCGTCCTTGTCGGAAACGTCGGATCCGTCAGGCCCCTGTTCCAGGGAACCCCTGCCGAGGTCGAAGAGGGAGCCAAGCGCTCTGCCGCAGCCGGATTCAACGTCATCTCCTCCGGATGCGGAATCGCCGTCGCTACCCCCGACGAGAACATGGAAGCCCTCGTCAGGGCCATCAAGTCCCTGGCATAAGCAAGTTCATGAAACCCCTTACCCCCTTCGGGGGGCCAATACTTCTCTGAGATCTTCTGAAAAGCCCGATATGGATGCGCCTCGGCATTCCGCTCGACATCCGCTCTGGAACATCAGGAAATCGACAGAACAGCAGCAGGATGCTGGAAAATGTGTTCCGGCGGTCTCCCGCCGGTGAATGGTTTATCAGTCCTTCATCAGGGTGTAAAGGACGGCCTTCTGGGCGTGCAGGCGGTTCTCCGCCTGGTCGAACACGACGCTCTGGGGCCCATCCATGACCTCTGCGGTGATCTCCTGGCCGCGGTGGGCAGGGAGGCAGTGCATGACGATGCAGGAAGGCTTGGCGATCTTCAGGAGGTCGCTGTTGATCTGGTACGCCTGGAAGAGCTTGATGGCCTCTGCCTCTGGAGTGGAATCTCCCATGGAGATCCATGTGTCGGTGTACAGGACATCGGCGTCCTGACAGGCCTCCTTGGGGTCATGGGACGCGATGATCTTGGAGCCGTTCTCCTCGGCGATCTTGGTGGCGCGCCACATGATCTCCGCATTGGGCATGCGGACAGCAGGGCAGCATGCGACCATGTCGATGCCCATGATGGCGCAGGCGTAGAGCAGGGAGTTGCACACGTTGTTGCCGTCTCCCAGGTACACGAGCTTCTTGCCGCGGAACCCTCCGAGCTTCTCTTTGATGGTGACCATGTCGGCGAGGGCCTGGCAGGGGTGCTCCAGGTTGTCGAGCCCGCTGATGACAGGTACGGTAGCATACTCTCCGAACTGGTCCATCATCTTGTAGTCGAAGGCACGGTACATGATACCGTGGACGAAACGGCTCATGACGCGGGCGGTGTCCTCTACGGTCTCGCTGTGGACCCCCATCTGCATCTTGGATTCGTCGATGTAGAGGGCATGCCCTCCCAGCTCGGTGATCGCGACATCGAAGGAGATCCTCGTGCGGGTGCTGGGCTTCTCGAAGATCATCGCCAGAGTCTTCCCGGCGAGGGGCGCTCCGTGGTGGCCGCGCTCGGCCTTGAGCTTGATGGCCAAATCGACCATCTCGGGCCACTTGTCCTGCATATCGGAAACTGAAATCAAGTCCCTTTTTGCCATGGACGCTGATAGATGCGAACCTTTAAGAACCCTGTGCGACGCAATGGACAGATAAGAACGAAGCTGTCCGATGGCGGACAAACATCATCTCTTCACTATGATGCAGACAACATCCTGGTCGTTGACCACATGGTCCATGCCGACGGTCTGGCCGGGGAACTTCGCGCTAGTGCCCCATATCATCGCATAACGGAAATTGTTCTTGAAGTCCCTGTGGATGAGCTCGCACACATCCCCTATGGTGTTCCCGCGCTTGACGATGAGCGGAACATCCATGTCGGCCTCCTGGCCCTGGGGCTTCAGGTAGATTCTGATCATGTCGATGGTATCATAGATCGCCTGCTTCAGATCGACCATCCCGAATCCGGTTGCTGCAGAAATCGGGACCGTGTGGTATTGGCTGTGCATCTCCTGGACGGCTTCCAGCTGCCCGGGCTTCGCCAGATCGACCTTGTTGATCGCCATGACCGCCTTGATGTACACCCTGTTGCCCGCCAGCACATCGAGCATCTGCTCGACGTTGATGTCCTCACGGACGACGACGGTGGCATTCACATGCCCATATGCGGCAGTCATGTCCTTGATGGTGTCCACATCGATCTTGGTGAGCTTCAAGGTAGGCTTCACAAGTATCCCGCCATGGTCCGAATGGGTGATGACCACATCTGGGCGCTTCTGGTTGAGCCTGATCCCCGCGTTGTACAGCTCCTTGAACAGGACGTTCATGTTGGGGTTGAAGATGTCCACCACGAGCAAGATGACATCGGATGCCCTGGCGGCTGCGATGACCTCGCGCCCGCGCCCCTTTCCCCTGGACGCGTCCTTGATGAGACCGGGCATGTCCAGGATCTGGATCTTGGCATGGTTGTACTCCATGACTCCGGGGACGACATCAAGGGTCGTGAAATGGTAAGCGCCTACCTCAGACTTGGCTCCGGTGAGCTGGTTGAGAAGGGTCGACTTACCCACGGAAGGGAATCCTACCAGGGCCACGGTGGCGTTTCCCGCTTTCTTGACATAGAAACCTTTGGTCGGGCCCTTGGAGGCGCGCCTCTTCTCCTCTTCCTGGGAGAGCTTGGCGATCTTCGCTTTGAGCTTCCCTATGTGACCCTCGGTAGCCTTGTTGTATTTGGTCTTGGAGATCTGGTCCTCCAATTCCTTTATCTGCTCCTCGATGGTCGCCATAGGATTGCCTCCAGATTCCCAGTCAAGGACCGCCAGTATTAAGCATTAACCTTAAAGCGATGCCCTGGAGGCCTGGCATCGGTTCGAAGGCGGATCTTCACGCGGAACGGCTCAGATATCCGTTGAGGAAGCCCTCTATGAGAGGCTTCAGAGGCGTGCTGTCGGTGTTCCCGTCGATGAACACCTTGGTGAATGCCATGATGTCGCCGCCGTGGTCGATCTCCTCGACCTCGTACCAGG
>CAVKKO010000060.1:0-10721 GCA_963656905.1 Bacteroidaceae bacterium | reverse complement strand
CGGCTGACTTGTAATCAGCAGGCCGGGGGTTCAAATCCCTCAGGCGGCTCCACTCATTACATCAATTCGATTCATAACAGGGCCTTTCATCCAATCGTGGTTTGAATCCTGCGCAGCAATCTTTGTTCGAGGTCATCGTAGTTTTTCCATACTATGGTTGATTGCTGTGCCACATCGAAATGGGGGCGATCTTCCTTCCCTCCATGGAACTTATCTTCGGCGCAGGTCAGTATTGTGTCTTTCCCCATTCCTCTGGCAATCCCTGCTTCGTAATAGGCTCCATAGTTTGGAATGCTTAGATCCATTACAAGAAACCGACATTTTTCAATCTGGTTGAAGATTTCAGGAACAATCTGATTGTTGTGTTCAACCTGATCTACACGGATTGGGCGATATCCTGCTTCTGTAATGGCTTTACTTAATGCGCGGAAGATTTCATCGCCGTCTTTGAATGCCATGGCTATGAATGCTGTTCTTGAAGTGGTGTCTTTCTGCAAGAGGAGTTGTATGCGATCCCATCCTTGTTTGCTTACCAGATACATCTCTTTGTCTTCTTTACAGTACCCATAGGCTGTCATTGCCCTGCATGTTTCGTAAGCATCTTCGTAATCTCCTGAGGCCATGAACATACGGCGACAATGTTTGTAATATTGTGGATGAAACTGCTTGATTCCGTACAGGCGGTATATGTTTAGAAGAATTCTGTCGAAGCGATCGGTTACCCAAGTTGGTGTTTCTTTCATAAGATTGGAGACATTTATGATCAGCTCTCCATTCTGTATGATGTTTTCTGTGTTTTTGGTGTTATCTTCATAGTAGTAAACGTGACTGCCATTATGTTTGAGCAAGTCTGAAAAGACGACATCCAGTTTATTTTCTGTAGCTGTATAGGTCTCACGATTGAAATCTGTAACATCCGCAGGATCTATTATTGGAAGAGATAGGATATCGTCTGATAATGTTAGCATCGAACAGTATTTGCATTGTTTCGTGAATGAACCATCTTTAGACTGATGAGGAGATAGGTCGCATTCCTCATCGCAGAGTGGACATTTCGTAATTCTGTTCATTCGTCCTCCACTCCGTATCCAAACCAATTGAAGCTGTTCCGATATCTGTCCCGGTTCTCCGTCTTGCTCAAATCCAATGTGGATCCCAAGGATTCGTTGACGAAGAAATCACGGATGCAGTTGTTCAGGGTGTTCTCCTCGAAGATATGGTATCTGTTGAGGACGGTGAAGTCCTCTTTCGTGATCCCTACAGCTTCCAGGAACACGTTCGGATCGGCGTTGCTGAATATCTCATCGAACGTGGTTTCGCGATAGACGCTGATATATAGGAACTCGAAGAGACGCGATAGGATGTGGCGCATGACGTTGTCCGCATCTTCCACTGAATGTCCGGATTCGTCGCTCTTCTGTTTCAATTCTGTCCTCACAGCGGAGATGAAGGACCTGACATACCATTGTTTGAACAGAGCCGGTTTGTAATCTTCGGGGATGTTGGCATCATTGTTCAGATAAGAGACCATGAAATTCTTGATCTCTGGGCCCGTCTTCCGGTTCCATACGACCTTGGGTCCGAACTTTTCCCTTACATGGCCGACGAACTTCTTTCCGTCCTGTCTCCCGCATGTGAGATTCTTCACGGGAACATTGAGTCCGGATTCGTATCCCTTCACGAAGGCGTTGTAGTATTTCGCGTACTTCTGCTTCGACGTCTCAGGCTCATACTCAGGCGGACACGATTCCTCCGCCCTGATCTTCTGCATCTCCAGGAATTTGCTGCTCAGAACCTGATTATCCTCTATGTTACTGAACAGATTGAAATCTTTCAATCCGGCCTTGTATCCGAGGTCCCTACCTCTTGCTGTGATTTCCTTATCGAAATCATCTTCGGGTGTAGGTATGGGGGTCTTCTTGACCGGGGTGAATCTAGCATGGGCGAATACCCTGTCAACGATCTTCTTGACTTCGGGGTCAGCCATCATCATAGCGAGGGTGTCGTCATCTCCGATGCGGGTGGTCTTCGAGGTATCCGCGATCTTCTTCGATAACGGTTGCCCGTGCGGGTCTCCGAATTCGGCGAGATTGTAGAACACGCTCTCATCCACAGGACTCTTCATGTCGCCGTTGAGATAAATCGGCAGGAATTTGACGATGAGTTTAGCGATCTTGGCTCTGAGCGCGGAATCCTTGCGTGGGTTCTCGCCGGACTCGCTGGCGAATTCGAGGAGTAGCATTGCTGCACGATCCACGTTGAAGTCGTACACGTATCCGTACTTCTTCTCGTAGCAATCCGTCTTGTAAGGAGTCTGAACCCTGAAAATCGACTGGAAGTACTGTTCCGGACTCGCCAGATCCTTCAGGACGAAGACGGCCGACCATGGCTTGACCGTGACTCCGAGAGTGAGTTTGTTGACTGTCAGCGCGATCGATCCGAGCTTGTTCGTGTTGTCCGCTTTGTTCATTCCAGTCATGAGGTAGCTGTATGCGGCAGAACCGACTCCGGAGTGGGGATCGGAAAGATCGATTATCTCGTAGTTGCGGAAATACGGATCCGAACGGAGAAGGCGGGCCATGGCACCGACGGAATCTATCGAGGGCATTAGCCACAGGGAATGGCGGCAATTCGACAGCATCTCTCCGTTGAGGGTGTACGGGAATACGCCATCCTCTTGGGGAACGGCTCCTTTGATGATCTCCAGCCAATGCACGACAGCCTCCTCGTTGATGAAACGAGACGGGTCGTCGGGATTCACGTCCTTACGGGTCTTGAAAAACTGATCCAATGAAAAGAAGTTCCTCTTGACCTTCTTGTTGTAGATGAACGTTCCCGACAGATTCCCGAACATGCGAGCCATGTCGTATCCGAGGATCTTCATGTCGGGGAATCCAGCGTAAGCGGGATTCACGGTGCGGAAATCGTTCTCGGAGTAGTTTGGATACTTGTTGCGCTGCTCGTCGAAGTAGGTGTACGAGTAGATGGCCTCTCCGAATTCATGCGATGCCAAGGCTTTGAACGGAGTTCCCGAGAGGCAGATTGTTCTGTCCGTGCGGATGTGGAATCTCTTGACGACATCTGTGGAGAGGTCGCAGAGATAATCCACGTCGAAGTCCTCCAGATTCATCTCGGCAACTTGCAATGTTCCGCTGGTCCTGTCGTTCCATGCGCCGAAATGATACTCATCGAGGATGACGAGATCCCAATGGACGGATTGGAGTTTCTTTAAACGGGCTTTGGTATCGCCGGTATTCTTCTCTTTCCCGAGGAAGTTCTGAAGCGACAGGAACATGACAAAAGGTTCCGAGACGTTGGCCGGCTGGAATTCGAATCTGCGGAGGTTATCATCGGTGAAGTAGCGGTAGTCTTTGGCTATATGTCCGAGATCGTCACGCCAGGATGATTGCACCGCTGGGACGAAGGTGAGGATCAATATCTTGTTCAGATCAGCCTCTTCGCAGAATTTGTACGCGGTGTAGGATTTGCCGAACCGCATCTTGCAGTTCATCAGGAAGCGTCCGCCTTCGGATTTGCGGGAGAAATAGGTCTTGAGCTTGTCGATGCACTCGCGTTGTTCTTTACGGGGTTCGAAGAGGACCTTCTTCTCACCCTCGGCGCGACATTCTTCGAAAAGTGCGATCAAAACATCGAGAGGAACGTTTCCAAACCATTCATGCTCTCTTTCGTGGATCCCAGCCCTTTTAATTTTTATGCGATCATGGACGTAGTAATCTTTGAACGAGTCGTTACGAGCATCCAGGCATATGCCCCAATGAACGATTTTCCTGTCGGCACCATATTTTTCGTATTCTTCAGGAGTGAGGGCGAGTTCGGTCGTTTGTGCCTTTATTCTGGATTCTACTGCATTTTTGAATGTAGTTCCTATTCTGCATCTGGTCATTCCAACTTTTGTTCCGTGTTCGGGATATTTAGAAAGTTGATACATGTACAAGATGACGAGGTCTGAATTCGTGTCATTCTCACTATCGAAAGAGAATATGCGCTCTTGATTATCTATAGTCACAGAATCTGTATGATTGATATCAGGGGATTCAACAACAGAAATATGCCGGATCATCAAAGCATCTCCTTCATTTGTTCCTCAATAAAATCGATTTCTTCTTGAGTAAGATCGTATTTGAGATAGAGATCATTGTCCGTGTATGATTTACTAAAATCTTGAATAGGGAGGAAGATTAACACATTCCGAGATAAATGTGTAGATGTCATGGCCGATAGGATAAGGAAACGTGCAAATTTAGTTCTCAGATAACGGTAGATGTTATCCGCTTCATTCATGCTGTTGCATTTTCCGATCGTAAAGTATGAGTGAGTACATGCTTCGGAAGGGGCCAATACTTTCATGCTGGAGGTTATTATTCTGAACTTGCCGTCTTTATCTGGTTCCAGGGCATGTTCTGCCCCAAGTATGCCTACAAGAACCTTGTATTTTTCAAGAATGTCTAACCCTTTCTTTATGCTGGATTTTTCAATATAAGTAACGCCCTTACTAGTATGGAGGGCGATGCAGTGCTTAGAATCTGGAGATTCAACACCTCTCACATCAGTAGATAGACCAAATGGCATCAAAGGACTGGCAATCTGGTCCATCGTTTCTTCTCCGGCAGATTTGACTTTTCTGAGGATTGAAACGGCCTCGTTCTGTCTAACTAAAATGGGAAATTCATTCAGTCCACGAGACTGAACATATTGTTTGTCACCTATGATGTTGGTAAAAGAGCAGTCTCCATCGTATTCCCTATCCCAAAGGAAAAAATTGACCCCTCCTGCTATGCTATTCGTTGGAAAACAGTCTTTTGCATTAGCGTAATCAGTTAGATACCTGATTTTCCTGCAAGACATCATGTATTTTCTGAAATCCTCTAATGATGACATCCCTCCAGCGAACCATTTGGAAGGCATGATCATTGTAACATACCGAGGTTTTAATGAGAATGCTTGCTCAGCAAACAACTGATAGATCGGCACCGCCTGAGTCTTGCTCTTCTCAGAATTCTTACTGTCTGTACTCAGTTGATATGGGGGATTCCCCACAATCACATCGAATTTCACCTTTTCATCCCCCTTGAAAAATCTCTTGGAAAGGAGTTTCTGCAGATCGGCACCAGGTCTGCTGTGAATGAAATCATACGAGTATTGCTCTCTCTGATCGGAATCCAGATATCTGGAATCTTTGGACATCCCGCAATAAACGCATTTGTCCTTACTCATCAGGTGGTTCGAACAAGGGGTCTTGATATTCCCTTCAGCATCGTCGAACCATGAGCCTCCTCCGATGGCGAAGCCGTTGACGTAATGGCCGTCCTCCTTGATGCCGTCGCATTTCCGATTTGCTTGGCAGCAGTAGTACAGTGTTCTTCTCGCCACATTCGCCGTAAACTTGGTCTGACCGATGGAGAAGATCATGTCCTGAAGGATGTGCTTCCTCCGGGTCTCTGTGTCGGGGATGATGTTCTTGAGTCCTTCGTCGAGACGTATGGCAATCTCTCTTTCGAATATCCCCGTCTTGCTTGCAGGGTTCAACCACCTGTAGTCGGGATTGTGCCATACCTCCTCCGGCAGAGAATTCAGCATCATGTCCACAACTTTTCTGGGAGTGAACACCTCGTCGTTCCCGACGTTGTTGATCGTCTCCAGTATGTCGAACCTCTCGACGTATTCGGCCGTACGTTGGACGTTCGACTTGTATTGTTCCTCTGCGTCGAGGGCCACGTTATTCTTCGCCATCTGATCACTCCATGAATCTGTCCAGGGATGAGTTGGAATTGTTGAATGCCACCTTGGGGGCATCTGTTTTCGGTCCTTTCATAAGAGAGGTGAATTCCACGGTTTCCGACCTCTCCCAATCCATGATCTTGCATCTGGTGCCCGAATGTGTGCCTTTTCCGGTTTTGCATGCGGTGCAATTGTCGATAATCGTCGTTTCTCCATTCATCGTGTATTGCTTCTTGCACGTGAACGGTACGACGTAGCCGATCCCATCCATCTGCCAGACGTTCCAGGATAGGATCTTTGCAATATCTTCCAGAATCTTCTGCTCAGGATCGCAACCGAACTTCGAGCGATAATGTTCCGAGAAGGTCAATAGAAGATTCTCTCTAGCCAAGACGACATTGTCGCCTTGAAAATCATAAGCGTACACACTCTCTACTGCCGCTTTCGCCCATTGTATCCATGTGAGCGGAGCACCATCATCCACATTCTCAGATACTACGCGGAGTTTCCGATCCAGCAACCCGACGCGGTATTTCACGGGAATGACCATGCCGTCCGTAGGATCATAACGTGTGGTTAGATACGGAGCTTCGCCACAGCATACTTCCAGGCGCAGGGATCTGACGTATTCTTTCCAGTCCTTGTCTCCCAAATCGACGCTTTCAGTCGGTGTCCAGAACGAACCGAAATCCGTGTTGAATGGGTTTTTCGTTCCCGTCCACTGTTCATCGACGAGATTGTTCTGTTTGTTGACGATCCAGGGAGGTGTGAACACCTCGGCTCTATCTTTGGATCTGATGCGCTGTTCGGAATCGGTTTTGAGGAATCTCGGACGTATTACTCTATTGGGGTTGACGATGAACAGATATTGGATCTGATCCTCTGCCCCGAATCCGGGGCCTTGGCTCGAATAATCGTCGGTAGCCCAGACCACGTTGGAACCCGTGTTTCTATCAAGTAGCAGAATATCCATCAAAGCCTTGTTATTGCCGATTATGCGATAGGATTCGAGGTCTATGACATCAGGGAGACCGTCACGGGCCGGGTCGAAAGTAATGTTTTCATTCGACATTTCGGACTTTGGTTCGCATTGTTCGTCCGTATTCATCATTTCATTCGGCATGTTCTAAGTCTCGTTGCTCAAAACAAGGGCTTTATGTTCTATCATTTTTGTTGTAATTCCGGTGTTGTAGTATATTATTGATTTAATTGCGGATATTCATTTTGCATTCTTGACAGCGTATTTTCAGACATTTTCGGAACACGTCGGGAATTGAATCTCTTCGTGGATTTTTTTTGATGAGTCTGGGTGCAGTCAAAGTCCTGAGTACTGTCAGTGGTTTGCGAGATAAATGGCCTTGTATGAAATGCCAGCATCTGTCTCACAATGTGTTGATACACACTTTTGTATGATTGGGGAGACTCTTGCGCGTGTATGCATCTCGCAGTGGCTCACGAGAACAGATGTACCTATTTCGTTACCTATTCACTCAATTCCAACGGTTGTCTGCACATATCAATGACCGATAAAAGCCAGGTCTGTCGGATCTATCCCTTGTAATATGGCAGCTTTCCGTAGGAGATTCGCCTTCTTCTGATTGGAGACGCCTTTGTAGACGTATAACTCTGGACCGATTTCCAAGTAGCTTTTGTCGTCCGTTTTGCCGTAACGCATCCAGTTTCCCAAGGTTCCTGTTGCTTTGTCTTTTTCGGCAGCTATCATCTTTTGGGGATTGTAGTTGTATAGTTCATTCATCAAGCCGATGAATGCTTCGATGCCACTATGGCACTCATGTTGAACACCTCTGAATGAATATCCACAGATTTTGAATCCTATGAACGCGTCATTATCTTCGTCTAAAGCAAGTTCTCTTAGCTCCTTGTCATCACATGATTCCGGCATGAACTCGGTCGTCATTTCCGGCATCCTCTCAATGAAACTTTGGACCATGTTTTTGTTACGTTCTATAATCCTGTTTTCATTCCACGTGTTGATATTTTTGAAGCACTGATTAAGGTTTAAAGGACTGGTTGCGAGGCCCCCTGGTTGCATATTCTTCTTTTCTGTGAACGATCTGCAACCAAACTCGGAGTTGTATGCTGTGAGTGTTAGGTTGCCCAGGCGGTGCAACCATTTTGCATGTACCTCATCATAATTTTCTCCGATCTCGGTTCTCCATTCGGCTGTCTTGTTTTGGGGCATCACATGTTCTATTGTTAGGCGGTTGCACGGGTCTGACGAATCAATGTGCGGGAGCACGTCTCCCGAGTCTTTATGGATGCTTTCTAGCAATGAAAGTACGCAGGCACACAGGCTCTTGTTGCTATAGATATCTAAAATCGATAGGTTGTCTTCTACTTCGATGTTCCGAGGGTATCCGGACGATCCCTTCTTCTCCAGTAGGATATATCTAAGTTTGTCCGCAACACCATTGGACACATCCAATTTGTCGAGCGAGACATACAGTGTCTGGAAGACCTTATTCAGAGCATTAGTCGGCATTTTGCAGACAGCCCTGCGGAACAGATAGTTTTCCACAATCTCCAGGATAGATTCTGTCTCGGATTTGGTTATCTTGCCAGCTTCCTGGGCATCCAATATGCGCATTAGGAATGGGTAGCAGACGGTGTATCCCATGTGGTTAATACGATTCATAGTTTGAGACGCCTCGGTCGATATCTTGTTCAGCTCGTGGTTGCGAATCGCCTTGTGGATCCTGGAGTATCCGAGTAATTTTTTGAACAGCCTTTCGACTCCGTCCTCGTCCAGCTGATATCCTGCATACACTTTGAACGTCTGATACACGCGGTTTAAGTTAGGTGTCCTGCTTTCCACGGCTGTTAGAAAGTCTCTGAAGAACGTGGAGATATTATTCGTATTGTCCTCGATCTTCGTCCAATAGTCATTGTACAGGCGGTCCTGTACTTTCGGTTCCAGGTTCATGAGAAGGAAATTGCGTATTTTGTCTCCCTCAGTGAGATTCAGTCCAGTAGAGTTGATGCTCTCGAACACCATCTGGGCATCATCATCTTGACTGTTGAGCCTGATGATCATTACTTGGAGTCTAGAGATAGACTTGTAGAATCTGTCCACAGTGATATTTTTGCTCAGGTTACAGAGCATCTTCTTGAACAGTTCGTAATTAGTTTGAAGGTTAGATCCTGGAACATAATCGTCTGGTTTACCGAGGACGATTGCATTGTATGCTCTTCTATCCCGCTGGACGGGTTCGATGAAGACATGATGGCTGTACTGGTCCACGAGCATGCCGTCGATTCTCGAAGCTAGGTTGGAGTCATTGGAAACGATTTCTCCTGATCTCAATAAGTCTCTTATGGCCGCGAGGAGGAGGGCCGTGGTGACGAGCCTTTGTTGGCCGTCAATGATGCAACGTTGCTCAGAGTCTTGATCTATCATGTATATGATAGAGCCGAAGAAGTGTCTCCGGCTCGTATCGAGGTGTCTGACGTTAGCTTCGATATCTCTGAAAAGCTGCTCGCAATTGTCTCTATTCCAGTCGTAATTTCTCTGATAGACAGGTATTTTGATATTGATGCCTTTGAAGAAGTATTCCAGAATCGATTCGCTGTTTTGCATCGTCACACCTTGAGTGTTTTTATTGACCAGGTCTATTGTATTATAGGCAAAGTTGCATGATTTTTAAAGTATTATTTCATTCAGGTCGTCTCTGGTGAGTTGAAGCCCTTTACACCAATAGACTAATGGGGATGCTGAACGGTCTATGTTTGAAATTTGTGGTTTTAGGTCATGTCCAGGCATCAAATCAAATTCAAATGATTAGGTCCTGGAGTCTTAATCCAGTTCACTTATGGTTTTATGGTTAGCGACTAGACCACATGATAAAATCACTCAGGTTTGATTCAAACCATTTTAGTTGAAGCCTTTTTATGGAGTCAAATTCAGGTTGATCTTTAATCCGTCCGATCTCTTCTTTTAATTTTTTTAGGTTGGGTAGGTCCTCAATCAGTCTAGAGTCTGAATATCCGAAGTCGTATGTTTTGTAAAAGTACCCCCTCACGTCATCTATTTGCTTGGGCGTACACTTTACCATCATTTCAGTGAATTTATCGATATCTAGCGATTTAAGGACTCCATAGTTATTATATGCAAATTCTCTGTTCATTATCACCGGTAATGTTTCAACAGTGTAGTTGAATGAAGACAACGGCCTGGAGTGATTTCTTCTGTTCGAGATGTATGTCTTGAACTGATCCCACTCTTCTCTAGCTTCAGCATTGCTGAAAGAAAATGAACCGCTCCAATATGAAGGAGTATAATTAGTTTCATCGAATCTGTGACGGATTATATCCTTGCACCTCTTGGCGTTTGTTTCACAGATTTTTTCCGAACACATCGCTATTAAAGCTCCGTAGAGTTTGACACACGTTTCTTCTGGTATTTTATCGATCGATGCAGGATTATCGCAGATAAATTTGAGCGAGGACTCGACTTTAGGCTCATCCTCTCTGAGGAAATGCAAGATGATGTTTACATGAGACAATATCTCCGTCTTCACCGTTTCAAATTGTTTTTGCTTCTCGAATGACTCATTAGCTGCTTTGATCGCTTCCAGATCCACCGTTTTGTCGCAGAAGAAGTTGTAGACAAATCTAAAGAGTTGATAATCAACTGTTCCGAGTTTTTCAGATACTTCAGTGCTTTCAGCCCATAAAAGATCGTCATCAGATCTTTTTTTAAGAGTGTAGGCAACAGCGCTCAAGAAAACATGCTTGATAAAATCGTTACTCAAATCGATAGATACGTTCTCGAGCAGATCATTCACTTTCTCTGCAGCATATTGTATTGACCGATAATTGATATGTGATATCTTCTCGTCGCGCGTTAGGTTTTGAATCTCATCCGATATATTTTTGTTAGAGATAATTGAACGAAGTTTGCCTGATTTATACGGTTTGAGGATATCTGAGATTACTTTGGGCGTTGCAGAAGTATAATGAAT
>CAVKKO010000059.1:0-10851 GCA_963656905.1 Bacteroidaceae bacterium | reverse complement strand
GTCTCGAAAACCGCTGGAGTAATCCTCGGGAGTTCGAATCTCT
Source organism: Bacteroidaceae bacterium (assembly GCA_963656905.1). Taxonomy (GTDB): domain Archaea; phylum Thermoplasmatota; class Thermoplasmata; order Methanomassiliicoccales; family Methanomethylophilaceae; genus Methanoprimaticola. Next base: position 10,808 of record CAVKKO010000059.1, on the reverse strand, counting down.
CCCTCGGCGCCACTTCTGATTCCATGCAGTTGCGACAGCAACCGCGATATATCCCGCACTTCGTCCCCTTGTCCATGGAGCCAAACATGCAGAAGTATCCTCTCACAGAGGAGCAGATGAAAGCCCTCCTTGACAGGGCAAGGTACGCGGTCGTCTCCACCACCGGAGCCGACGGCTACCCCTACGGGACGCCCGTGAACTTCGTCGTCGTGGACGGAAGGATATTCTTCCACGGGAGGAAGGTAGGGGAGAAGGCGTCCAACATCGACAGGGACCCCAGATGCTGCTTCACCGTGGTGGAGGAGCAGGGCTTCGAGAGATGCGGGGACAACGGCTGCAACACCACCTCGCTGTACGAATCTGTCATCATCAGAGGGAGGATCGTCAGGGTCGAGGACGATGAGGCCAAGGCGAAGATCCTCCGCGCGACAGTGGACAAGCTCACCCCCGAGAGGAAGGCAGACCCCATAAATCCCCATGCCGTGGGGCCCACGGGCGTCTTCGAGGTCATCGTGGAATCGATGACCGGGAAGTACCACAGCGCAGAGCCCGGCCACAAGGTCTGGCACTGAGCCGGACATTCTAACGCCGGGCAAGTCCTGAGACTGGCCCGGCTCATTCCATTACCTGAAAAACGCACATTTATATGCAAAATTCATCTGAATTCTGCACATTTTTTCAACGATTTTAGCTAAATTTTGCACATCTTTATATATTGTCCAATCAACTCACACTCATGCTCAGACGGAAGATGATGGACGAGCTCCTGGAATGGAAGTCCAGGAAAGGCCACAAGTCCCTGCTGCTGAAAGGACAGCGCCAGGTCGGCAAGACATCCATCCTGAAGGAATTCGGCAAGACGTACCGGTCCTGCATCTACTTCGACCTGAGCATCGATGACAGGCTGTGCGAGCAGTTCCGCCGCTCAGTGGACGTGGACTCCTTCGTAAGGTATGCCACATCCAGAGGCCCGGGGTTCACGCCGGTCGCAGGGGAGACCCTGATCATCCTGGATGAGATCCAGTCCTGTCCCCGTGCGAGGATGTCCCTGAAGCAGTTCACCCTTGATGGCAGGTTCGACGTGGCCGCATCAGGCTCTCTGATCGATGTGCCGTCCAAAGAGTTCGAGGATCCGACCGCTCTGATGCCTGCGGGATATGTCGAACACAAGACCATGCGCGGCATGGACTTCGAGGAGTACCTCTGGGCGATGGAGTATGCAGAAGATGCCGTCTCCGGGATCAGAGAGTGCATCCGCGACAGACAGCCGATGGGCGAACCGGTCGCATCTGCATATCTGGACAGGTTCGACGAGTACCTGACCGTCGGAGGGATGCCTGAAGCCGTGGCATCATTCGCCGAGAAGAGGGACTATGCCGAAGTGGAGACGATCCAATCCGACATCATTGACTCCTTCTACAGCGACGTGTCGAAGTACAGCAGCGGCTCGGATGCCGTGAAGATCAGGAAATGCTTCCAATCTGTTCCGAACCAGCTGTCTGAGACCAACAAGAAGTTCATGTGGTCGCGCCTCGACGGGACCGGATCCAGGAACGGCCAGCGCACATATGCCGATGCCATGCTGTGGATGGAGAATTCCGGCATGGCCAACATGTGCCATATGCTCAGATCCGTATCGTTTCCATCGGCGATGAACGCCGACCCATCCAACTTCAAGGTGTACCTGTCCGACACCGGGCTCCTGGTCAGCATGCTGGGGCCCGGTGCCCGGACGGCGATCATCGAGAAGGACGCTAGATTCAACCAAGGCACGCTGGTGGAGAACGCCGTGGCAGAATGCATCGCCAAGAGCGGCCGCAAGCCCTGCTACTACATCAACAGGAAGAACCCCGGAAGGATGGAGATAGACTTCGTCCTGGATCTCGGCATGGGTGTCGCCGCGATAGAGGTCAAGTCGGGGAAGGACCGCGAGGCCGCATCTCTGAACAAGACCGTCGATGATCCGAGATTCCAGAGGTCGATCATGCTGGAGAGATCGGACATCTCGGTGGATGCCAAGGGCATCGAGCACTATCCGCTGTTCGCGGCCGCTTTCCTAGATGATATGGCCGGGAAGCAGGACTCCGATTAGAGCTTTGAACATGTGTGAAAAAATCTATTGCAGTAAATTTATTTTCATTTTCTGCGAAAATCTTTATCGCAATAGATTAATAATCCGAACACATGGAACCCCTCATGGACGGAACCGTGAGGAGATCTGGATATCTGGCGCAGCTGCACGCTTCGAAAGGTGCCACAGGCGTGGTGAAAGTCGTCACAGGCATGCGCAGATGCGGCAAATCCACCCTCATGGAGCAGTTCATCGATGACCTGAAAGCAGAAGGCGTGGAGGACAGTCATATTTTCCACATGAACTTCGAGACCTTCGAAGGCTATGACATGATATCCTCCGACAGCCTGCGCGACAGACTCAGGAGCCTTCCCAGAAACGGGATCGTCTACGTCCTCCTGGACGAGATCCAGAATGTGAAGGGGTGGGAGCTCATAGTGGCCTCGCTGGAGGCCGAGAAGAACTTCGACGTGTACATCACCGGATCGAACTCCGAGATGCTGTCCACGGACCTTGCCACGCACCTGTCCGGAAGGTACATCGAGATCGGAATGCTACCTCTGTCCTTCGGAGAGTTCCTGGAGCTCCACCCGGGGGATGCCGAAAGCAGGTTCGTCCAGTTCCTCAGATATGGCGGCCTTCCGGACACGGATCCCGACCGGGGGGAGAAGCACAGCCTCGGATATCTGGAAGGCGTGTTCGACACCGTCCTGATGAAAGATGTGCTGTCGAGGCTGAAGACCGACGAGGTCGGCAGGCTGCGCTCAATCGCCCGGTTCCTCTACTCGAACATAGGCAACATAACCAACATCGCCGCCATATCGAGGGGGACGGGCCTGAACCCGGTCACCGTGGACAAGTACGTGACCGCTATGGAATCGGCGCAGCTGTTCTACCGCTCCGAGAAGTACGACATCGCAGGGAAGAAGCTCCTGTCCACCAACGGCAAGTACTACGCTTCGGACCTCGGGATGAGGTACATGGCCCTGAAGGGGTCCGGCACCGACGACATGAGCAGGCCTCTGGAGAACGCCGTCTTCCTGGAGCTGGTCCGCAGAGGATACACGGTCAGGACGGGCTCGTACCGGGACAGAGAAGTCGATTTCACAGCGATCAAAGGAAACGAAGTGGAGTACTACCAGGTGGCCATGACGATCATGTCCGATGACACGAAGGAACGGGAGTTCCGCTCGCTGGAATCAATCAGGGACAATTTCCCCAAGACCGTCCTGACCCTCGACCGCTTCAACCTGGGCACATTCAACGGCATCAGGGTGGTGAACGCCATCGATTGGATGCTCGGAAACAGCTGACCGCTTGGGTTTTTTTTATATCAATAGCAGGTTATGGATATCATGAGCGACGGTTCCCGTTTCGCGTTGGGTGTGATCGCATACATCCTGGTGCAGACAATCCTGATAGTGCTGCTGGTCATAGGGCAGGTGGGGCTGGTGCTCTTCCTGATCCTGATTGCAATCTCGACAGCCATACTGTTCATCCCGATGCTGAAGATGGAAGGCTCCAAGGCCGAAGTGAAGGACGGCCGCCTGAAGGTCAGGGCGCTGATGGTGAACCTCGACATCCCGCTGAGCTCGATAACGGCTGTAGAATGCAGGGACTCGTTCAAGCCCGGGGTGAAGATAATCGGCTACGCCGGGCTCAAAAAGGGCTCCGGAGATTTCAAGAACGCCGAGTTCCCGAGCTACACGTTCGCGGGAGACACCCGCATCGAGAGGTTCGTCCTCGTCCGCTACGGGAAGAACAAGGTCGCAGTGTTCAATTCTGTGGATGCGGCATACACCACGTCGCTCTACGTGGCTATAAAGACGGGGACGAACGTCTCCGCCAGGGTCTCCCATGGCACGGACGAGGCGGCCTATTCGAAGTTCAAGAGGAACCTGGCGATCGGCGTCGGAGTGCTGGTCGTCCTGCTCATCGCCATGGTCGCGGTGCTGCTCAACACCGGGCACGTGGACGCTCATCTGGAGGACGACGCCCTGGTGATAGACGCCACCATGATGCACAAGACCATCGCGTACACGGACATCGAATCCGTCGAGCTCCGCGACGAGTTCGACGCGGGCACCAGGGTCGGAGGGTTCGGAGGGCTGAAGGTGGCCACGGGGAACTTCCGCAACGACGAGTTCGGGACGTACAAGCTGGCGATACATACGGGGATGCGGCCGGTGATCGTCGTGCACTGCACCGACAGCAGCGTGGTCGTGTTCGATGCCGGCAGCCCCGACGGGACGCGCGCGATGTTCGAGGACCTCCAGAGCAGGATATCTCCGACCGGATATCAGGCCCCGGTCTTCCAGCCGTCGGTATCTGGAGCATCATTCTGAGGACTCGTCGCCGACCTTCTGCGCCCAGGTCCCATCGATGCAGAACGTCGCATAGAGCGGTATGCTGTAAAGCCTGTCTTCGAGGCCGAAGTTCTTCGACGAGAGCCTTATGGCAGATCTGGGGGAGATCCTGCGCCTGATCTTCGCAAGGCTCTTGGAGCCGGTGCGGTCGCCGGACTTGACCTCGATGGGGACGACCCCTCCGTCCGCATCCTGGATCATGAAGTCCACCTCCGTGTACGGATCGGGATTCCAGTAGTATGTCCTGAGATCATTGGCCGTCAGTGCCTGGGAGACATAGTTCTCGGCCATGACACCTCTGAACCTGTCTGCTGCCCTTCCGGACACCACCGTCTTGAAAGGCACCTCGGCCTTCGAGCAGAGGATGCCCGTATCGGCCATGAAGAGCCTGAACGATGACGGGTCTGCGAAACCGGACAGAGGCGAAGCGGGCTCAGTGACCATGTCGCAACGGTTGACCATCCGGGCGGCCACCAGCCAATCCACTGATGCGGAGTAGCTGGAAGCGCGGCCTCCGGAAGCCACCTTGCTGTATTGGAACTTCAGGTTGTCCTTCATCAGCTGAGATATCATGCTGTTCCATGTGCGGATAGTCTTGACCATCGTGTCCGAGGAGCCCGAATGCTTGGCTATGTCCCCGACCAGGCTGTCGTTGAGCCCCCTCTGGACGGCCATGACGGCGTTGGAATCGCCTGTGCGGACAAATGCGGAGACCGCCTCCGGCATCCCGCCGACGGCGAGATACTCGCGGTACATCTCCAGAGCAGTGTCGTGGAGCGGCATCTCGGACATGTCATCGAAGTGCATGCGCACGGAATCTGTGAGCGCCTTCCGCCCAGTGGCCCAAGCGTATTCTTCCAGATCCATCGGATGCATCTGAACCTGCTGGACCTTCCCGACGGGGAACGAGCGCTTCGAATCAGAAACGGCATCGTGACGGCCTACCGTGAGTCCTAGGAGGCTCCCAGTGGTCACGACCGGCTGGCTCGGAAGCTCCTCCGAGAAATATTTGAGGGAAGTTACTGCGCGGTCGCAGTCCTGGATCTCGTCGAACACCATCAGGGTCTCGTCGGTTATCGTCTCGTGAGAGTATGCCGACAGCTCTTTCAAGAGCCTGCAAGGGCTCAGATCCCCTTCGAAGATCTTGTGCAGCCCGGGAGATTCCTGGAAGTTGAACATCACATAGCTGTCGAAACGGGCCTTGGCGAACTCCATCACGGAATAGGTCTTCCCTACCTGCCTGGGGCCCGTTATCATCAGAGGCTTCCTGTCCTCAGAATCCTTCCACTGCTCCAGCTTGGATGCGATCTTCCTCTCCATTATATCCCTCCTCATGATTAATGTATTTTGAATACACTTTTTCTTATTAAAAAATGTCTTTAGAATACATTTTTTTTTGTAACCTATATGACAATCCGTGAAGCCTGCTATATCGAGAAGGAAAAGTCTGCCATAATTTTGGATTATAATCATATAATTTACAAAAAGATTAGAAAATTGGATTGTAATCCATAAATATCGAAACCGCGTATCAGGTTCATGGACGAGGTGTACGAGGCGTGGAATCGGAAGTTCGTCGTTCGGAAAGGATATCTCGATCTCCTCGAGACAGCGAAGGGCAAGACCGACCTGATCAAGGTCATCACGGGCGTCCGCAGATGCGGCAAGTCCACACTGATGGACCAGTTCATCCTGTATCTCAAGGAGCAGGGAGTGCCCGGATCCAACATCATGCACTTCGACCTGGAATCGATCGAGTGCAAGGACATCTCGGAAGGATCCCAGATCATCGACCGGGTCGTGGCCGGGCGCGCCCCGGGGATGAATTACATCTTCATAGACGAAGTCCAACGTCTGGATGGATGGGAGGACTGCCTGAACCGCCTGGGGAACGAGGAAGGACTGGACGTTTATGTCACGGGGTCCAACGCATTCATGCTGTCGTCTGAGCTCAGCACATACCTCACGGGAAGAGAGTTCGAGGTCAAGATGCTGCCTTTGTCCTTCAGGGAGTTCCTTGAGCTGAACCCCCCTGATGCCATGAACGATGTGAACAGGAGGTTCATGGACTACATCGCATGGGGAGGCATGCCTGCAGTGGACCTGAGATCGGGAGACAGGTACAACCGCCAGCTGCTACAGGGGATCTTCGGGGACATCGTGTTCAAGGACATCACCACCCGCCTGCCGGACAAGGTTGACACGATGAAGCTCCGCGCAACGGCATCGTTCCTGTTCAGCAATGTCGGGAACCCCACGAACACGTCGAAGATGGCTCAAGGCGCAGGAGTGGATGCCAAGACCATGGATAGCTATCTGAACGGGTTCCTGGAATCGTACATGTTCTACTTCGCCCAGAGATATGACATCATAGGCGGGAAGCTGCTCAACAGCATGGGGAAGTACTACGCCGTGGACACCGGGATGCGCAACGCGGTGCTGGAGAACGCGGCGGGGGACGATATCAGCCGGCCGGTGGAGAACATCGTCTATCTGGAGCTCCTAAGGCGCGGATACACTGTGTCTGTCGGCAGCTACCGTGACAGAGAGGTGGATTTCACCGCCATGAGGGACGGAGAGATCGAGCTGTACCAGGTGGCCCTGACGGTCATGGACGACCAGACGTTCGAAAGGGAGCGCAGATCGCTTGTCGACATGAAGAACGGCTACAGGAAGACGATCCTCACGCTGGACAGCATCAGGCGGGACCCCGGGAACGGAATCAAGCACCTGAACATCATAGACTGGCTGCTTTCTGAATAAACAATCGGGATCGCACCGTGTACCTGGCATCCCTGCGGGCGCCGGAGATCTTGACGGACCCGTCTTTCTTCAATGCGGTCAGTGTGTTGCTCAGCTTCTGATACCTCTGCTCTTCGGACAGGTCCGACAGGAGCCCGGATACGTGGCCCATGATCTCGGCCCTGCTGACAGGACCGTTTTCTGCGATGAACGCAAGGACCTCTGCCCTCAGCCCTGATGCCTCCCTGGGCCTTCCGGGATCCTTGGCGCGCGCGGCGCCTAACGTCAGGTCGGGATACTCCCCTGACACGAACCCTCTGGCCAGGAAGCGGTCCGCGTCGTCTTTCGGTATCAGCTTCCCCTTCTGGACCATGTCCAGGAGGGCTATGTCACCGATCGGGAGATCGGGATTGTCTGCAAGGATGTCCGCAAAGCTGCGGTTGACCACCTTTCCGATGATCTTCACCTTCACCTGGTCGTCGCCCAGATCGTATTCGGGTAGCGGGAATGCGCGCTTCGCCTGGCATCTGCGCATCTTGATGATGCCTCCGCCTGCGACATCGACCATGCCGAGCCTGAACATGGCCTCTGCCAGGCACTTGTTGCGATAGAACCTGGCCGGAGAGTCGTTCTTCAGCACGTCGGCAATGGTGCCCGGGATGAAATACCCCGCATTCGAGAAGGTGATGCTCTCGCGGTCCTGCTCCACTACAGTGATGTATTCGGAACGGAGATAGTCCTGATGCGCGACGCAGTTGTTCAGAGCTTCGCGGATCATGGCAGGGTCGTAGACATCCATGCGCTCGAGGCTCATCGCCCCTCCCCTGAAGATTTCGTACCTCATGTTGTGTATCTCGGAGCATACCTTGTCGATGGCCAGCAAGAACGGCAAGCCGTAGATCTCGCTCTCCATCGTGGTTGAATCGGCGGCACGGAGGATGCGCCTCATTCCAACGGAGACATCGCCCAGAAGGAATGCGGATTCCTCTTTGCCGAGGAGCACTATCGCCGCATTGGTAAGGCCTCCGTCAACGGACATCAGCCCCATCTTCTTCAGGAACGTCAAGTCGTCCCAGCTGTCGCACTCGACCATCTTTGCCGGCCTGTTGTTGACGAACAGCCTGCGGGCCATTGCGATGGCATCCGGAGCGAGATCGTCGATCGATGCGCCGTATGCGATCCTCTTGCTCCAGTCGGGGATGGCCTCGCCCATTATGCGTATGCGCTTCTCGTCGCACAGAGGGAGGACTCCGTCGCCCTGCCTCTCGTAGGCTATCCCTTTGAATGCGGTAGGGACACCGAACTGGCAAGGCGGGATCTCGAAGAGGAGGACCCTCTTCCCATCTACGAAGCGCTCATGTATCTCGCGGTACGACATGCGGTTGCTGGTCTGTTCGGAGATGTACATCTTGAGCTTGTTGCGGCTCTCTACTGTGTCAAGGTACCGGCTGTTGACGAACTCCCCCTTGTCGGTGACTCCGAACACCATCCATGCAGCGTCTGCATTCTTGAGATTGGCTTCGTTGGACAGCGCCGAATAATACCGTCCCATGTCGTCCTTGTCCAGATTCCGACGGTCTTTGAACTCGATGATCTTCGAACCGTGAGCACCCCGCAGTATGCTCTTCAAAACGGAGTTGGCATTGTCCACGCGTGGTTATTTCTTTTTATTTATTTCATAAGTTTCTCACACGATGTGCTATACTCAGCCTTATGAGGGCTGCCCTGTCGGATCGTTAGGCCCCCTGTCAGCAGCCTTTGTCCTCTTCTTCCGAGGCTGCCTGTCCTTGCTCCCCTTGGGCCTTCCGCGCTTCTTCGGAGGAAGCGACGGGACTATGGGCTTCTGCAGGATTCCGAGGACGACAGAAACCTGCGCATCCTTGTCGGCTATGCGAACAAGCTTCCACCCCTTCCCGTGCTCGCGCGTCATCTTCAGCCTCAGCAGCAGGGAGTAGACCTGGTCGTATGTGAACTTCTTCAGCAGCCCCTCGTCCTCGAACCTGTTCCTCATCCTAGATGCCATGACGGATGCCAGGTGGTCCACGAACTGGCTGGCCTGGACGGTGTAGTCCGATTCCTCGTCGGTCGTGTCATCGTCCAGCTGGGATCTCTGGAACTTGAAGCTGGTCTCGATCATCCATCTCTTCCCGTATATCTCGCGGATGCGCGAAGGCTCCATCCTGCGGTTCGTGGCGAACACGATCGTCCCCCACTCCCTGCGGAGCCTGTCCAGCTCATCAGGGTCGATCCTCTCCGCAGAATGGGCGCAGAGGTATTGTGTCTCTTCTCTCAAGGCAAAGGAGGGGTCCCTGAACGAGTAGTAGAATACCTGTGCTCCGTACTCGTCGACGGATTCCTCGACGCGGTACAGGATGTCGGTCCCCGGCAGGACGCCCGTGAACGACCTCAGGTCCAGCTCCCTGATGACCAGCCTGTCCCTGTTCAGAGGGACCAGGTAGCCTATGCCCGGCCTCCCCCTCAGCGCGAACCTTATGGCCTCCGGAGGGAAGCCCCTGTCGGCCACCACGAGGGCGCTCTCCAGCTCAAGGATGTCTATGAAATCGACCACTATGCGCTGGTCGACCATGTTCCCTGGATACACTCTGGAGGCGATCGGCTCCCTGCGACCGACACTGTATGCGGTCATGACGTTCACATGCTGGTACTTCTGGGCCGCGGTCTTGCGGGACGAGGCCGAGTACGAGTTCACTGAGCTCTCGTCCCTCTTCAGCGAACCGTCGAAGATTATGATGTCATCGTCATCGCAAGCCGCCACCTGAGCCCGCATGAACTTGACGATCCTGGATCCGCTGCGCCCGACGCTCCTGAGGAACCTCGATACCCTGGACTTCTCGAGATTGACGTTGGGGAAGGTCTCGGAGACGAAGGACTCTTCGTACTGCCGCTCGAGCATGTAGTCCTGGATCCCGCTGTAGCATGCCCTCAGGACGGCCATCACGTAGATGCATTCAGCATCCTCTTCGTTGTAGAGCCCGCGAAGGCATTCCAGCAGGTCCGACGAGAGCATCTGGCAGAGGTGGACGTTGGCATAGTCCTTCAGGTCGACCTCGCCAACAGGCGGCAGGGCATCTTTCTCCAGCGCGACGTACTTCCCGTCGATGATGTGCCCGACGACCTTCCCGTTGCGGGAGGGCCTGTGGGCCTTCCCGTTCTCGTCCACGTAGTATCCGCATCCCGTCTTCTCCCTGACGGAGTAGACGTTTGTCTTCGAATCCACGACGAACGTGTTCTTGGGCCTCTTGACACGCCTGATGTCCTCGGGTACCGCCATGTTATTAGTATAGTACATAATAGTATAAAAACACTATTATCGGTGCTATACAATTTCAGGAGGCCATATCCCGGTGGGCCTCAGGGCCCATCGGATGACATCGAATGCGGACAGAATCCAGAGTCGGATGCGCCCTGCAGGCATGAGAAAGTCCATCCGACAAGGCATCGGACTTCGGATAGGAATCGATCGAAGGGTTGGAAAGTGGAAAAACGGTTGGAAATCTCAGAATACGGGAGAAATCACGTCGATTGGTATAGCACATCGCGTGAGAAACTTATGATCATTGAGCGGGAGAGTTCTGCTCTCCCGCACTTCGGGCCGTCGTTATTCGAGG
>CAVKKO010000058.1:0-11019 GCA_963656905.1 Bacteroidaceae bacterium | reverse complement strand
CGGCATCGAGCACTATCCCCTCTTCGCGGCCGCATTCATCAAAGACATGGCGAAACCCATGCCTGAAATGAAATTCTGGGGAGATTGATGATATGGCAATGTATGGATCGAACACCTCTGCCCGGAGTCCAGAGTTTAAAGCAACGCACTTTTTATTAAGACGTCACCAATTGGTAATGTTGAGTGCCAATCAACAATAATCGATATCTCAAAGAAACATTGTTTTCGATTTCGGAACGTGAACAGATGGGCAGGAAAAAGGACTCTAAAAAAACGGAATCTCGCAAAGAGAAAGGACCTGTGTGCAACGATTCCGCCGTAGAGTTACCAAAATACACCGCTATTGATCTGTTCGCAGGAATCGGCGGCATAAGACTAGGCTTCGAATATCCCACATCGAGACCACCCGTGAAATACGACGGCAACACCCGCATGAAGACCGTTGGGGTGTGTGAAATCGATGATGACGCCATCACCACGTATTGCAACTACTATACGGACACAGACAGAGCTTCGATACATCGCGACGTGCTCGACTATGGCAAGAAAAAAGAGGAGAGGCAACCCATCGACATATGTTTGGCCGGTTTCCCATGCCAAGCGTTCAGCATGGCGGGGAAACGCGAAGGGACTTGGGATGAGAGAGGTCGCCTCTTCTATGAAGTAACGCGCATATGCAAGGAATGCAGGCCGAAAGTCATCTTCTGTGAGAATGTGAAGGGGTTGCTCAGCATGGGACCTCCCACAGAATTGGATCCGGAAACCGGCCTTAAAATCGGATCCGTATTTCGTGGAATGAAGTCGGAACTTGAAGACATGAACTACAAGGTCCACTATACGGTGCTCAACAGCACATATTTCGGAGTCCCGCAGAACAGAGAACGTGTCTACATAGTTGCTTTTAACAGAGATAAAATCAAAAAGGACACGTTCAAATTTCCAGCCCAGATCCCTGATGATACGAACGTTATAGACAATATATTGGACCCGAACCCCTCGGTAGATCTGTATCTGAGCGAGCAATACTTTAACACCCTGAAGAGACACAGACAATACCATGAATCGAAATCCCATGGCTTCGGATATGTTGTCAAGAAAAGAAACGAAGGAATGACATCCAATGCACTAATGTGCGGAGGAATGGGAAGAGAAAGGAATCTGGTTTATGATCCCATCGAATTGCCTGAAACAAACAGCAGAGGGAAAAAATTGAACACGGAAGGAATTCGCATGATGAGCCCTCTCGAATGGGAGAGACTACAAGGATTCCCTGACGGCTACACATCCGTTGTGTCGAAAACTCACAGATATAATCAACTCGGCAACACAGTCACCGTGAACGTGATCCAACGCATCGCCGAGAACGTTTTCAAAGTGCTCGACGACCCGGATAATCAATGACGATCGGTTCGGATATCGCTTCCAGATCTATCGTGTAACGGATATGGCTGATTCCACGAGGTATAGTGCCTCCGGAGAACGATTCCGGGGTTATGCACGGGAATTCATCGTCAACTGGATATTCCAACATCTGAACGAGACGGTATTTCGTCTTGCGGATGGAACGACCGCGTGGAACTCCCGTAGAAGTCAGCATCTTCTCGATTTCCTCTCTGCGATCGTATCCGATCGACACGAGCTTGTCGACCATATCGTCTATGCAAACCCCCGATTCGGACCTCTCGAATCTGCAGAAGAAAAGGGACAACCGTTCCGATGATTCCATTTGGAACTCTCCCGCCGCTTCGATATTGTACGAGTACCTGCACAACGTGGATTTGACCTCGACGGAACGGTTGTCACAGACTATGTCGCGAACAGCGCCGGTGGCCCCCTCCCACCGCGGATTGAAATCCGCCTTGTAGAGATAATCCACGACCATCATCTCGCCGATGATGCTGTATGTGTCCTGCAGCCACAGCTTGTTGCCGATGAGCCTGGTCCACTCGGCCCACCATGAAAGCGGATCGGCCTGTATCATCTTGCGTTGGATTTCGTCTTTCGGGTTGACGAAATCCGAGCATATCGTCGCGAATTTCCGCGCATAATGCATATCCGAACATGACAGAACGATGCAGAAGATCGATCTGCCTGATACATCGAGTGTACGTGTATAGAAACGAATCTCCGAGAACGTCTCGTCTATGACGTCTGTACCGCGTTCCGCGGACATCATCACCCCGTACTCCCCGTCCGAACTGAATGTGTAGAATTCCTTCGCATCATCGCCTTGATAATGAGGAACGAATCCATCCAATGTACTGTTAAGGAAAGAGTTCAAGATCACATCGGTTAGAGATTCGTTCATTCTGATTCCTCATGTTTTCGAACAGACTCGAGACGTATCCTTCCAGATTCCCAGACAACAGCGGCTCCACGGTTCCGCACCATGCGACGTTCAATTTGAGAACGCGTCCCAGCTCTCCGCGGCAATCCGCATGGGCGTACTGCCTCATTATCTCTCTGTACAGATCCAATCTGTATCCCGAACCGGAACGCTCCACCAACTGAGAGATGTCGTTGGAGGTGTTGTTGGAGAGAATCTTCTGAGTATCGTCCGACGATCCCTGCCAGGAGAGGTGGATGTAGAACCAGAGCGTTTTCAGCCATATGCGCCGGGTATTCTTCCACTGGCGATCGTCATTGATTCTTCTGTCTCCCGTTCCAGGCCATCTGTTGTAGATCATACCCGGGACCAGATCCATCTGTATGAATCTCCAGATTCCGTCATCCGAAGCTTCGACGGCGGTCATTCCGTACTCTTCGGTCAGGATGCGATACAGACCCAATGCGAATTTCAAATCGGTGGGATAACGCTCGTTCGAATATTCCGAGGACATCCCCGTTGTCGAATCCAGACTGTTCAATTTCTTGACCAGATCGTTGAGTTCCTTCGACAGTTTAGCGGTCGGAACCCAGTTCTCCAAGGTGCAGGAGAAGTCTTCGAAGGTCATACTGTCCCACTCGTCGGCCCTCTGGCGGGCTTCATCCGCGGTCATCCTGCGCCAGATCATCTCTTCAGCTCCTTTTGCATATACACGCGGATATCGCGCGAGAGAGAACTCGGCGAACTCGAATCCCACCCGAGCGTATTGATCATATAGGACAGCATGAACGCGATGGTTCCCTCCGCGGCATCGTCGTTGATGACGTGCGACCACTCCGGCTGAATCTTGGCTTCCATCATGAGCGTCATTATCGCAGAAGACATGGCTTCGACGAACAGAGCGTCTCTGAAATTGGGTGAATCGGGATTGATGAGGGAATACCCCGGATTCGCAGAATTCAGGCACAGGACCACATTGTCTTTGGAGAACGAATCCTCCGATATATCGGACCAGCGGCACACGATCCACCACAGAGGCCCTTCGGGGTCGGAAACCACCTCCGTGGGGAATAACCCGACCTGTCTATCGAAAACGACCTGGAACTCATCCAAAATCCCCAATATCGTGCCCGGAACACTGGCTGTCCCTCTGACCAGCTTCCCGGACTCTTTGAGATACACGACTGTACGGAATCTCATTTCGTTCCTGTAGACTCCGGGTTCCAGATTCAAATCCTTCATGATTTCCTGAGGCCCGTCCCTGTCCAACACGGACAACTCGACGGCTTCGGTCCTGTTCGATTCTTTGGACGAGACGATGACACCCACAGACAGCGATGCGCCCGAAGACACCATGCCGTACAATGCCGACGGGTTCGCCACGCTCAGACGAAAACGCGCCATCATGCCCATTTCGGCAATCGCCCACCCGCGAGAATCGTGCAGGTAGTACTGGTTGTCTCTGGCCGTGCTGTCCACGATGATTCCGTGCCTCCCCGTTCCGTCGGTGTATTCGAAGGTGCACTTCTCCACAGACACCCCGGCATCTCTGCGTATCCCGTCGTCCAGGTGTTTGAACGGTACAATCGGAACGGACCTCATTTCTCATCCACTACCTTCAGATTGAAAGATGCGGATTCTCCCTTGACCTTGACGGTCATCCGACCCGCGATCTTCTCTCCGTTGCAACCCTCCAATACGAACCCGCTGTCATCACGGTGTGCGACTATGCCGCCGACGATCAGCGTACTCTTCTTTCCCAATTCGACGGGGTCTTTGCTGAGGATCTTTCCGTGATCCCCTTTGACTCCGGAAATCGATACCTTCTGCACCTGCAGAGGGAATGCGGAACCGATGTTCTTGGACCACTCGTCCACGTCGCAATCCCCCGATTCCCCCCTCACTGTGAAGAAAATGCGGGTCGAATCGCTTTTCGCCGATTTCAATTCGAAATCGATCTCCATCCCGGTTCTGGTGTATTCCACCGAATTCAATTCCAATGACGAGTTCGGACTTCTTGCCGACGAATGCGTCTTGGAGCTTCCCTCTTTCGCATTGACTCCGAACACGCCGGGGGAAGGCAACAGCGCTTGTGTGAGTTTCGCACTTATCGTGCGTTGAGTCTGATTCTGGAATGACTCCTGTTCGGGGCTGCACATCTCCTTCAGCTTTTTCGAAACCCCCTCCTTTATCTTGCTTATCACATCTATTCCTGCGATATCGGTCCAATCGTAGTGGTCCTCTCTTTCGCATGATCTGACGTAATCCTCGAGAGTCAAAACATCGGACTTGCCCAATCCCGCCAATTTATTGACCAGATCTGAAGTCAGATCCGAGTCGGACTTGAGCTTGAAAAGAACGATCAAAGACGCTCTTTCGCTCGATTGAATTCCGCTGGGAATCCATGAGCTGTCCATACTGACATATTTCACCGCCATTCCGGGTTTCCTCATGTAGACCAGAACGGGCGTACCTATGCCGTCGCTGTAATTCCCCAATATTGAGTTGATGTCATGGTATTTATCCAGAGACAGACCGAATTTGAGCGGATCTATCGAGGACCAGGACATCCACCCCACATTATTTCCGACGACGATCTTCTTTGTTATAGGCTCACAATTGATCCCGTAGTTCGCATCCTGAAGCTCATCGGAAGCGTTGTACATAGCGGCGAGATGCTTGAAAACGGGGGCCATCCCATCCTTGGTCAATCCCTTCCCGTTGATCGATACCCTCAACCACGGCCCATTGTACGATTGATTGTTTAGACGAGGAAAATACCAGCGCTGTACGGCCATTTTGATATAATCCTCTACGGAGCGGGCCCATGCAGGCGGGTTGCCCATTCCATCGCGACCTTTGCATTGATCCAGAAACTTATCTCCCTTGAAATACGGGATGATGATGGTCGTTCCGCTTTTTTCTGCACCGTAAGGCTTCAATCCGAATATGCTCAGAAAAGATTCGATTTCGCCGAGATCGGTTATGGGTCCGGTCTTGTCTTTTTGGGTGGTTTTCTTCTTGTCGATGTACCGTCCCAGAAAAGCGATGCCCCTGTTCTGCCTTCCTTTGATCAATTGCTTCGATTTCGGATCCTCGACGATTATTCCCGCCAGCCGGTGTTCTTGCCCCTCTTTGGTATTCACAGCGCTGTAGTAGAATACGATACCCTCACCCATTTCAAGATACGTCGTTTTACCCACGCCGCAGGATCCTCCCGCCCCACGCCCCTGCTGCTTCTGGAATACCTCGTATATCAATTTGCAAAGATTGCTGGATTTATCGGTGACCTTTCCTGTCAACCCCACGGTTCCCGAATCGCGTATGGTGATGTATTTCGTCGACCAGCTTTTCCCGCAACCTCTCAGCGACTCCTCTGTTTCACCTCCGATGGCTCTGCAGAGCGCACCTTGATCAAACTCGCCTGTTGAGAATTCTACCGTAACGACCTCGTTCTTCTCCTTGACGCGTGCCGCATCCAGACTGTTCTGGATTGATTCACGGACCAGCAAGTCCAAAGGATGCAATACGCCACGCATCAGACCGTGGAGCGTTTCTCCGGTCTGGGCCATGCGTTCATCCTTCAATACTTCGAGATCCATCGTATCACTGATCGGTTTTGGTTTCGAGTACTATCGTCTTGTAGCGTGAAGGATCGTCTTTGTTGTACGCCGATCCCGGAATGACTATGGCCAACCCGATTATGGTCTGATCTGATCTGCATCCCAACGGGAAACGTGGATTGGATTTTCCGCGGGAAGTCCCTGGTTTTGATGCTCCGTCGATCGGATAGATCATCAGAAGAGGAGTGTCGGTCACTCCGAATTTCGGATTGCTGCGCATATCTATGAACCTCCCGCTGGATGTGTTCTTCTCGATATCGTCATACTCGTCTTTCGCATCCTGGTCGAGCGCGTCATAATCTATGTCGGCGTATCTGTCTTTGGCAGTCGACAGGGACCCTATGTGCAGAGTCGTCGTGCCGTCGCGTTCTTCTCTGATGATGCGTGCACTGCGTGCAACCCTATTCACACCGAATTCGGCGTCTGGCCACAGCCCGTGTCCCGACGTGGAGACGCCCGCCAGAACGACATTCCAATTGGAATTCACCTGTTGCGTGATCCATTTCAACAACTGCTCGACGTCTTCGTAATTGCGTGCACCTTTTGAGATCTCCATTGAACGGAGATACTGGATGATCATCTGCTCATCCACGCCTCTCCATACCCGGCAACCCTTGTTGTCAACGGATTTGGTCGGAATGCCTCTGATGAACTCCTTGGTGTGCAGATCGTTCCTCTGGATGATGTCATCCGATTTCTCGAATACCGTCACTTCGGTGAGAGTCCCTCTGAAATCGTACCCGTCGTCAACCGCTGCGCTGTCTTTCGACGTCATCTTCTTTATGCGCCGCGCTCCGGGGAATTTCCTGACCCTTGGAGGATACTGTTCAGGAGACAATACGGAGTAGTTGTTGCGTATGAACTCCCTCATCTCCTCGTCTATGGAGGCCAGATCCCGGAAGTCATCGTATGTCGTCTGAGACATCCAGATGCGCGGATAGAGCTCATACCCCAATCTGTATCCGAACCATCTGCTCATCTGAATCATCGTATCGCCTTGAGACGACACTCTGGCGAAATATGATGCGACCAGCCCCTCGAGGGTGAGTCCTCTGGAAATCGTATTGCCGCCTATGACTATGAAGGCCAGCCCCTTCTCGTCGAAATCCGGCTTTCCGGGCTCGGGATAAATCAGCCGCGGGTGATACTTCTTCGTCTGTTCCTCCTCGTCCAAAACTATCTCCTTGCTGTTGTCTATGCAAAGATTTATGCCGCTCGAGAAAACGACGCGATCCTCGTCCACCGCCATCTGATCGATTCTGCATTCCAGGAGTTCATCGATGAGGCTGGATATCTCTTCGTATTGGGGGTAGGGCCCTATCGATTCGACCGCCCCGTATGTGGGGAGATCCTCCTGGAATGAACTGATGTCGTATTGTGTCTCCTCGGCGTACACCTGACGGCAAATGGATCTGACCTCGCCCTTGTCGTTATCGAGGAAATACTTGATCGCCGCCGCCACGTGCTTATGGGCCTCTGTATCCAAACTCGTATGGACAAGCATGGTTTTCGGTTTTCCATGGCCCCTCAACCTCAGTGCGCACACGCTGCATATGAACCAGCACACCGCTTTCTTCAATGCTGGAGGAATCTGCACCGAACCGTCTAGTATCTCAGAATACTTCGCTTTGTGCACGGGCCTGATGTCCAGCTCCGGATCGCCGTACTCGCTGGTATGATGGACGATCCACATTCCGCTGAAATCCGGATTTCTGACGCTGCCGAACAATTCTCTCGACCCGATGTATGTATTCGGCGGAGTGAGCAAGGTGACAAAACTGCGGGGGAACAACCCCTCTGCTGTGGAATCGCTGAGGAAATTCGCATACGGAGTAGCTGTGTACGCTATGTAATTCATACATCCATACGGTTCGCTGAGCTTATCGTTCAAAGATTTACAATTGACGAGTTTCACAACCAGGTCGTTTATCACCCGTCTGTCGTGCTTCTGAAGATTCACGCTGTTGGCGCTGGCCTGATCAGCTTCATCATCGATCACCAGTATCTTCAACGATTTTTTCTGTTTCGGATCCGCGTTCAACCACTGTATTATCGGTTTCAGGTACTCTTTGCGCTTCAGAGTCACCAGGAAGTATCTTTCGGATGCACCGTCTCTCAAGGACAATTTGGACAACGGATCCAGCCTATCCGGATAGATCTTGATCCATGAAAGATCGGGGTGCGTGCACCGAAGATCCCTGTCCAGTCTGTTCTCCGTCTGTACTCTCAGGTTCTCTATCATACCCGACAGAACAATAAACATGTTCCAACCGTAGTCAGCGGCCATCGCCATGACTCCCGCCATGTTCGATGTTTTTCCAGATTGGACGTTTCCGACAACCAGGCCCCTCACAGGAGAATCTGGCTGTGTCTCCCTGCTCAGGTGATTCAGAATGTTCCGACATTCTTCCTCGATTCTTATGACATCATCGGGATTCAACTTCTGCAACAATTGGGCCTTGTACCTCTGCCAACTAGATCCTTCGCCCTGTGGAACTTCCAAAACATTGGTCTCCATGTCGGAAGCTATGGTCCCTCTGCGTGTCTCGTCACGTATCTCACGACGCTTGTTGTCCTCGATTTCTATCTGATCGACCAGTTTCACCCACACGTCTTGAGAATTTTCCGGCCACCAATTGTCATCGATATTGTTTTTGATAAAAGACGAATCCTGTCCCTTGAGGCGTATCTTGTCCCAATCCCAGCCATGTTTTCTGGCGTTTATGATCCAATTACGCGGCCCGTCATAAACAGATTCATTCAGTCTGGGATCAAAATCCATCTCAATCAACACAGTATGGGTACACCACTATTTCAATAACCTAGGCTATTATGTTCTATGGATTATTCGGATCTCCGCAAAGAATTGCTCCAGGACCTTGTAAGCGAGACTCCGGAGGACCTGCGCGCGTCATTCCTGGAATCAGTGTGCGGCGAATTGATCAATTTCGACCAAATTTTGGACTTCGTTCCATTCCATTTTGAAAAGGCCGGCCGCAACCGTCGCATCATGGACATCGACGGATATTCATTCGAGGAGGACGACGGCACGCTGAATGTTTTCAAATGTCTCTTCTCCGGCAAAGCGGAAACCCAAGTGATTTCCAAAGCCGATCTGGACAAAGCCTGTCTGAGAGCGAGGGAATTCGTTAAGAACTGCTTCGACGGGACCGTTCTGAACAGCATCGAAGATGATGACGCCGACTCGATAGACACGGTGAATACGATCATCCAACTCGAACAGAAGATTCAGAGAGTGAAATACCAGATAATCACCGACGGCATCAGAACGGACCGCGAAATCAAACTCTCCGTCGACGATATAGACGAGATACCGGGATCGGCGATACTGTGGGATGTCAAAGCCTACTTCGACCTCATAATGTCGAAACCAGACCGCGAGAAGACCGTCATCGACTTCTCGAATTTCGGATTCGAAGGAATCAGATGCATCAAAGCCGACGACATCGACACCGAGAACGAGTACGATGCCTATCTGTGCATCATGCCGGGCAAACTCCTGTCGGAACTGTATACGAAATACGGCGCCAAACTGCTCGAATCCAATGTCCGTTCTTTCCTGAGTACGAAGAAGAAGGTGAACAAAGGGATACGCGCCACGATACTGAATGAACCGTCCAGATTCTTCGCGTACAACAACGGACTGTCGACGACCGCCGTTGAGGTTCTGGTCCAGAAAGACGAAGATGGACACTTCATATCTCAGATAACGGACTTCCAGATAGTCAACGGGGGGCAGACCACCGCGATGATCAACGCCCTCGACCGCTCCCCCAAGGACAAAGCCGATCTGGATTCAGTGTTCGTCCCCATGAAGCTCTGTGTGATTAAGGAAGCCCCCGAAGAATTCGTCCCTCACATCTCCGAATACTCGAACAGTCAGAATTCCGTCAGCAGCGCGGATTTCTTCTCCAACTCGGACTTCAACATCAAGCTAGAGAGAATCTCCAGAAGACTCCCCGCCCCAGCTGGTCCCAACAATCTGACCATGACGAAATGGTTCTATGAGAGGGCGGCGGGATCGTACAACCAGGAGCAGGCGTTCATGTCCGCCACAGAGAAGAAAGAGTTCCTGAAGACATATCCCAAGAATCAGAAGATAACGAAAACCGACCTCGCCAAATACCGCAACACCTATGCTAAATTGCCCCACATCGTCAGTAAAGGGACCTCCGCCAGCATGGCGAAATTCGTCGAATCGGCCAAACAGCTGTGGGGAGACGGAGAGAATTCGGAGGGCATCCCTGGCGCGAGAGTAAATGACAATTACTTCAAACAATCCGTCGCCATCGCGATAATGTTCAAGGATCTGGAGAAGTCCATATCGAACAAAGAGTTGGCGCCTTGGTACAATTCCGGGTACAGAGCCAACCTCGTCACGTATTCCATAGCCAAAATGGTCGATATCCTGGATCAGAAAGAATGCAGCATCGACCTCGATGCCATATGGAGGAATCAGGCCATAAACGGCGATCTGCGGAGACAGTTGCTGATAATAGCCGAGAAAGTACTGGAGAAGATCAACGATTCCGACAGAAAGGTCGATGATGTCAGAGAATGGTGCAAGAAGCCCGAATGCTGGACATCCGTGCAGAAGATGGACGTGGAAATCATCGACATGAGGAGTTTCATCGTTTCCAAGAAGAGGGCAGATGGAGAAAAGAAGCGCGCCAGTAGGGACGAGCGTGCCAAATGCGAAATGACTGCCAAGATAGATGTCGTGAACAAGGGCGAAGCCTACTGGAGTCGTCTCCTGGAGTGGGGGATAGAACACAGCGAGCTGAACAAGGATGAAAGGGCCATTGTCAACGTTGCGTGCAACATGGAGACCCGCAGGAGGCCTCCTTCCGACAAACAAAGCATCCAATTGAAGAAGATCGAAGAGAGATTGATTAAAGCGGGATTCAACTGATCGTCCCACATCTCCCATCCCATACCAGCAGATCCTACCTCCTCAGCCGGAACCTGCACTGGCATCCGTCTCTTCGAGAACATCTACGACTGACTTCACTACGGAATCCATGTCCTTCATCTCGCACTCCCAGATGG
>CAVKKO010000057.1:0-11029 GCA_963656905.1 Bacteroidaceae bacterium | reverse complement strand
ATGAAGGTCATTGCATGTCCGTAGAGGGAACCCGTATAAGAGCGGGATGTTCGGGACTTGCTTGGAAATCAACATATTTTGGAGAACAGATTTAAAAACTACAATATGCCTGGATACACGGTCTTATGCAGGAAGTTTCTTCCCCTCCAACAGCAGCTGCTCTGATGGAGTCTACGCGTTCTATTGGATACTCATTCGACTCCGCTGTCGCCGATATTATTGATAATAGTATAAGCGCGGAAGCTTCCCATGTGTGGATATATTCCGTTCCGAGTTCCGATCCAGTGGTGTCCATTCTGGATGATGGTTATGGGATGAGCGCCGAGAAGCTCCGTGAAGCGATGAGGTACGGAACTGATCCGAATCTCGAACGCGATACGAATGATCTAGGAAGATTCGGACTCGGAATGAAAATGGCATCTCTTTCTCAATGCAGGCGCCTAACGGTTATTTCGAAGCATCAGGGGGAAGTAAACGCCTGCAGATGGGATTTGGACAGGGTGAGGGAGACCAATGATTGGACCCTGCAGATTCTATCCTCGAACGAACTGTCCGAAATACGTCTGTTATCGGAATTGGAGAAGATGGACTCCGGTACCCTTGTGGTATGGGAGAATCTCGACAAGGAGCTTGAGCGTGCTGTAGACATAAGAGAATCTATGACTGAGCGGTTGGCCTCATGCAAGAAGCACCTCAGCCTGGTTTTTCACAGATACATCGATTCGAATTACGGCGGGAATTTGACTTTGATTTTCAACGGGGCGGAGATTGAGCCGTTGGATCCATTCCTTTCCAGAAATACCAAAACGTCTCATATGCCCAGACAGGATGTGAATATCAACGGGCAGAAGGTTTGGATAGATCCTTACATCTTGCCTCCGGAGTCGAGTCTATCCAAAAAGGACGTCGAGTTGCTTGGAGGATTGCAGAGGAATATGCAAGGTTTCTGGGTGTACCGCAACAAGCGGCTGATTATTCCCGGTACATGGTTTAGGCTCACGGGGAGCAAAGAGTTGACGAAATTGGCGAGGGTGATGGTCGATGTACCCAATACGTTGGATTCTATCTGGAATATTGACGTTAAGAAGTCATCGGCTACAGTGCCTGCACCCTTCAGGAAGCAATTTGAGAGTGTGCTGGACCGTATTTTGAATAAGAGTGAGACTAAGTATAGGTATCGTGGAAGGAAAGAGTCCAATGGAACAAAGCAGTTCATATGGGATAAGATACGGAACAATGGTGCCGTTACCTACTCTCTCAACCGCGAGCACCCCCTGATAAAACAGGGATTGGATGAGCTTGATCCAGAGGGAAGGGCCTGGGCACTCAGAGTCTTTGACTTGATTGAAAACAGCGTGCCTTATCAGGACATTTATGTGACGTTGGCGGACAATAGTCTTTCGAAATCGGAAGAGACGACAGAGGACATCAATCAGATTGTGAAAGACGGGTTATTCCTCATGCAGAGAGGTATTTCATTCGAGACGTTGAAGAATATTGAACCATTTTTCGGTAATGAAAAGGTCATCGAGGAATTGAGGAGGTATGCCAGTGAATGATGGTGTAGACAGCAAGATGTTGGATCCCGGAATGACAGTATTGAGAGGGCTGATCAAGGCCAATTTCGGTGATGCAATACCATCTGAAGACGACATTCGCTCTATGGCTGAGATAGCGCAAACGGCTCTCCAGTGCTCAGACGAGACTCGGGAAGCGATAGTAAACAACATCTTATCCTCAATGGGTCACAAAATGAATGTAGGGACGATGATAGCTACTGAGCATAAATCCTGGTATCTATCGCGCACTAAAGATCTGGATATGAGATTTACGAATCGGAATCTCAAATATCTGGATTCATATCGTCATCTTTCTCCAGGTGTCATACGCACATTGGACAGAGTTACCAGCGACATCATGGATGGTCTAGGCGATCCCGGATCCGGGTCATTCAAGCGCAGGGGTCTGGTCATGGGTGATGTTCAATCCGGAAAAACGAATACATACACTACATTATGTTGCAAAGCTGCGGATGTCGGTTACAAAGTGATTATCTTACTGACGGGAACTTTAGAAATCCTTCGTAAACAAACGCAATCCAGATTGGATGATGGGTTGGTAGGTTCCGATAGTGCCAGGATGATCAAAAAACAACCACTTAAGCCCATAGGGGTAGGTATGGTTGATTCATCACCGAAGATGTTCGTCTTTACCACAACAGAGAACGATTTCAGGTCCACTACAGCGACATCCCTCAGTATCCCAGTACAAGACTTGTCTACGCCACTGCTTTTGGTCTTGAAGAAGAATAAGAAGGTCCTGAGCAACCTACGTGATTGGTTAAAGACGAATACGAATGGATGTATTCAATCTCCTTTGCTTTTGATAGATGATGAGGCCGATAACGCATCTGTTAACACGTCCGCCGAAGAAGTAACAGCAATCAATCAGTCCATACGTGACATCTTGGGTCTTTTCCAGAGCACTACATATGTCGGATTCACGGCAACGCCTTATGCTAATATCTTCATCAATCCTGACGTTGACGAGGATTTGTATCCTCGTGATTTCATATACTGTCTCAGGTCTCCTGACAATTATATCGGGCCACAGTCCATGTATAGCGATGCGGGGAGGTATCGTTCAGCGATCAAAACTATCCCTGTAGTGACAACGTTGGAAAAAGACAGAAAGACAGAGGGGCTTCTAGAACTGCCCTTTGGACACGACAAGGACTTCGTGATGAAGACCATGCCGCCTACATTAGAGGAGGCAGTATGTTGCTTTGTGATCTCGTGCGCTATCAGAGATTTGAGAGGGCATGAGACTAGTCATATGTCCATGATGATCAACATGAGCAGGTTTACAGCTGTTCAGGAGACCATCAAAGAACTCGTTTACGAATATGTCTACAGGATGAAAACTTCTATTGAGGTAAATGCCGGCCTTCCTGTAAATATGGCACTAGACGATTCATACATAACTCAGTTACACGAGGCATGGTCTGACAATTATGCTGATTCCATTCCCGAATATGGATGGGAGCAGATTCAACATCAATTAATCAAATCATCGAAGCCCATAGATGTCAGATCAGTCAATCAGAACAACGGGCCTCGTAATCTGAATTATGCAGACTGTCCAGATGGATTACGCGTGATAGCGATCGGCGGAAACAGTTTGTCGAGGGGTTTGACTCTTGAAGGGCTATGCGTCAGTTATTTCTACAGGCGTTCTCAGAGTTATGATACCTTGATGCAGATGGGCCGTTGGTTCGGATACAGGGACGGATATGCAGATTTGTGCAGAGTTTGGATGACCGAAGAGAGCATCAACTGGTACAGGGGGATCTCGGAAGCCACAGAGGAGCTCAAGTCAGATTTCCAGTTTATGTACGATCTGAAGAGGACTCCCAAGGATTTCGGCCTCCGTGTGAAGAACAACATCACTGGGCTGTTGATCACGTCTAGAAATAAGATGAGGACCGCGGACGATGAGGTCATCGTCAAGAGCCTAGAGGGTACACCGATTTGGACTTCAAGTATATATTACGATCTCGAGACAGTTAAGCGGAATAATGCTCTGGTTTCTGAATTTATCAAAGAAATTGACAAAAACATCCCAAGATATTACAACGAACTAACAAAAAATTGGGTGTGGAGAAGAGTTCAGACCTCGGATATTATCTCATTCCTCAGGAAATACGAATATCCCGAAAAGGAGAATGTGATATTCGATGTAGATGCTGTCATCGGGACGCTCAGTTCGTCTAAATTCCAAGACAAATGGGGGTTCTGGGATGTAGCGATACAGCACGGGACGGGCGATGAGTACAGAGAGCTCGGGCTTTCATTCGGAGATAATTATCCGAGGAAGACAATACGCAGTAATTTTGCTAAATCCAAGGATGATGAACGCGTTATACGGTTCAACAGTGCCGCGTTAATGTCCCCGACGAATATGAGGGAGGGGATATTCAAGGTTGATGAAAGAGGAGTGGAAGTCCCTGATTCGGACCGTATATTGGCTTTGGAAGAGGCATACAAGGAAAGTGTCAAGGGCGAGAGAGAAAAAGCTGGGAAGGACACCGAAAATATGGCCTATCCACCGAAGGCATATCTGAGGGATGGAAAGCGTCGTCCTCTTCTCCTCATATATCCAGTACAAGCTAAGTCGTCTAAGAGTTCAAAACTCGATGTAAGCGCGGTTGTGAATGAACTGCGCGGATATCCAGCAATAGGGATTGCTATGGGATTCCCTGAAGATCCGTATCATCCTTTTGATGAATCACTATCTATTAGATACAAGGCAAATCTTGTGTATCAGAGGCTGGGAAGCGAACTGTATTATGATTGGGATCCGGAGGATGATGACCAATGAAATCCAGCATTTCGAAGGAGATTCAAGATAGTAGTTTTCTGCTCTTGGACCCGACTCACCCTCTTGCATGGAGTAGAAGTGAGGGCGACGGGAGAATCCTGATTTTGCAAACCCAGATTGAACCTAAGATTCCTAACAAGTCGTCTAAAGGTATCACCGTTAGTGTATTGAGTCAGCCTGGTGGGGACAGATGGGTACTTGCATTCATCTTGAACGATAGAAAGTATTCCGAGATGTTCGATCGTTTCTGTGATGATGTGGTGGATTCTAGTCGGAAACAGACTCCTGAATCAGGACCCGATTTCGCATACAACCGGTTCAATTATTGGACGAGGATGTTTCGCCCAGAACATAACCAGTTGTCGGAGGAGTCAATCAGAGGACTCATCGGTGAACTGGTGGTCCTGAGAGATGTTATGATTCCCAAGTACGGGGAGGATAAGGCTCTGGCATCATGGATGAATCGTAAACATGGAAAACAGGATTTCACCTTGGATGATCACTGGTATGAGGTCAAAACCATCTTGGAAGGCGTATGCTCACTGACCATAACCTCTCTAGAGCAATTAGATCGTGACGATGCAGGTAGCATTATCGTAGTTTTGTTGAGGAAGGCCAGTTCTGAATGTAAGGGCAGTTTGAATCTCAACAGTATCGTCGATTCGGTTGACAATAGCATTCAAGGTTCGAAGCCGAAGGATATGCTGTATACGACATTGGATGAAATGGGATATTCCATAGACAGTAGCTATGATGACATTTGTTTCGATTGTATATCCAAGACAGAATATGCCGTAGATGGTAAATTTCCGAGAATAAGGAAGTCTCAATTGATGCCTGGAATCATATCCGGTTCGTATGATATTTCGATAGATTCCATTACAGAATACCGGGTGAACTCATGGAATTGAAGGATTATCGTGCGGAATTGCTCCAAAGAGTAGGTTTGGACGCGACAGCTAATTCCAATTTTAAACGTCCTGAATTCACAGAATTGGTAATGAGCAGTTTGATCGAATCAGACGAGATCGACGATTTCATCGACTGCTTCTATGACGGAATCATCGGTTCACGTGGTAAAAGAGTGGAACTGGACGGATACGACTGGGATGAATTCGATCAGACGTTGTCCGTCGTGATATGCAAATACGACGGTAGTAGCGATCCAGGTGAGAAGCTAACCAAGACCGAGATCGAATCTATGGCCGAGCGCGCACGTCGTTTCATAGAGGGGTCAATCGATGGGGTCGTTCAGGACAGTATAGAGGAAAGCGAACCAGCCTATGGACTCGCTAATCTCATTCGTTCCAAGGATAAGGAAATCGCCAGATATCGTATCATTGTGATTTCTGATCTTGAGAAGAGCGACAGAATCAAGAGTCTGAACATAGACGGCATCGGCTCCAAGGAAGTGGTGCTTCATGTTTGGGATATTTCCAATCTATACGATCTGGAAATCTCGAAGAAAGGATTCGACGATATCAAGATCGATCTGGGAGATTTTGGAACCAAATCCATTCCATGCATCCGTGTGTGCAGCAAGGAAGATGTTGATTACGATGCATATCTCTGCTCGATTCCGGGCAAACTTCTTGCCGACCTGTATGGCAAGTATGGGGCTCGCCTGTTAGAATCTAACGTCAGATCATTCTTAAAGTTGCAGACGAAGACTAACAAGGCGATACGCGCTACAATCCTGAAGGAGCCTTCGATGTTTTTCGCCTACAATAACGGGATAACTGCGACGGCGACGGATATCGAGGTGGAATCCGGGCCTAAAGGTATGCAGATAACCGGATTCACAGCTCTGCAGATAGTTAATGGTGGACAGACCACGGTGAGCCTGTATACGGTAGGGAAATCTCGCGATCAGCCGGATCTTTCTGAGATAAACGTTCCCATGAAGATTACAGTCGTTTCCCGTGAAACGGCCGAGGAAATCGTTCCCAAGATATCTCGTAGTGCCAATACGCAGAATAAGGTCAGTGAATCCGATTTCTTCTCTAACAGTCCTTTCCACAAGACCATTGAGTCATTCTCTCGTAGGGTAATGACTCCGCAGCTTCCAGGCGTTCCGTTCTCGACGAAGTGGTATTACGAACGTACCAGAGGTCAATATCAGCAGGATTTGAACTCAAAAACTGGAGTGGATTTGAAGAAATTCAAAGCCGAGTATCCAAAATCGCATGTATTCAACAAGACGGATCTATCCAAGTATCGTAACAGTTTCAAACAACTGCCGAACATCGTGAGTAAAGGGGCCCAATACAGTCTTGTTGAGTTCTCCAAGACCGTAGATGCGGATCACCTCGAGAAATACAATGATAAGTACTATCGGGACTCCATAGCACTAGCAATCCTATTCCGCAGAATCCAAGACATGGTATCGGAGCAACCGTGGTACAATGGCGGATACAGGGCTCAGATTGTGACATATTCCATCGCCAAACTGGCGTACATTGTTGAGAATATGAATGCCACATTGGATCTGGATGCCATATGGGAGTCCCAAGCCCTGTCTCCAGCTCTGGAGGAGCAAATGGTAGGAATCATGAGCGCAGTGAATGATTCCTTTGCTGAAGACAAGAGGGAGGAGAATGTCGGCCAATGGTGTAAGAAAGAAGCTTGCTGGTCATGTGTGAAAATGAGGTCTGTCGAGATTCTCCCCTCATTCAAATCCTGTCTGGTCTCTCAGAAGAAGGCGCAATGGATGGAGAAGAGCGCCACGAAGCAGCAGAGAGTCGCCAATTATACGAAAGACCGTGTCGAGGTATACAAACTAGGGGTTGGTTTCTGGGAAAAAGTCAATGAGTGGGGCCTCGAGCATGATTCATTCTCGTGGGAAGACAAGGAGCTGATGAAGAAGATCCTGACAATGGGGAATAGTGTGGTTAAAGAGAGGGATTGCTACAGGGCTTTGGTCCTATTGGATAGGTTGAAATCTGAAGGATTCAAGGAGTAATCAAAGAGTCTTGACTAGGTTCTTTGCAATACTTTTCACCACGGGCACAGTGACGGAATTTCCAATCTGCTTGTATCTGTGCCCGCTCGCCATTCTCTCAGGGAATTCTATTCCTTTGAGGCCCTGAAATCTGAGGCATTCGTCTTCGGTTAATTTTCTGATGCCATAGGGGTCTTTGATCATCGGCACATTGTGTCCACCGGTCCCCATATTGGCGGTAAGGGCGGGGCATAGGCCGTTCTTGTTCTCTCTGACGTAGTATCTGCGATATTGATAGATCGTATCCTCTTTTGTTATATCGCGGACGAATAGATCATAATGCTTCGAATTTTGTTCGTTCCGATAGTATCTCTCTTCGGCTTTCTCTTCGTTGTCAAGGAATGTAGTAAGTGGAGATGGTTTGACCTTAGATATTGGCTTAAAGGGAGAATTACAGGCATCCTCATCTTGTGCAACGATGTATATGCGACTCCTGTTGTGAGGGATGCCACTATAGTCCTTTGAATTCAATACATACCCGCGGATGCGGTCGCATTTGTCATCATATCTATTGCAGCGGACTTTGTAGCCTCTTTTTTCGATCTCCTTCACAATGCACGCATAGGTGCTTCCTCTATCTATGGTCTCTAATCTGTTGACATTCTCTAGAAACATGGCTTTAGGTTTATTGTCATCCTCAATGAGTTCGTCGAGTATTCTCATGATTTCGAAAAATAACAGGCCTCTGCCTTGGGGATCGTCAAAACCGAGCTGATTTCCAGCTTGTGAGAATGGTTGACAAGGAAACCCGCCGACAATCAGATCGATGGAATCTTTAATGTCTGGCCTAGCATGCAACTCCTTGATATCGCCTTCGATGAGGGGGTGGCTGTAAGAATTCCGATATGTTTGGCACGCGTAGCGATCGATCTCATTCGCTAGCGCTATCTCACAACCAGCCTCAGTGAAACTTTGGCATATTCCACCTATCCCAGCGAATAGGCTGAGGACACTAGGTTTCCCCCTCATTCGAGACCAACGTTGTTGGAATGTAATCCTGTATATTATGGTTTATACCGTTCTCTGATTTTGTCGGCATCGGCCATCAGACTTGATTCATCGATGGCGTGTTTCTTGGGGTCGTAATATTGTTCCCAGACACTTAGTGCCATAGTGGAGATATTCTCGAGGCCTTCTTCCCCGCGAGTGTCTTGGTACTGGAAGTTGTACATCAGATAGGTGATGCTGGAGATGGATCTGGGTGTTAGATGTTCCTTGTAGAATTCTTCAAGATCCACCAGGATTGGATGCGACTTTCTAATAGACATGCCCGATCTTTTGACATACATATACGCTTCTAACCCGAGAATACATTCTTCTTTAGTGTACCTTGAACCCTTTGAACCGGCCATGCGCTAAAAATTGCGTATTCGCCGGATATATATTCCGGAACCGATACGTTGTGATTACCGGAACTGACGTAGATTCGAATGGTAGTACATCCGGGCACATCGGTCATCACCACCGTCCTAACATTCATTCTATTGCTATGTAGTGGACATAGAATCATTGAATTGAGGATGGCACGGAATGGCCTTCGGGTCTTTAGCAAAGCCTTTATCACTCACATCTATGCGATGCCGATGAATGAGATCGCCGAAGGCAGGAAGCCGTTCTTCGAGGGACTCCGCGAAGACTACAAGGCCCTGTCCACGAAACAGGTCATCGCCATTATCGCGGCGATTGCCCTAGCGCTCATCCTCGAGGTCATGGGGATATCCGGGACATGCTGCGTCGGATTCCTCGTCGTGGCCGTCGTGCTGTACATGATCCCCCATTTCATGAACGTCATGTCCGTCAGGATCAAGGCGATGATCGGAGTGGTGTTCATAATCGTCGCCATGCTCGTGGGGACGTTCGCGTACACCGGCGTCAGCCAGGACTATCAGAGCCTGATCGAGGATGACCAGAACACCATCAGGAATCTCGACATGGTCTACGACGAGGGCACCGGGAAGTACACCCTGAACTTCGAGGTCCAGCCCACGGATCTCGAGACCGGCGATTCCTGGATCGTGAAGCTCTCGTACGGGGACATAACCAGGATAGCCTTCGGGTTGATCGGATACAGCGGGTTGGACTCGGTAGAGATTAAATCCTCCGATCTGGAGCAGCTGTCCGACGGATGGTATAAGGGCAGCGCGGTCGTAGAGAGCCTGTCCAAGGGCGATTTCGAGTATCTGACGCTCGTGATCCAGAAGGTCTCGGACTCCGGCAGCAAGAACCTGTCCGGATACGTGTTCACCTACGACGCCGGACTCTCCACCGGGGACGAGATAAAGATGTGCGCAGTCGGCGCGGGGATATCGGTCGGGCTCGTCGCCCTGATCTTCTACATCATCCTCGTGTTCTCCCACCTGATGAGGAACAGCGCCGAGAAGTCCCGCTCCAAGATGGAGGCGGAGGGAAGGCTCTATCCCAAGGGATACGGTCTCTGCAAGTCCTGCGGAGCCACCGTCCTGCCCGGAGAGGTCGTCTGCAGGAAGTGCGGCGAGTACATCGAGGTCCCCGAGGATCTGAAGCCCAAGAAGGCCGACTTCTTCGTGTGCTCCGAATGCGGCGCAGAGGTCCCCTCGGATGCCGAGGTCTGCCCCAAGTGCGGGACCAAATTCGACGAGGAGGACGAGACCGAGGTCGAGCACCCCGACGGAACCGTCGACGTCACCACCGACACGGTCGCATGCCCCCACTGCGGGGAGCAGATCCCGTCCAACGCGGACTGGTGCCCCAAGTGCGGTAAGAAGGTCAAAGAGGAGTGAGGACTCCTGAAACGTCTTACGGGCGGAAGCCCGGAAACCCCTTATTTCTGATAGAATAGGAAGCCGAGAAGACAGCCTTCCCGGTGTAAATGCGGGGGCCGGAGCCCCCTTGGGATCACTTCTTCCTCTTGCGGAAGGTGACCTTGGAGTCCTTCATGTTCATGACGGCGTCCTCGAGCTTCTTGATGAGGTCGCCGGCGGTCTTGATGAGATCCCAGCCGACCTCCTTGCTCATGACGGCCGTGCCGTTGATGAAGAGCCTGGCGCTGATGCTGTACTTCGGGTTGCCTCCGACGTCGTTGTACCTGGACACGTGCATCGTCAGGGACTCGGGCTTGTAGATCTTGGAGACCTTCTTCACCATGTCCTCGATGTCCGCGTAGATGACGTCGGTGACCTCCTTCTCGTTGTCGTCGAGACCGCTGATCTGGACGAACATCATGTCCCTCTCGCGGCATGCGGAGAGCAGTTCGATGATGTCGTATTCGGTGATCACGCCGACGAGCTCCTTCCCCTCCATGACGGGCAGGGTGGAGATCCCGTTCTCGGCCATGATGTCGACCGCGGCGGCGATGTTGTCGTCCCAGTCGATGGTCTTCACCGACGTCAGGGCGATGGACTCGACCGTGATCTGCGACCTGGAGCTCTTCTCCAGGTCCCCGATGGTCTTGTTGTCCTTCTTCCAGTTGTTGTCGATGATCTCCCTCATGCCGACGATTCCGACAAGGCCGTTCGCCTCGTCCACGACGGGGATGGTCCTGTAGTCCTCGCGGATCATGAGGTCCAGGGCGTCGTCCATGAGGTCGTTGGCCTTGACGGACTCCACCGGGTTGCTCATGATCTCCCAGACCTTGATCTCCTTCAGGGCCTTGATGTCCCTGACGATCTC
>CAVKKO010000056.1:0-11122 GCA_963656905.1 Bacteroidaceae bacterium | reverse complement strand
CCAAGATTTCATTCCCTGCAGAATACCATCCGTCGAAAGAATCATTCGATTATCACAATAAGGAATTCGACAAATTGTGCGAAATCGAAGGACGGTCGTGATTGGGTTCTAATAGGCACATTTTTCAATCCAATGAGTTACTGTTTTAAGCACCCCTGCTGTTGGACTCCCCGATGCCTATTCTGAAAGATATCGGGGAGAGGAAGCTGATCGAGGACTTCCGCGGGTTCATCCACGCCGAAGGCAGGGTCGGCCCCGGCGACGACGCCGCCGTCCTCGCCGACGGGACCGTGGTCACATCAGACATAGTCACCTTCGACAGGCACTTCCCCGCGGGGATGACCTACGAGCAGTTCGGATGGTACTCCGCAGCCGTCAGCTTCAGCGACCTGGCCGCCATGGGCGCCAGGCCCACCGGCTTCATAGCCTCCCTGGCCCTCCCCATGGACCTGGATGCCCAGGCAGCCTACGACATCATGAGCGGCATCGACCAGTGCTGCGAGTTCTGCGGCACCGGCATCGCCGGCGGCGACACCAAGCCCGGCCCCGGGATCGTATGCGGTACCGCCCTCGGAACCATGGACGGCAGGCCCCCCATGCTCCGCTCCGGCGCCAGGCCGGGAGACGTGGTCGCGGTCACAGGCCCCCTGGGCTCCCCCGCCGCCGCGTTCATAGCATTGGAGCACGGCATCGACGCCCCCGAGGCCAAGGAATCCCTTTACGTCCCCATCCCCCGGATCGCCGAAGGCACCGCCATGGCCGGCTCCGGCGCCGTCACATCATGCATGGACCTCTCCGACGGCCTCGGCACAGCGCTGAACACGTTATGCGAAGCCTCCGGCGTCGGCATGGACATCGAGCTCGATTTCATCCCGAAAGGCGCATGGGTGGACGAGATGTCCGCCCTTTCGGGAAAGCCCGTCTCGGACCTCCTCCTGGGCTGGGGAGGAGAGTACGAGCTGCTCTTCACAGCCGACAAAGACAAGCTGGACCGGCTCTACGACGCTGAGATCGAATTCTCCATCATCGGCATGGCGAACGATTCCGGAAGGGCAGAGCTCACCGACAACGGATTCAGGACCGTGATACCCTATGGCGAATACCGACCGTGTCGAAGCCGCATACTACGAACGCGACGGCAGCTCGTACATCTGTCGCCTGTGCCCCCATGGATGCCGGATCGCCCCCGGCCAGTACGGAAGGTGTGGCTCCCGCAGGGGCGACGAGGACATGCTCGTCGCCTACTCCTACGGGAAGGTGTCCTCGCTGTGCCTGGACCCCGTGGAGAAGAAGCCCCTCTACCATTACCATCCCGGATCCAGGTGCTTCTCCGTCGGCAGCATCGGCTGCAACATGTCCTGCCGCCACTGCCAGAACTACGCCATATCCATGCTCCCGTCAGGCAAGAAGCGCACCACGTACAAGTCCCCCGAGGAGCTCGTCTCCATGTGCCGTGCGGAGCACCAGGACACCATCGCGTTCACGTACAACGAGCCGATGATCTGGTTCGAGTACATCCGCGACGTCATGGCCGCCGACCCCGGGCTGAACCTGATCCTCGTGACCAACGGCCTCGTGTCCAGAGAGCCGCTGCTGGAGCTGTGCTCCGTGGCGGACGCCATGAACATAGACATCAAAGGGTTCACCGACGAGTTCTACATGAAGGTCTGCGGCGCCCATCTGGACGATGTGCTGGCTTCCGCCAAGATAGTGGCGGAGCAGAAGGTCCACCTGGAATTGACCTATCTCGTCATCCCGGGCTTCAACGACTCGGAGGACGAGGTCAAGAGGTTCTGCGAATGGGCCCACGACGAGCTGGGCGAGGATGTCCCGGTGCATTTCACAAGGTTCCATCCGGACAACCAGATGACCGACGT
The DNA here is from genome assembly GCA_963656905.1 of Bacteroidaceae bacterium. Lineage (GTDB taxonomy): Archaea > Thermoplasmatota > Thermoplasmata > Methanomassiliicoccales > Methanomethylophilaceae > Methanoprimaticola. The sequence goes on along the minus strand of CAVKKO010000056.1, from coordinate 9,245 downwards.
GCAATGGACTCCTCTGGAGACGGTCCTGAGATGCAGGGAGATCGGCATGGAGTGCGGGCTGAACTACGTGTACGTAGGGAACACTATGACCGAGGACGCCGACGACACCTTCTGCCCCGAGTGCGGCACGCCTGTGATCAAGCGTCTCGGATATCTCGTCGACATCGTCTGCCTTGACGGGGATAGATGCGGGTCCTGCGGGCACAGGATGAACATCGTCAGGCGAGGGCGAGCAGCGGGCTCCCGAACAGGAGCACTATCACAGACGCTATCGCCAGAGGCAGTATGAACGGGACCATCGGGGTCACCAGGACATCCTTCATCCCGGACGCCTCCAGAGAGTCCAGCTCCTTCTCCTTCCCTTCCGCCAGAGCGCGGCATCTTCTCACATCCCCGTCTTCGACGCGCTCCAGCAGCCACACGAACGACGTGCGCGCCTCCGATATCGAAACACGGTACGATGTGAACATCGACCTCGACCTGTTCCCGTCGCGGATGTTCCTGCACGCGACAGGGATCGCTCCCAGGACCGTGATGGCCAGCGCGATCACCAGTATCGAGAACGCGGGGCTCAGTATCACGGACTCCGGGATGCCCGCAGTCCATATGCTGAGCACATCGGGATAAACGGGGAACGCCAGCGCCAGGGCCATCAGGCACTTGGCGTCCGCCCCGCCCGGGATCAGACCGGCCTGATACATCACGTAGAACAGGAGCACCAGCACGAAGGCCATCGCTCCGGGCAATCCCGTCTCCGTGTCGATATGCAACGATATCCCCGACAGGACCAGAACCGCGATCGCCATGGGAAGGCCCCACAGCCCCGTTATCCTCGGAGACAGCACCCACACGGCCACCAGGATGAGATCCAGCAAGGACACCAGCAGCGCGATATGGTCCGACCCGTCCCAGCGGACCATCGTCCCGAATGCCAGCCCCCAGGCTATCATCGCATACCAATATCCGTCCTTCGCCTCACGGGTGCGGACGTCGGAGACGGCCGCAGCCGCCAATATCAGCAGCGGAACCGCCGCCCAAACAGCGCTCATGATGTCCATGCCGTTCGAATCCCCCGCCCTGCTTATAAAACGACACGGCATCTGTCCGCGGGCATCCGTTCGCAAAGGATGCGGGTCCTCCGCATCCGGTTATATACCGACCAACGATGTAGACCTCCTATGAACACCAAAGCCGCAGTGCTCGCGGTCATCGCGATGCTCGCGGTCGTGGCGGTCCCCCTGTCCCTGGCGGACGACGGGGACGCGATAACCGAGAACGGTGTCGAGGTCACGATCAGGGGCGGGAGCGATTCCATCGACATGAGCATAGACGGAGGCGCCACCAAGACCACCGTCATCTACATCACGAACACCACGTCCGAGTCCCTGGACTTCACCGTTCCATCCATCCACAACGGCCATGCCACCATCGCCAGCGTGGTCAAGGTCGGAGGGGAGGTGTCGTCCATGGTCTACCCCGCCGGGGACGGCGACGGCAGGGACATCGCCGTCGTCACGGTCACCGTCCACACGGACAGGAACTCCGACGACGAGCCCGTCTCCGGGGAGATGAGCCTGAAGTTCACAGTCATCGGCTCGGGGGAGACGTTCACCATCTCGGTGCCGTACAACATCACCATCGACTCGATCTACAGCTCGGCGGACGCCTTCAACAAGTTCTTCGGGATCATCCCCAACACCCTCCCCTCGCCGTTCGACAGCGAGTGGTTCACCTGCGCCGTCACGCTCGTCCTCTGGATCCTGGCGACCATCGTCGTGTGCGAGGTCATAATCCCCCTGATAATCAGGCTCGTCAGGTTCAACAAGAGCAAGGACGACAGGAAGGCCATCACCCACAAGCTGACCAAGACCATCTCCCTGCTTATGCTGGTGGTCGCGTTCAACGAGTGCCTGAACATCGTCGGCGCCGGCGCAGACATAATGAGCTTCGTGGGCAACCTGTCCCTGGTGCTCTACGTCCTGATCGGAGCGGTCATCGCCTGGCAGGTCTACGGCTTCGTCATCACGGTCCTGCTCAAGGGCCTGGACGAGACCGTGGAGGTGGACGGGGTGGACACGTCCCTGCTCCCGCTCTTCAAGATGATCGGGAAGCTCGTCATCTGCGTCGTCGCGGCCACCGTGATCCTCGCCGCATACGGGGTGGACCTGGCGGGCCTGCTGGTCAGCGCGGGAGTGATAACATTGGGGATCACCTTCGGCGCCCAGCAGATCATCAGCCAGTTCTTCAGCGGCATCGTGCTGCTCGCCGTCAGGCCGTTCAAGAAGGACGACTTCGTCAGCATCGGCGGGACCACCTACAAGGTGCACAAGGTCAGCCTGATGTACACCGAGTTCGAGAACTGGGACGGGGACCAGGTCATCACCATGCCCAACAACGTGGTGTCCGCAGCCACCCTGGTCAACTTCACCAAGGAGGACCAGCTCACCAGGATCTTCGTGTACATGGAAGTGGCATACGACGCCGACCAGACCAAGGCCAAGGAGCTCCTCATCCAGGCGGCCAACATGCACCCGCACGTGATCAAGGACGGGTCGGTCGCCAAGCCCGGCACCAGGCTCACCGCCTTCAACAACTCCGGCATCGAGTACAGGCTCGCCTGCTTCGTCGACGACTACGACAACAGCCGCCACTACGCCGGCCAGATCAGGGAGATCGTCTACAAGCTCTTCCGCGACAACGGCATCGAGACCACCTACGAGAGATTGGAGGTGGAAGTGGTCAACGTCTTCAACGGCGGGGAGCGCCCTCCGGAGGGGCCCTCCAGGAAGGATGCCGATGCCTGAACGTTCCTGCGGATTCCGCAGGAACCCGAAACCTTTTCCCAATTTCTTCCCGAGAAACCCTATGGAATCCGTTCTTTTTCTGCGGATTCCTATATTTTATATAATTAAATCAGAATGCTCGGGAATATAAACCCGAGAGGTGCCGGAGGTATAAAAATGGACGACCTTGACAAGAGGATCATCGAGATTATGAAAAAGGACTCCAGACGCCCGTTCGTCGAGATCGCCAACCAGCTGGGCGTGTCCGAGGGGACGGTGCGCAGCAGGGTCCACAGGATGACCGAGGAAGGGATCATCCGCGGATTCACCATCAAGACGAGCTCCAGGAACGTGAAGGCGCTGGTGGAGATACGCATCGACGTGAACACCGACACGCAGGACATCGCCAAGGAGCTGGCGGGATACGCAGGAGTGACCGAGGTCTTCGAGGTCACCGGCGACCAGGACATAATCGCCATCGTGGACGTCGAGTCCTCGCAGCATCTCAACGACATCATCGAGAGGGTCAGGCGCTACGACAACATCCTCAGCACGAGGACCCGCCTGATACTCAAGGAGCACTTCGGGGAGGCCTGAGATATGTTTACAGGAACAGGAACAGCACTGATTACGCCGTTCGGGAAGGACGGGGAAGTGGACGAAGAGGCCCTCAGGAGGCTCGTGAGGTTCCAGGAGGACAACGGGGTCGACATGCTGATCCCCTGCGGCTCCACCGGGGAGTCGGCCATGCTGAACCACAAGGAGCACCTCAGGGTGATCGAGATAGTCATCGACGAGGCGAAGAAGGCCAAGATCATCGCCGGAGCGGGGAGCAACTGCACATCCGAGGCCATGGTGCTGAGCAAGGACGCCCAGGACCTGGGAGCGGACGCGCTGCTGTCCATATCCCCATACTACGTGAAGCCCACCCAGGAGGGGATCTACCAGCACTACAAGGCGATCTCCGAAGCGGTGGACATACCGGTCATCGTGTACAACGTCCCGGGGAGGACGGGGTCCAACATCACCATGGACACGACGCTCCGCCTGGCGGAGCTGGACGGCATCGGCGGGATAAAGGAGGCGAGCGGCAACGTGGCCCAGATCCAGGGCATCCTGGCAAGGCGCCCCGAGGATTTCTCCGTATTGAGCGGGGACGACGGTATGACGCTGTCCCTCATGTCCGTGGGAGCCGACGGGGTCATATCCGTGGCGTCCAACTGCTGCCCCGGCCTCATGTCCGAGATGGTGAACAACACGCTGTCCGGCAACATGGACGTGGCCAAGACCATACACTACAAGCTCATGCCCCTGTTCGGCGCGCTGTTCTGTGAGTCGAACCCCATACCCATAAAGTACGCCATGGGGAGGATGGGATACGGCGACGGGCGCCCCAGGCTCCCGCTGACGCCCCTGTCCGACAAGGGAAGGGCCGTCCTCGACCCCGTCCTCGATGAGCTGGGGATAGAATGACATCACATTTCACAAACGATTCCAACGAGGTGCTCAGGCAATGATCACAGTAATGAAGTTCGGCGGGACCAGCGTGGGCTCCCCCGAGGCTCTGAACAGGGTAGCGAACATCATCGCGAACAAGGATGGAGAGAAAGTAGTCGTCGTGTCCGCCATGTCCGGCATCACCAACTACCTGGTGAGCGTCGTCGACAATCCGCAGATGGACACGGGAACGGTGATCGAGCAGTTCTCCGCCAAGCATCTCGCCACCGCCGAGCAGCTGCTCGAGGGCGAGGTCCTCGAGGAGTTCCGCGTCGAGTTCGACAAGAGGATCGAAGGGCTGAAGAAGGCCATCAGCGCCGACAGGGACAGCCCGTTCTACGGCGACGCCGTGGTGTCGCAGGGAGAGAGGTTCTCCTCGCTCATACTGTCGTTCGTCCTGAAGTCCATGGGATACAGGTCCGTGGCCCTCACGTCCGAGGATGCCGGGATCATCGCCGTCGGGCAGCCGATGTCGGGATCCGCCGACCTGCTGAAGACCGCCTCCGGCATGACCATGAAGGTCAAGCCCCTGCTGTCCATGGGGACCATCCCCATCATCACCGGATTCTACGGCATCGACGGCCAGAGCAGGCCCCTGACCTTCGGAAGGGGAGGCTCGGACTACTCTGCGGCAGTCGTCGCCAACGCCATCGACGCCGACACCCTGGAGATCTGGACCGACGTCGACGGGTTCATGTCCGCCGACCCCAGGATCATCCCCGGAGCGGTGAAGATCGACGAGATGAACTTCGGAGAGGCTGCGGAACTGGCATACTTCGGAGCCAAGGTCCTGCACCCCAGGACCATCGAGCCCGTCAGGCTCAAGCACATCCCCCTGAGGGTCAAGAACTCCTTCAGGCCGGAGGAGCCCGGCACGCTGATCCACCACCTGAGGAAGTCCAAGAACGAGCTGCTCAGGTCCGTTGCTGCAAAGACGGACCTCTCCATCATCACCATCAGCTCCGCCGAGATAGCATACAGGCCCGCGATGGTCGCCAGGATCATCGAGAAGATCGCAGAGATCAACGTGATCATCTACTCCATATCCACCTCTCTGTCCACAGTCGCCTTCCTGGTGCACAACAACGACGTGAAGATCACCCTGAAGCAGCTCAACGGCCTCAGCGGAGGGGACATCGAGAGGATCGACGTGAAGAACAACGTCGCTCTCATCTGCGCCGTGGGAGACAACCTGCTGGACAAGTGCGGGGTGTCCGGAGACATATTCTCCGCAGTGAAGGAGGCGGAGGCCAACGTGGAGATGATCTCCGAAGGCGCTTCCGATGTGTCCCTGAACTTCGTCGTGCCCATGAACAAGGTGATAGACGTGGTCAAGATCCTCCATGACAAGTACATAGGTGATGCCCAATGATGAGGGAGTTCGAAGGGAAGGACGGGGTCATGATGATCGGCGGCAAGTCCGCCGTGGAGATAGCCGAGGAGTTCGGCACCCCCGTCTACGTGACGGACGAGCAGAGGCTCAGGGAGAACTACAGGAACATATACGGCGCGTTCTCCAGGTACATGGACACCAAGATCCACTACGCCTGCAAGGCCAACACCAGCCTCGCCATACTGAAAGTGCTGGAGCAGGAAGGCTCCGGCATCGACGCCGTGTCCATCGGCGAGGTCATGACCTGCCTGAAGGCCGGGTACACCCCGGACAGGATCATGTACACCGGAGTCAACGTGAGCAACGAGGAGCTGAAAGCCGTCTCCGACCTCGGAGTGATGATCAACCTCGATTCCATCTCCGAGATGGAGAGGCTCGCCGAGATCGCCCCGTGCACCGATGTGTCCTTCAGGATCACCCCCGGAGTTGGCTCCGGCCACAGCGCCAAGGTCATCACCGGCTCCAAGGGGGCCAAGTTCGGGATCCCTCTCGATGAGGTCATAACAACATACGCCAGGGCCAAGGACCTGGGATTCAACGTAAAGGGGATCCACGCCCACATCGGCTCGGGAGGGCAGGTCGTGGAGCCGTTCATGGACATGATGGAGGTCCTCATCGAGCTGGTCAACGAGATCAAAGGGATCGGCATCGACCTGGAGTTCATCGACATGGGCGGCGGGATCGGAGTTCCATACAAGCCCCAGGAGGACGAGATGGACGTCAACGAGCTGGCCATGAACCTCACCGACATGATACAGGAGGAGACGGACATCCAGACGCTCATCCTGGAGCCCGGGAGGTACATCGTCTGCGACAGCACCGTCCTGCTGACGAAGGTCAACGACGTGAAGGACGCCGGGACCAAGAAGTACGTGGGATGCGACGCAGGGTTCAACACCCTCATCCGCCCGGCCATGTATGATTCATACCACTACGTGGCAGTCGCCAACAAGTTCGGCAAGGCCTGCACCGACAAGTACGATGTCGTCGGGCCCATCTGCGAATCTGGAGACTACCTCGCCCATGACAGAGTGCTCCCCGATCCCGTGGAAGGAGACATCGTCGCCGTCTACAACGCCGGAGCCTACGGATTCTCGATGTCCAGCAACTACAACTCCAGGCCCCTCTGCGCAGAGGTGCTTGTCAACGACGGGAAGGCCGACCTCATAAGGGAGCGCGAGACCGTCGAGGAGATGTGGAGGCACCAGATCATCCCCGAGAGGCTGCAGCGATGAGGTTCTGGAAATATCAGGGCATAGGCAACGACTTCATCCTCCTGGACAGAACGGACGGGACCATGGAGCCCGACCCCCAGTGGTGCGCCCGCGCCTGCGACCGCCACTTCGGCATCGGAGCCGACGGCGTGCTGTATGTGCTCCCCGGAGAGGGGACCGACATCACCATGAGGATCATCAACGCCGACGGGACGGAGGCGGAGATGTGCGGCAACGGCATCAGGTGCGTTGCAAAATACGCTTACGACCACAAGGTCGTGGACAAGGAGAAGTTCACCATCCACACCCTGGCCGGGGACCTGGAAGCGACGGTCACCGTCCTGGACGGGGAAGTCTTCACCGTGACGATCAACATGGGGGCCCCCATCCTGGACGGGAGGACCGTCCCCATAGACCACGACGGCAGGTTCATCGACCAGCCCTTCGAGGCCGATGGAGTCAAATTCAAGGCCAACGCAGTCTCCATGGGCAACCCCCATTTCATCACCTTCACGGAGATGGACGACGCCACCATCGACAGGCTGGGCCCGGTGCTGGAGAAGCACCCCTTCTTCCCCCGCAAGACCAACGTGGAGTTCTGCAGGGTCGAAGACGGAAGGATCCTGATCCGCGTCTACGAGCGCGGAGCCGCCTGGACCCTGGCCTGCGGAACCGGCGCGTGCGCCACCACAACGGCCGCCGCCCTCAACGGGCTGGTGCCGTTCGACAAACCCATTGACGTCCACCTTCCCGGCGGATGGCTCAGGATCACCGTCGACAAGGACCTGAGATACGTGCTCATGGAAGGGCCCGCAAAGCTGGTCTTCCAGGGCGAGACGGAGTGACACTCATGACAAGTTTCGAGCAAGCAGACAGACTTCAGAAGATCCCCCCTTACCTGTTCGTCAGGCTGGAGAAGCTCTCCGCCGAGAAGAGGGCGGCCGGATGGGACATGATCGACTTCGGGATCGGAGACCCCGACCTCCCCACGCCGGACTGCATCGTCGAGGAGATGTGCAAGGAAGCCAAGATAAACAGCAACCAGAAGTACTCCTCGTCCAAGGGCGAGAAGGACCTGAGATACGCTGTGGCGGCATGGTACAAGAAGAGGTACGGGCTGGACATAGACCCCGAGACGCAGGTGTGCATCACCATCGGGTCGAAAGAGGGCATATTCAACATCGCCCAGGCCTTCGTGAACGAGGGAGAGGCCATAATCGCGCCGTCCCCCGGATACCCCGTGTACTCCGGAGCGGCCACCCTGTTCAACGAGGCCAAGTGCGTCAAGATCCCCCTCAGGGCGGAGAAGAACTGGCTGCTGGACCTGGACGAGTGCCCGAAAGGCGCGAGGATGCTGTACCTGAACTACCCCAACAACCCCACCGGGGCCACCTGCGACCTGGACTACCTGAAGAAGGTGTACGACTGGTGCAAGCAGAACAACACCATCTTCTGCTTCGACGCCGCGTACTCCGAGATGTGCTACGACGGCTACAGGGCGCCCTCCGCGCTCCAGGCAGGGCCGGACTGCATCGAGTTCGGGTCCTTCTCCAAGACGTTCAACATGACCGGGTTCAGGCTCGGCTATGCTGTCGGACATCCGGACCTGGTCGCGGGACTGGCGAAGTGCAAGGGGCAGATCGATTCCGGAGCACCGATATTCATCCAGAAAGCGGCCATCAAGGCATTGGAGCTCTACGGGGACGACGGCAGCCTGCCCAAGGAGGTCTCCGACAACATGGCGATCTACGCCGAGAGGAGGAAGGTCCTGGTCGAGGGCCTGAGGAAGCTCGGATACAAGGCGGACATGCCCAAAGGCACGTTCTACGTCTGGTTCGACTGCGGGATGCCCTCCGCCGAGTTCACCCAGAAGATGGTGGACATCGGTGTGATCGTCACTCCCGGATCGGGATTCGGCGAGAGCGCCGACGGGTACATCAGGATGACCGTGACCGAGCCTGTCGAGAGGATCAAGATCGCCCTCGAGAGGATGGAGCGCGGCTCCTACCAGTGAAACTGCACAACAGGCGCCCTGTCGGAAGATGGGGCGCCATCCTTTTACATGCCCGAGCAACCCGTGACGGTCGGCCACGGCCTGAGATCCATAGTCGCTCCCATAGCCCAGCGCAACGGGGTGACAGAGATGCGCCTCTTCGGTTCGCGTTCAAGAGGCGTCTACCGCGATGACAGCGATTTCGACCTCCTGATAACCGTCGGGAAAGGTGTGACCCTCTTGGATGTCGGATGCTTCGTCTAGGGGCTAGGTGACCAAGAAGTTGGTGCACCTATCGGGCGGGGACAGGTCATCCCCGCAGTCTATGGCTCGGAGCCAAAGCCGCGCGCCCCGCGGCCAGGATG
>CAVKKO010000055.1:0-11272 GCA_963656905.1 Bacteroidaceae bacterium | reverse complement strand
GATCCGCTGCCACTGGAGCGCAGGCTCATCGAGGAAATCCAAGACCCCGTATTTGTCGAACAGGTCCAGCGTCTCCGGCGCGGTGAGGCCGTGCTTCATGCGGTACTCCTCGATGCAGTAGATTTTCAGCAGCCTCGAGTACTGCTCGCTCATGGTGCCACCGGCCAGACCAGGTTCCCACGCATCTCGTCTTCGAAAAGCCTCGATAGGACCCTCACGCTGAAATGCCATACTTCGGTCTCTTGGTCTTGAAGACAATCGTAGACTCTCGACTTCATGAAGATGCGGATGGCGTCGTTCTCGGACAGACCCCTCGTCTCCATGATGCTCGCGACAACGCCGTCAGCGAGATCCCTCTTGATGCATTCGAACAGCTTCGAGTCTATCGTCATCTCACATCCCAGCTTCCAATATAGCGATGATGCCCGATTGATTTATCGTTATGGAACAGGACCTGCCCTCAAGTCTTGCAGATTCGAGCATTCCCATAGCCTGTTCCTTGGACATCAGCCCTGCTTAGAACCTGTAGATGGTTGTCTTCCTTTTGCAAGCATGGGTCGCAGGATGGTGAGGGGTCCCTGGCGGAGGACATGGGCGCCAGGGATGGTGGTTGAGCCTCCCCCGAGGGAGGCCAAGCTGTTTAGTGCCGTCCGTTCGGATGGCTGCGGAGGATGACGGCCGCCAGCACCGCGAACAGTGCGATGGCGAACACAACATAGATCCAAGGGAACCCTGCGGCCGCGCCGGAGGACGATGCCACGATCAGTATGTTCCCGGTGGCGGAGTCGATCAGTATCCTGTCTCCGTTGACGCATTGGGACGTGATGTCCCTCCCGTCGGAGTAGACCCTGATGGATAGGTCCTGGCCGCCGGATGCCTTCACGGTGGCCTTGAACCCCCCTTCCGGGAATACCCTCGGCGGGTCCTGGAACCCATCCACGGCGATGACCGCGCCCGTGAGGTCGTATGCGACCGTGTACAGGCGCTTCCCGTCGATGGTCACATCGGTGTCGGAGGTGCACCTCAGCAGGTACTTCCCGCCCGACGGGGCCAGGGGCTTCCCGTCGGCGAGGACCGTCATGGAGCCTTCCTCGAACGCGTAGCCCTCCTTGACGGACACGTCGAAGGACACCCAGTCGGAGCCCTTGTCCAGGATGCCTAAGGACAAGCCCTCGGCCGGCCTGAAGGTGACGACGCACGTGTCCAGGATGACCTGGGTGCTGCCCGAGTCGTACTCCCATCCGGCGAACACTGTGAGGCTCCTCTCCACCGGCTTCGACGGGTCGAACAGGTTGACCAGCGCCTGCTCCGTGAACCATCCTTTGAAGGTGTAGCCTTCGCGCTTCACGGACGGGGGGTACACGTGCTGGTCGCCTTCGCGGACGACCCCGGTGCTCGTGATCGTCTGCTCCTTGACGACCTCGCCGCGGTCTATGAACGTGACTTTGCGGACCTCGGTGGTTTCCATGTGCAGGGGGATCATGACCGCAGTCTTGGTGTCGGTCTCGGAGCCGCGGCTCACGGTCTGCTTCAGGACGACCCTGTCCATTGCATGGGCATCGACGATCACTGTCCTGCCGCCGTTCTCGTACCTTATCAGGCCGGGATCGACGGGAGCACCGTTCTCGTCGGAGACCTCCCAGGATACCGTGATCGAGGGGTCCGGGTTGCCGAAGCTGCCCTCGACGTAGTTCCCGTAGCAGTAGTAGACTTCGGGCACCGAGTCTGAAGCGCCGTCGGTGCCCGGCGACAGCGCCAGGCACGCGGCGAGGACGGCCGCCGCCATGAGGAGTGGTGCGAATCTCATCGTATCACCGTGCAGGCCGGAGGGCGTGGCCCCCGGCCCGGGATCATGTGCTTCCGGGTATGATCTGCGCCTCGACGTTGCCGTAAGATGGCAGGACGTAGAGGTAGAACGAGGACGTCGCCTCTTTGACTCCATCAGATGCTGTCACGACGACCTTGTATGCTCCTGTTCCGGTCGTGGGGGCGGTATATGATCCGCCGGACTCGGATAGTTTGGCGACGGTCCCGTCCGTGCTGACGGCTACGACATCGACGGTCACTCCCGACGCAGTTGCTCCTCCGCGTTCTACCTTCACCTCGAACTTCATGACTTCTCCCACGGCCCTTGCAAGAGACGATCCGTCGGCTATTTCAGCTGACGTGGTAGTGGAAATGTCCGTGACCTTGACGGTCAGAGCCTGAGGGGCGACATATGCCGTGCATGAGACCTTCATCGTCCCCTGGTATGTCGCAGAATCGCTGACGGCAACGACCTTTACTTCCTTATTGTTCACATCAACGTTGCCGATGTATATTCCGGACACCCAGCCGGAATCGGACATCGAAAGCCCTGCCGGAAGGTCGTAAGCGTACCACTTGAATTGTGTTATTGTGATCGAAGGATCGGTGACACTGACCTGCTTGCTGTAGAACTTGCCTCCTTCGACATCTGTCATGGCCTCGATGGTCATGGTCGCTACGGACCCGTCCTTCACCGTTACCGTGTAGTAGGTCTGGTAGACCGGATTGACAGCCAGGCCGATCTTCACTGTGATTTCCGCCTTCAGCGCCACCTTCTGCTCCGTGAACTGATTTATGTGCTTGACCTCCATCAGATAGGTTCCGACCTTTTCGCCGTACTCGACAGACACTTCTAACTTGGAATCTGTGCTAGGCACTTGCTTGCTGGTCCCTTTCGTGTATTCTGGAGTGTCTCCTACGTTTTCGACCTTCGTCGTCCCGACCTCGGTCCCGTAGGTCAGTCCCCCCACATCATCGGACCCATTCCATTCGACCGCGTAGAACTTCACTTCGTATTTGTATCCCTTGAACTCGCCTTCGTTGGTGGTGAAGGCCAGCTTCTTCGTGGGCACCTCTGCGGAGACCACGGCTTCGCCGAGATGCTTCGCCGTCGCCCCGTCCGTCTGCACGGACATGGCTCCGAACGCGATCCCGATCATCATGACCGCCGCGAGGACGGCCATGGCTTTGCTTTTCATCTTCTCATACCTCCGTATACCGCGGCATCCATGCCCGAAGGCCTCAAAGCGCTGCCGCGAAGCGCATAATGAGCGTCAGCCCGGGAGCACCTCCCTGGGCGAGAAATCCGGGAAGGCCACGACCGTTATCGCGTACTCCCCCATCGTGAAGAGGAACGATCCCGTCCCCTCCATGTCCGATTCGAGCGTCAGCGTCCCGTTGCTGTATCCAGCTTCCACCTTGCCGTCGGCGATGGCCGCGACCGTGCTCATCGCCTCCGTCCCGAGGTCGATCTGCACCGTGCATCCCGCGTGCAGCTCCGTCGACTTGACGACGACCGTCACCGGGACGTACCCTATCGGGACGTCCTTGTAGACCGGGATGCGGTACAGCGACAGCTCTCTGTCCGTGAACCTGTCCGATGTCAGGCTCTTCACGATCTCGGCCTGCCCCGAAGCGCCCTTCAGGACCCAGGCCTGCGCCCCACCTTCCTCCACAGTCTCCACCGGGGAGCGCGGGATGGATCCGCCTGTGAGGACAGACCAGTCGTCCGTTCCCCTCACCGTCCCGTCCGGGTCGCAGAAGCTGATGGTGTTCCTGATGAGCGTGAGCCTGTACTCCACCACCCTGGGGTCGGAAGAGGCGACGCGCACGGGATCGAACCCCGTCATCGTGCATGACGGGTTCGGCTCGGGGTCCTTCTTGGAGATCGACGGTATCGTCAGGACGTTCCCGGAGAACCCCGTGGTGGTGGCCGTGAAGCGGACCTCCCCCGTGACCCCGTATGCGGCATACCTCAGAGGGCCCTCCTTGGACCTCATCAGCCCTTCCAGGCCGATCCCGTCGCCGTTCCAGTCGACGAAGATCACTTTGATGGTGAACGTCCCGTCCAGGATGTACTCCAGGACTATCGCCTGAGACCCGATAACAGTGAACCTGTTGGCCGTCTCCGACCTGGTCAGCCCGTCGTGCTTGGAGACCCTGTAGTCCTCCTCAGGAGTCACCGCGAGCCCGTAGCCTTTGAACACCGTCAGACCGGATAGTTCCGCGGGAGCGTATTCCGTCGTGGACACGACATCCCCGAAGATGTTGTACGAGGTCACGGCGACATTCTCGATGCCCGTGTATGTGTTGCCCCCGTCGAACGCGGTCTCGCGGTAGACCGTGACCGCCACGACCGCATCCTTGTCCAAGGTTATGCGTCCGTCCAGGCTGACCGGGCCGCTCAGAGCGCTGAGGCGTTCCGTTCCGGTGAGGGATTCCCTCGTGTCGCCATCGACAGCCCACAGGGCCCAACGGTACCCCGTGGAGGACACGGCCGTTATGCTCACGTCCGGCAGCGCTCCGCCGACGGCCTCGATGATTATCGACTTGCGCTGGGCGAGAGAGGTCAGCAGGTAGTCTGTCTCATCGTCCCCGACCTTCACTTTGACAGTCACGGATTCTCCGCTCCTGAGGGAATCGGACCACCCGTCGGTCACGTACTGCAGCGTCAGGACCGTCCCGTCGGACAGGACGACCTTGATCGTGAACGTCCCGCCCTCGTCCATGAGGGGGACGATGAAGCTCAGGGTCGCCGTGTACAGGCCGGTGAATCCGGTCATCTGCATCGTAGACCCGCCACGCGTGTAGGTCCCCTCGGCCGACTCCACCTTCCCGGAGAACGTCGCCTGGACCTTCCTGTCGTAATGGACGATCCATGCGCCCGCATCCCGCACGGCAGGCTCGCTCTCGCCGCCGAAGGACTCGGTGACGTCGGTCGCCTCGACGGCGGCCCCGCTCCGGTCCTGTATTAGCATCCTGTACGACTGCGGGACCCACACCAGGTAAAGGTCCAGGATGCGGGTGTTGTCCATGCTCGTGTACAGGGGGACTGTGAAGTCCATCGGATCGTCGGAGACCTTCCCTCCCTCGGTCGGGGCCCACGAGCGGATGCTGCCGTACTGCTTCAGCGCGTATCCCGGGCGCCCGCCGGACGTCCCGTCGTAGGGCTTCACGCCCGAGCCGCCGGGAGGGGCCTGGTCGATGTTGTAGATTCCGTTATCGTTGAGGGATGTCCCGGGCCTTATCAGGACGGACTGGGGGCTCACGTTGACCCCTTCGCCGTGGAACACCACGGTCAGACCGAACCCTGCGTACAGGTTCAGGCTCTCGCGGACCTCTGCGTACGGATCGTACTCCTTGGTGAAGTTGGGGTCCTTGAACCATCCCGTGAAGTAGTAAGGATAGTCGTAGTGGCGGACCTGCTTGCCGTCGGAGCCGTAGACGATGCCGGTGACGTCCGCGCTGCCGCTGTACTCGGATCCCCTGGCGATCTCCGTCCCGTCGGACAGGACGACCTTGGCCCAGTCGTCCACGGGATTCTCGCCGCCTCCGTCGACGATCGAGACCCCCGTGAGGATGCCTCCTTCCGCATTCAGCTTCAGGACATCCTGTCCCGCTGTCGAGGCGTCCGCACGCTCGAACACGCCCATCGTGTCCTTCATCCGGCCGATGGCCTCGGCCACGGACATCTCCTCGGCCGTTCCGCCGGGGAACTGGAACCAGTACCTGACCTCGGATGTGGTGGACCCGTAAGGGAGGGGCACGCCGCGGGTGGTGTTGCCATCGGGATTCTCCGGCCAGCCCGCGATGTAGGGGTCGGCCGCGGTGCCCGAGCCTGACAGATGGCCTGCATAGGTGACGCCGCCGTAGACCGTGGTGTAGTAGAGCTGGAGATAGATCACGGTCGCAGGCTGGAATGTTACCTTCACTTTGTACTCGACGACGGCCCTCTCGGTCCCGTCCGCCTGCTTCTCGGTCGCGACCACGCGGAAGTAGATGCTGCTCTCATGAGCGGCTTCCGGGCCGTTCCTGTAGATCACCTTTATCGCGGCGGACTTGAGCCCGGCCTCGCCGAAGAAGGCCTTGCCGGCCTCTGCAGTGGGGATGTCGGTCGCGTGCAGCTCTGCGGACAGGTATGGCGACCTGAGCCATCCTCCGGTCCCCAGGATCTCCTGGTCCGTGACCATCCACACATATCCCCTTCCATCCTCCCCGGTGTTGTCCTCCTCATTGTACCATACGTAGTAGGACCGCACGGTGTTGGTCCCGGAATCGGGCATGACAACGTATCCCTCCCCGTAGCCCGACGACGTGTTCACAACGGTGGAGATGTTGACGAGATCCGCCCCGGGCTCGCTCTTCGGCTCCATGAAGAACGTGATCTCCACGTCCGTCAGGTTCACGGGGAGCCAAGTCCCCGTCTCCGATTGTATGAGCTCGGCTATGCTCAGGGTCACCTTCCCGACGTTGCCGGTGAGGCCGAGGCTGTGCTCCCCGCAGAAGTAGTCCTTCGAGAGGAACTCCGCCCTGAGCTCAGGAGTGGTGCCGGTGAACTTGTCCGAGTACCCGGGCTCGTAGTAGCGGACCCACTCTGTGCCGTCGAACTTGTGCGATCTGACGGGTATGTCGAAAGTGCCTGCGGTGCCGGAGGCGCCTATCGACAGGGAGTAGAACATCCTGTCCCCCAGGAGCTCCGGGTGCTCGCCCAGGGATGCGATGTAGCTGCCGAAGTCCGTCCGGTCCGTCATGTACAGAGTGTCCAGCGCCAGGGGCCCGTTGTACATCGCGTTGTACGCGAAGACCGATGTTGCGCCGCCTGTCTTCCTGAGCGCGATGCTGTCATCGACGGCCCAGTTGCTCCCCTCGGAGAAGGTCCATGTCTTCTTGATCTCGGAGTGCCCGGCGATGTACCATGTCCTGGCATGATGGACCTCGGTGTCGGTGTCTATGTGCATCGACTCCACGTAGCTCTTGTTGGACAGCACCATGAACCCGGCCGTGCTGTCGTCGGAATCCAGGGATCCGACGACATAGGCGCCGTAGTACCCGCTCTCCTCCCCCTTTTCCAGAAGGGTGAACCCTTGGACCACTCCGCTGGTGAAGCCGTAGTCCCCTTCCTTCAGGACTGTGAACACGTTCCCCGAGTGGAGGATCAGCCTGTTGGCCCAATCGGACTCCTCCGGATCGTCCGTGTTGTAGTAGAAATCGGTCCTGGATGCCAGACGGCCCTCGGTGTAGCTGCTGAAGCTCCCGATGTCGGCCGATTCGACGAGGAGCTCCAGCGTGGTCCTGTCCTTGACCGTCAGGGAGCCTATCCTCATGACGGAGTAGAACTGGCTGACGCCGATCTGCCCGCCGTCGGACGCGCCGCGTATCCCCAGGTAGCTGCGGGATATCTCCAGCACGTCGGCGCGCTGGATCGACCAGATGGTGGTCTCCCCGTGCTGCTCGTAGCCGTCGATCGTTATGGTCCTGGTGCCGGCCACCTTGGTGTAGTTCCCGTCGCCGAAGACGGTCCCGTGGATGCACATGCCCCTGTCCTCGTAGCCTGTCACGAACTTCGAGCCGTCGTCGAAGGTGCCCCCGATCTCTATCAGGGAGCTCCCCATCAGGAGCGCCTCCGTGAACGGGTTCTCGGACAGCGTGATGTTGGACCCGCCGTAGATGTTGTTCAGGCGCAGCCTCTTGTCGAAGATCCCTCCGACAGGAGCGGGGACCGTCCCCGATCCCGCGAACGCGGGCACCCCTATGCGGATCTCCGACGACATCCACGAACGGCCCTGCAGTCCGCCTCCGAAGACGCTCCCGTTGACCGTCCCGTAAGGGATGTCGATCTTGCACGAGAACAGCGCGTCCGTGGCCGCCCCGTCGTTCCCGACCCTGCTGCCGCCGTAGACGGACCCGTCCACGACGGCCCCTCTGATGATTATGTGCCTGTCGGCGGACATGGAGTTGTTGGCTATCGTCCCTGAAGTGTACCCCAGGCCTCCCCCGTGGACGTCCGAGAGGATCCGCGGAGCCTTCGCCCCCGTTTCCTCTAGTGCTATCCTGACCTGTCCGGCGCTCGTATGGGAGTAGGCTCCGCCTCCGAACAACGCGTATTCAGCAGAAGCGCTGCCGATGGCGCTGTCTCCGCGGACCGTGACCGCGAGGCCCCCTTCGATGCGGACATAGCCGAGATCCTCCGACCCTTGCTTCCCCTGGCCGCCCCCGTAGACGGTCCCGTTGACCGTGCTGTCCTCGATGAGCACATTGACGTTCCCTATCGTGCCTGCGGAGCCGTCCGAGGTCTGCCCGTAGCGCCCGCCTCCGAAGACGGACAGCGATGCCGTGTCAGAATAGTTGCTGATGCTCACGGTGAGGGTGCTGTTGTCCAGCACCACGCTTCCCAGCACGGCATTGGACTCGTATCCGCGCCCCGCGCCGAACACCGATTCGCCTATCTTCGCGTTCCCGTTGACCACTACGGAGAGCGGGCCGGCCGCGCTCATGACGGACAGGGCGCCTCCTCCGAAGACCGAGCCGCCCACTTCCGAGTTCACCGCCACGCGCACATTGTTGGCGCGCACCATGGCGTATGCGAACTGCGGGTTGGATGCGGGGTCCGAGGATGTCGCATATCCGGGAGGCTGCCAGTCCTTTATCCAAGGGATGTCATTCAACAGCCCGTCGGAGCCCATGGCGATGATGGATGTGTACTCCGGACCGCTCTCCACGCTGCCGTCGGCCGCGTACCTTATCCCGCGCCCGCCTCCGTAGACGTCGCCTGCGACCGAGCCTCCGGACACTTCCACATCGATGGATAAGGCCCTCGTCTCCGCAACGCCCGTGTTGTAGGTCATGGTACCCCGCATGGAGCTGCTGTACCCTGTCACGGCAGGGACCCCCTGGCCGCCTCCGTAGACACTCCCGTTGACGGTCCCGCCTGTGACCTTCACCGTGATGCTCTTCGCGAACATGCGGGAATAGCCTGTGGAGTCTTCGTGGGACGAGCCATCGTTGTAGCTGCCGCCGGTGTTGTGGAGGATCTTGTCCAGGCCTCCGCGGCCCCCGCCGTATATGCTCCCGAGGACGGTCCCTCCGGAAACCGTGATGTCCACGGACCCGATCCAGTTGGTCTCGGGATTTCCCGTCGATGAAGTGTTGTCCGTGCATCCCACGGAACCTCTGTACCCCCCGCCGTAGACGTGCCCGACAGTCCCTCCTTCGATGGACACTTTGATCGTCGAATCGTTGCCCCACATCGAGGCCCAGCCTGCGGAATAATACGTGTCGTACCCTGCTCCGAAAACCGATGCCACCATGGCGGCGTCCTTGACCGTGATGTCCGTGTGCATCACGCACTGCGTCACGGGATTGCTTCCGATACCGTCGGTGATCGACCCGCAGGCGATATGCTTGACCAGCGCCTTGCCGGATATGACCACCTCGGCCGTGCCTGTGACGGTGGACGCCCCCCTCCTCCCGGCCCCCTGGACATCCCATAGGGACGTGGTCCCCGATATCAGGACATGGGTGTCTCCGTTGACGCGCCCGTCATTGGAGCCGCCTGTGAGGATCGTGGACTCCAGGACCGTGACCCCGGATGGTATGCTCGAAGATCCGAGCCGGTTCTCCTCATAGGTGTCCCCGGGCATGTTCAGGGCCGTGGCATAGACGTAGACGCCGTCCCCTTCGTTCCCCGACCCCACGGTGCCCAGGGCGCCCGCGCCGATGAGAGTGTCGAGGACGGTTACGTCCCTGAGGACGAGCTTCGCCGTCTTAGACACGGTCCCGTTGTAGCTGCCGCCGATGATGTTCCCGTATGTGCCCGAATGGATGATCACTTGGGTGCTCTCGACCGTTCCAGAGCTCGATCCTCCGAACACCTGAGGATAGTTCGAAGGACCGGACCCGCTACCGTTCGTGATCCCGGTTCCCAGAACGAGCGTCTTACCATTGGCGAAGATGCCCTGGGAGGAGTTGCCATGGTTGGATGCCTTCCCGGTTATGGCCATGTTGTCCAGAATAAGGTCGTATGACAAGCCCATAGACCCGCTGCGCAGCTCGACTCCCGTGCCGTTGAGGCCGTGGACTGTGGCAGGGTATAACGGCGCGTTGCTGAGAGCTGCCGTCTGAATCACATTGGTGTAGACCGTCCCTCCGGTCCAGGATGGGGTCGAAGACGTGTCCAGTTTCCATTGACCATCCTTATAAGTGTAGTTGGCCCCGTCAACTCTGACAGTGACGTTTTCGGTTACGTCCTGACTGCCCCAACGGTCGTAGAATACTTTACCTTCATTATTGATTTTCAGCGTGTTTGTGCTAGTTGACGTTCTCTTGAACGTCGCCTCTGTTCCGCTGAAGCTCGCGAAATAGTATGTGTTCCGGCTGTATATGATAGTGGACCCTTCTCCGACAAGGTACATCAGGTCCGCTCCGGCCACCGTGTTCACATAATAATGTTCCAACACAGCCCATGTGGCGTACAGGTGAGCGGTCGGCTGCCCGCTCTCGACCGAGAACTCGTCGAGAGGGATGATGTCGCCGGGATAGTGCGTCTCTCCCGAGTCGCCATAAGACCATCCTGTGAACACGAGAGTCCTTCCCGTGCCGTATCTGAGGATCTCGTACCATTTCTGGATATCATCCGGGAGGGTGCTGGACGCCCCGCTCCAGAACTGGGGGTTGTACTCGCTCGACACCACGTCTCCGTAGTACGTGACGGAGACCTGCGACGCGGCATCGGAATTGTAATAGGCATTGATGGTCGGAGCCGGATCCCTGTACGGGTGGTAGACGACCACGCGCCCGTTGGGATCCCCGGCTGGCTGCGCCTCGGTGCCCGTCGGGACCATCATGGGGAGCGACGATGCGAGCATGAGCGACGTGATGAACAGCGCCAGCGCTATCGTGCGATGGCGGGCATGGGATGTGCTGCGCATGTCGATATGCGCGACATCCTTCAGGATGCGGACTGCCGCTGATCCTCTTGGGGTGCCTGCTGTTCTCATGTGTCCTCTTGGCCTGTGCGCTCTCCGTTCCCGAGAGCAGAGCAGGCTGTTCAAACGAGCATATAGGCCATCGTCTGCCCCGACAGGGATAGAGAAACGCGATCAGACGGTTCCATTGTACAATAATACACGACTCATAGCGCGCTATATAATGGTATGTACAAAATAGCGCGCTATTGATGTGCATTGAAGGAACGGTTCGGCGTCTCGGAACCGTTCGGATACGATACAGACCAAAACGATCACGCGCTTATCGGAGATTGAGCCTCGATTCTGCGATTTTACGGATAATATCCGCAATAATGCTGCTTTTTTGCGGATGGCATCCGTGAAAACACAGCTATTTTGCGGATTTATAAAGAGGCACGGCGAACCCATGCTTCAGATGGTACTCCCGAATACAATGGATTTCAGCATCATTGAGCGGGAGAGTTCTGCTCTCCCGCACTTCGGGCCGTCGTTATTCGAGG
>CAVKKO010000054.1:0-11424 GCA_963656905.1 Bacteroidaceae bacterium | reverse complement strand
CGCGGTTGCCTACTGCCTCGGGAGGAGCACGTCGGGGGTTTCCCGCATGAACCGTCGGGAACGTGGAGTACTATCAGATCGAGGAGTACACGCTGAGCGGGACCTACGTCGGGTCCACGCTGATGTACAACACCAAGGATTGCGGGATGAGGTGGGTCCAGCTGGAGAGCAGAGATTATTCGAGGAACCTGCTAGACGCATCCAAGATCGACGAGTGGGAGGTCAAGAGGGACAACAGTGCGTACCTGGACAGTCTGAAGGGGAAGGGTTCGGGAACCTCCTCGGATCCCTATGCCGTAGTGGGCATGGATGACATGGACAAGGTCAGGCTGTATCCGGGCGCATGCTTCGCGATGTTCACCAACATCGATATGAACGGCGCTGCATGGGACCCCATCGCCGTGTTCAACGGTACGTTCGACGGGAAGGGGCACGTCATCAGCGATATGTTGCTGGACCTCTCGGGGAGCATGTTCTCGCAGGATATCGATGCGGGACTGTTCGGGATCGTTGGTCAGGGGGCCTCCGTCCAGAACCTCACCATCCTGAACTCGAAGGCATCCCTGCCCGCGAACCATGCTGGGAGCGGACAGCTGGACATCGGCATGCTGTGCGGAGAGAACCGCGGATTGCTGTCAGGCATCGTCGTGAAGGATGCGAGCATGGACATCAACCGCAACCAAGCTTGTGTGGGAGGCATCGCGGGCAGGAACAACGGGACCATATTGTCCTGCCAGTCGGTGCATCTCTACATGTTCACCAACGGGGACGGCGGAGGCATCGCGGGATATTCGAACGGGAGGATCCAAGGGTGCGTGTTGACCGGGGACGGAGCGTCCAGATCGATGATCATCTACTACGGGACGGGCAACTCCAGGTCGGTAGGAGGCATCGCGGGTTTCGACGACGGAGGAGAGATAGAATCCTGCCACGTGCTCAGCACCCATCTGGAGTACACCGGCGATTCGAAGCTGCAGCCGAGGCTCGGGTATCTCGTCGGCCACCAGCAGGGCGGGAAGATCCTGAGCTGCGGATGCGACAGGGACCAGGATGTGCAGAACAGGTCCGACTATCAGGCATCGGCCCATAAGGGGAAGTATGTGATGAGCACCTGGTACGCTGGAAAGATTGACGGAAATCCTACGGTGAGATAAACATCTTAAGCGGGCCGGCGGCTGATATTCCGTCGTCGATCCAACAAGGCGTATCCATTTTTTCGCAAATCTATTCAGTTCGGAACTGGGCAGAAGAATACGCACCCATCACGAGTGTAAAGATTGTGAGAGTATGAGCACCGTTAATCGTACAAACTGGCATCGGGAAGGGATACATTTCTGGAGAAATGTCCGGATTGAAGCTAAAGGCTGTTGGGACTAGACAATCCGTCTTTTTTCATGAAGTCGGGGTCTGCATGAGCTGATATGCTGTAGGCAACTGCAGCATTTCGGCGAGATGCATACATCCAATTGGGTCGGGTATACAATCTATCCGCGAGTATAAGCGAACACCCGCTAGGTTTCTTCGGAGAACGGCGGCTGAGGAATGAAAGATGAACGCAGTCAAGATGGCAGCTCTCGCGGTCGTCATGATGCTCGCTATCCCGTATATCGGGTTCACAGTTGAAGCATCTGATTCCGAAGAGAGCATAGATGGGACGTATACCATACTCTACAACGATGGCAGCGGATGGGGATACCAGATCGTGAGCGCCTTCGACGGTGCTCAGGCGGTGAAGGCCACTGCTGTGTGGCAGACAACTGATGTGATGGCGGATAAGAGCACTGGAGGGACCTGGGCATCTCCGAATACGGATTATGGGGACATAACGACGTTCATGGGTAAGACCGAGACTTCAAGCAGCATCTGGAACGTCTTCGTATATCAGGACGGATCCTGGGTCGCGGGCAACTCGAACATCGGGTATTACGCGTGCTTCGGCGATTACTATTCCAACTGGAGAACTGCCAATATCGCCCTCTACTACGGAGCCCAGACTACTGCAGCCCCCGAGGGATTGTCCGATGCCGCGAACGGGCATCTTTCCGCGATAACGGGGCTCACCTACTACGACGAGGATGAGGACGAGGACGTCTATTACGATGCTTTTGCAGTCACATTCTATATGAAGATAGACCAAGCCGGCGTCACCCCGACGATTTCCTCCGGTGCGGTCACCTCGGCCGAGCTATCCGCAGGAGTAGAAGTCGTAGGGTACGGTTCGACAGTGTATCTTGCCCTGCAGCAGGCATTGGGGAACGATGTCGTCGGAGAAGATGCCCTCCCGGGAACTTATAATTCAACCTATCAGTACTGGACCTACAACGGATGGATCGACACGATCTTCGGGTTGGGAACCACCCAGACCGAGGGGATGGACACGCCCACCGACTGGACCGATGACAAGTATGTCTGGTGGCAGATCCTGTCCGGGACGACTGGGACGGGGGCCGCTCTGGGATTCGTTCTCGGGTACTACAGCCCTCTGACCAGCTCCAGTGCTTCTCTGAACGCGCTTTCGCTTGTCTACGCCGAAGGCAACATGTGAGGCCCTCTCCGTTGCGAGACAGGTTAAAACTCCAAAAGGGGCGGGGTTCGTCCCGCCCTACTTTTTCACAATTGATTCGAGGGGTTAAATGGACACAAGAGAGAAGGCACTGCTCCTCTCTTTTTTCACGGTGCTCGTGCTATCGATGGCCTGTCTGGGGCTTTCTAGCAGTGAGGGGTCCGGTGGAGCAGAGGAGAGTAGCGGACAGGAGGTTGTCCTCCCGGAACCGTGGGAGGTCAGTTATGACACCCAGAGTCAGAAATACACGGTAAAGCAGGGAAACTCAGAGATCTGCAAATATACCCTGACCATTAACGCAGATAATGTAGTGACGGGAGCGGTCTTTGACGAAGGAGCGACGAAGAATGTAGTGAAAATTGAGAACCAGAGCTTCGACCCCGCGAAATTCGAAAAAACAGGGATTAACGTCCTTGATATAACGGGCGCGACTCTAGTCGAAAATGCCGTGTTCGACAGTTGGGAAAGTCTCGAAGAGGTGTACCTGACGGCCAATATAGTGATAGGCTTTACTGAATCGAAGAACCCCAGTGCACCGCAGTTCAAGAACTGCACGAAATTGCAATATGTGGTATTCAGCGAAAAGAGCACGTCGACAGGGATAACCGGGGCCGTAAAGAACAGGATAACGCCGACGATTTTCTCGGGATGTCCTTCATTGAAGCTGATGGTATGGGAATCTACGAATCAACTGAACTTCGGAGTCGGATCTTTTAGCGATGGGAAAGGCTCGTTGGGGATATATTTCTCGAATAGATTCGTATTGAATTCCAATTCTACAAAAGCGACAGACGCACTATATAATAAGAATACGAATGCGGAATTCATCTTCTATATAGCAGGCGGAGTGAATGAAATCTATCGTAGTGGAAATACGTATGCGTTAGGAAACACTGGTGCTGCCAATATTAAAATAAGAGTTGTCTTGGATAACTATGACACATATCAAAAAATATACCGTGGATTTGGGAATGTAGCTGATGTCAAGTACTATGAGCCGGGATTTAAGGATGAATATGCGGGGTTATTGGTCGACGATAATGGAAATGGTGTTTACCTGGGGGCGATAGGAGAGAAGCTGGAGATAGGTTCTCAAGTGAAGATAATAGCTAAAGGCATAACATGGCCGAAAGGGATGGATGTGAAGGAGGTTGAGATCAAAGGCGCACAGAAAATAGGAGCTGACGCTTTCACAGGAGATGGATTTTCTAATTTGAATAAGATAACGCTTAACCTCAACGAGCTTGAAAGTATCGATTCCGCGGCATTCAATCTCAAGAACAGCCCACAATTCATAGGAATCGGGACTGGAACAAGGTATACGGTGCAGGGTGGGAGTTTATATTCGTTATCGGGAGGGAAAATCGATGGCATAATCTATATGAATCCCAGCAGCATTGGAGCAGAGATGGATCTTTCGGATTGGACGATTACCGAGATCGGGCGGACATTCGAAGGGAACACTGTTCTGAAGAAGATCTCGTTGCCCTCGACCCTGGCGAATGTCACAACAAGAGCGTTCTACGGTTGCACAAATCTCGTGAGTGTCCAATTCGCAGATGGGACGGAAGGACTCGAAATCGGAGAATATGCTTTCAGTGGGACTGCACTGAAGACGATTGATCTTGGAAATGTATTGAGCATAGGCAACTATGCGTTCAACGAATGTAAGAGCCTCGAGAGTGTTACAGTCGCAGAAAATGTGGGGAGTCTCACTATAGGGAAATATGCATTCAGCAGGACTGCATTGAAGACCATTAGCCTTGCGAATGTGTTCGACATAGGAGATAGCGCATTCTATAACTGTGACGAACTGACGACTGTGACGATTGAGAGCTTCAGCGGGACGATCGGGAATAAAGCTTTCAATGACTGCGGGTCGTTGTACAAATTCACGATTAAACAAAGCGAGGGCTATACTATAGGTGCGCAGGCATTTGCGAGTACCGATCTCGGGCGCACTGTAGATGGCTATACGTTCGACATACCGAACGGAGCGACGGTCATCGGGAACAGGGCCTTCTCCAATACGGAATTGACCACGGTAACGATTCCCAAGACAGTGACCAGGATGGATGAGGCCACACAATCGACCTACTATTACAATGAGACTGTCTTCTCCGGATGCTCGAAGCTCGTGGAGATAAAAGTGGATTCCGAGAGTGGGACATATTCTGCTAGTAATGGGCTGTTGCTCAGCAAAGACGGAACGGTTGTGATCATGTCTCCTGCAGGTCTGAGCGATGTCAAAGTCCCCAGCACGGTGACCAGCATCTGGACGGGAGTTGATAATAACGGCAAAGCAGGGGTGTTCTTCGGAACCGCGGTGCGCAAGATCGATCTGAGCCAATCGCAGATCACGGAGTTGAACCCTTATGAGTTCAGCTACTGCACACGTCTCGAGAGCATCACCTTCCCCTCTACGATGACGAGCATCTCTGCTCACGCGTTCGAGGGATGCATGTACATCAAGGAAATCAAGCTGGACGGCACGAAACTTGAGGAGATAGGTGAGGCAGCGTTCAAGAACACCGACATCACCTCTGTTAGCCTGCCGGCGTCGCTGGAATCGATCGGCACTGCTGCGTTCATGGGCTGCCAGGCCCTCAGGGAGATATCATTCGGAGGGAATTCTCAACTGAAGTACATATGGGCGAATGCTTTCACGGGATGCTCGTCCCTGCAGAAGCTCGAGCTCCCTTACGGGATACAGTCATTGAGCAGAGACAGTTCCCCGAATGACAAAGCATCAGAAGAGAGGAAACTGATCAACAGCGGTATGAGTTCCCTGTTCAAAGGATGCTCGAGCCTTTCCACGATCATTATCCAGGATAAGCCTGATGGCGTGACGACAGGACCTCGTTACACGAGCACCGCCGACGGCACGGCTGTGTTCGGCATAGGCTATGACAAAGTCAAAGCGCAATACGGCAAGAATGATGAGTATGGCATACCTCTGGACGTGAATTATGCAGGAACATGGGGTCTCATATGGGTCTCGCCGTTCGCGACCGAGGTCACACTGGATTCGAAAACCGAGTTCATACAGACGGATCTCAGCATGTGCTCGTCATTGGCGTCGTTCGATGTGGATCCTGGCAATGGTTGGTTCACTGCATCTGGCGGCATACTCCTTTCCAAGGACGGGAAGGCCTTGGCGAAGGTCCCTGTGGCGATAAAGGATGGAATCGTCAATGTGCCCGGCTCCGTCGAGACGATGACTTCCGATGCATTCCCGTCGAATGCCCAGATCGACGTCCTGACTTGGAGCGGCTCGACACTCGCTATCGGGAAGGATGCGTTCGGAGCCTGTTATATAGGCAAGATAGAGCTAACATCCGAAGGAAACGTAGTCTTCGAAGATTCCGATCTGGTATATGGCGCGAAAACGGAAGAGAAGAAGATGGACTTCGGATTCCTCGAGGTGGATTGCGGCGGAAAACTCACTATCGGTCTCGGTTCTCTGAGGTCGAAGACCGACCATAGCATCTCCATCACGTCGGATGAAATCGAGGTGAAGGCCTACGGCGAGGATGTCGGGAATAAACCTGAAGGTCATGTGTTCGCATCGAACATCCAATCGCTTACAGTATCTGTGAAGAGCACTGACATGGACTGGAAATCGATGTTCTCCGATACAAGATACTACAGCGTATCGGAGCTCGAGCTCACCGATGGCAGCGGCAAATGCACGGATCTGGTATCGCTGCTGACCGGCGGCTCGATCGTCAAGTCCGATGACACCAACGAGGACTTCAGCATCCGTGTGACCGCTGTGTCTAAGAACGGGGTCGAGTTCACCGTGGATTCCGAGCTCGGATATGTATACGACGATCTGGTGGTGAAGGTTGGAGAGACGGAGATCGATCCCGTCAAGGGCGTCTACTCGTACGCTCTCAACACGGATGTCGCAGTCTCCATAGCGCTGAAGAGCGAAACCGGCACCGTCACCCTGACATTGAATTTCGATGGTTCGAACGAGACCAAAACCATAACGAAGGGAAGGACCTTCCTGCAGTCGCAGCTGGACGCATTCGCTTCGGGCAAGGCCAAGGACGGATACTATCTGTACGGCTGGTATCTGGACGCGTCGTTCTCCAAGGCCTTCACGCCCTCGAAGATCGAAGCGGACACGACCCTCTACGCGAAGTGGGCGTTGGAGGACGGGATGGCCGTCAGATGGTATTCCGCGTCCGATTCCGTCTCCGCACAGCAGAATGGCAAGTACCTGTTCAACGGCGAGTACGTCGAGAGCGGCTCGAGCGTTCAATTCGTCTTCGCATCGCATGCCGACAGGGAGCTCCTGTGCTGGAAGGTCGACGGGAAGACGTTAGAGGACAGGAGCACGACTTGCACGGTCACCATCAACTCGGATGTGTCGGTCGCCACTCTGGAGAGGTACACGTCCCTATCGAACATACTCAACGGGGTGACCAGGGCTGTCGTGGACACGGACGACCTCATCCAGTCCTGGTCGTACAAGTGCAGTGTAGACGCATCCATGAGCGTGTGGACAGGGTTCCCCAGCGAACCGCTCATCCTGGACGACTACGTCTACTTCCGCACCGGCGACTGTCTGGTCAAGCTGGAGCTGGAAGACGGCACCATCGTCAAGGAGGTCGAGATCAAGGACACCACTGCGAAGACGTTCTACCTCTACCTCGGATACGGGGGAGGGTACATCCTGGACTTCCAGACCGGGAAGGCGTACGATTCGGACCTGAACGAGGCCTGGGCGATGCCTGTTGGGATCATCTCCGCGTTCTACACCCAGGGATACTTCTACGGCATAACGACCGAGGGGACTCTCTACAAGTTCAAGGAGGGCGGGAAAGTCACGAACGGTGCCTGGGAGAACGGGATCGCGACGACGTGGCACGGGCTGTACGGGACGACCGCGGCCCCTGTGTTCACTGACACGCACATCTACTTCATCGAAGCCTCCGGGAACGACCGTGCCGTCAGCGCAGTGAAGCTGGACGACGGAACGAAGACAACGCTCGATCTGACGAGCATGATAGGCGGGAAGTATCTGGACAACGGGTGGCTGACATCCTATGTGCACAACGGAACGACCTATCTGTTCTTGACATCTTACAGCACAGGTCTGTTCGATGAATCATCGAACGGGACTAAAAACGAGAAGGCGGTTCTGATATTCAAGGTGGGAGACGATGGGGATCTTTCAATTCACAGTTATATCAACATCGAGAAGAGCCTTGGGGCCGGATCCGCGTTCATCGCTTACGAAGGCCGCGGATACGTCCATTTCGGCGGTGAATTCTCCGGAAAAGATGGTGGGACGCTGTTCGTCTTCGACATGGGCAAGGTGCTCGCCAATCAGATCATAGAAAATGAGGAGTTCGTCCCGACGACAATAGAAGAGGAGGTCAATCATCCGTACGATACTACGCCGAGGACTGCCGCACAGGTGAAAGAGGATAACAATAAGCGCGGGTTGCTGTACTACGAGACATCCGTGTACACCCATGGGTCGATAGTCCTGAACGTCGGCGAGGACGGCCACCGCACCGTCATGCTGGTTCCCTACACCGCGGGATACAACGCGGCGTACTTCTTCGACGACTACGACGGCAAGACCGAGGCTTCCGGCTATACGGTGCTCAGGTACAAGTCCGACCAGTTCAGCTCCCAGGCTGTCCGCGTGGGGCCGAACGGGGAGATCCTGTGGTACACCGATTCCGGGACCATCAGGTGCTATGCGTCCGCTTCACAGGTGCCCTACAGGTTCCTGATGCAGGACGAGAACAGCGCGGAATGGTATCTCCAGAGAGGAGACAGCATTAAGGATGCGTTGAACGAGGTCATCAAGCGCAGCGGATGGGACGCCAGTATTTCGGATCTCAACATATATGTGAAGAACTTGGACAACCAGATTGTCAAGGTGACCGATCTTAGTCTGAAGGCATTGTCGAACTATCGCGAATTCTTCGTATCGACCGATATAAGCAACATGCAGGACATTCCCGAGAGGACGTTCTCCCTTGACGGAGGCAGCGGTTCTTACAAGATATTGGATCTGTTCGATGATAACACGATTGAGGGGAAGCTGAAGACCGGCGGATCGGCAAAAATTCTAATCCAGGCTGGGAACGAGGCCCAGTGGGTGGAGGTCGATGCCGATGGCAGCCTGAAGAACCAGATCATCACTGCCATCGCGACTACCGAGTCGGACTTCAGCGGGCTGAAGTACAACGTGTTCATGTACCGCGACGGGTCATGGCAAAAGCTGGCGAAGACGACCGTGGCGATTTCCCCGGGTTGCAGCTATTTTGTTTCTGCCACTGTCGATGATGTGGATTTCATCTCTTCAGATGCCTACTACAGGTTGGATGACGATGGGGATATCGTCAAGAAGGCACTCATTGACCTCATGGCCGACAACAGCCTGTCTGGCAAGTTCACGACCATTCCGATCTATACCGCGGAGTACAAGCTCAACGGAGGGACGGCAGTTGACGGATTCGCTATCGAGTGGACTATTAACGAAGGCACGGAGTACGTAATCCCGAGCGATCTTAGCACGAAGATCAAGCGCAACAACTACTCGATAAAGGCATTGACCGTCGATGGGGCGGAAGTTGCCGTTGGAAGCACGCTTAAGATAACTTCAGACACAGTGATCGAGGTCGTATGGGCATGGGCAGGGTCAGGCAAGAGCATTGCCGATGTGGGTCTGTCCACGAGCGATGCTTCGACATACATGATCTACGTGGGCTCCGGATACGGAGCTACTGCTGATAATGCGAAGGCGGGGATCAAGAGCCTCATCGACCGTGACCTGTCCGATGTCGCAGCCCAGACGATGTTCGTGGTCTTCTCGCAGAAGAACACCGCTTTATGCAAGGTCGTCGGAAAGCTGTACTGCAACGGCGAGGTGATCTATACAGAGGATCTGAGGAGCACGAACAGTATCTGGTATGTCACAATCGGGGACAGTCCGAACTTCAACAAGGAATATGGTACCGATGGAGTCCTCAAGAATATTGTCGGCAGCAATACCCGGTTCGTCATGGAGATCGTTGTAGATGGAACGGCTGCGATCAGGACTGTGATCGACATATCGTCGTCTACTGATTCATGGGTACGTGGGGCTCCGGAGATCAACGGATACTGCGGAACAGAGTCCGACGGCTCGATCGGCGAAGGTTCGTCTGTCACTCTTAAGCCTGTATTCTATGTGACAAACAACGGAAAGCTCGAGCAGGGCGATGTGGCCCAGAAGCTCGTCCGCTGGACTTCCAGCGACGGATCTGTCGCCGCCGTGGATTCCAGCGGAAAGGTGACCGCGATTTCCCAGGGGACAGCAGTCATCACCGGAGTCACCGAGGATGGAGGACACAGCTTCTTCTGCACGGTGAAGGTCACGCCCGCCCCCATAAAGGGCGTGGAAATCGGATGGGACGGAGAAGTGGATGACAGCTTTAATCCCGGAGACGTCAGAAGCCTGAGGGTCACATGCACATCCGGAGCCGTAAAGAACATCGTCTGGACTTCCAGCGACGAGAAGGTCGTTTCTGTGGACTCTTATGGGAAGGTGACCGCCATCTCCAGTGGGAAGGCGGTCATAACAGCCACCGTCACGGACAATGCGGGTTCTGCAGAAGTCATCGTCAAAATGAACGTGAAAGTCTCCGACAAGCCGGTCGAGAAGATCGAGTTCGTCGGTGTCGAGAACGGGAAGATGTCAATCGTCATCGGCAACGCGGAGACTCTTACCGCGAAAGTCACCCCGACCGACGCGACCGACACGACAGTGACCTGGAGCGTCGCCGAGGGATCATCGGTCAGCATCGTCAGCAACAGCGGAGGCACCGTCACCGTCACCGCCAAGTCCGTCGGGACGTCCGTCATAGTGGCCACGGCCAACGATGGATCGGGCATCAGTGCGAGGTGCGAGGTCGTCGTCGGATCCGTTCCGGCCACTACCATGTCCATAACGCAGGACTCCATGACCATCGAACTGGACAAGAGCGCCAAGCTGAGTGTCAAAGTCGGCCCCGACACCGCGACCGACACGACGGTGACCTGGAGCGTCGAGGAGGGATCCTGCGTCTATGTCGACCAGGATGGGAACATCACCGCCAAGTCCGTCGGGACGTCCGTCATCAGGGCCACCGCCAACGGCGGTTCGGACCTTTACAAGGAATGCACTGTCACCGTGGTGGACTACAGCGTGAAGTCGATCGACATGTCCTCCTCAATCAAGCTCGAGGTCGGCAAGACATCGACTCTGACTCCCACGATCTCCCCCAGCAACGCCAAAGACAAGACCGTGACCTGGACCTCCAGCAACCCCGCCGTGGCCACCGTCTCCTCTGGAGTCGTGACCGCTGTGTCCGCAGGAACGGCGATCATCACCGCCACCTCCAACGCCAACAACAACATAACGGCCACCTGCGTGGTCACCGTCACGGATTCGGTCTCCAAGGTCCAATCCGTCTCCATCGACAGCTCCTCGCTGTCCCTGGACGTCGGCGCCAAGGCCACCGTCAAGGCGACCGTCAGTCCAGAGGTCTCGGGTGTCGAATACGTCTGGTCCGTCGGGGAGGGCACCGGGTCGGTGTCCATTCAGAAGAGCAGCGACGGGTCCGCAGTCGTAACAGCGAAGACGGCGGGTACGGTGTCCCTGATCGTTACGGTCAAGGGCACCGAGGTGTCCGCGACCTGCGAGATCACGATCGTATCCAAGGAGGCCAAGAAGGTGTCCGAGGACACGAAGACCAACGACGATGGCACCTCCACGACCACGACGGTCGAGGAGATCGATACCGGCAAGGGATCTAGCACCACGAAGACCACGGAGGTCGTCAAGGACTCCGCGGGCAACGTCCAGGGCA